>JANYEE010000219.1 GCA_025363275.1 Burkholderiales bacterium | reverse complement strand
CCCAAATCCATAGTGAGTCTTCTGACCACGAAAGAACTCGGGAGTCATCAAGAGATTCGGCACTGCAAACCCGATACTTGTGGCCCTGAAATTCCGCAATCGTCTCGCCGCTCACAACGTTCCAGATTCGCAGTGTTTTTTCGTCCCAGGATAGGATCCGGTCAAGAGACAGTAGCCGGGCGCCTACTACCTTTTCTTTATGCCCAAGAAGCGTCACGCACTTAACGCCTTTGCTGGTGTCCCAGATCCGCAGTGCATTGTCGTCGGACCAAGAAAAAACCCAACCCTTTGGCCACTGTTGTTTGTCTACTAGCGTAGCCGTATGACTTAACATTTCCGCAAGTACCACGCCACCCTTCCCGCTCAACGGTAGAGTCGTACAGCCTTTTGCCAACGACAAGATTGAGCCGTCGTCTGAAAGTTCGCCTTCACACATCTCTAAGGCGACGCCACCAGATCCGTCCCATAATCGAAGTGTTTTATCTCGGGACCAAGAAAAAATGCAGCCATTAGGCAAGATCTTAGTGCCCGTTACCCAGTCCGTATGACCTTCCAATACCGCGAGACACGGATCAGGTGTGTAAAACTGTGCGCGGTCTTTGCGCTTCATCCAGACCCATTCGCAAACCCCTTTATCAAGCCACTCTTGCGCTGCGATGGTTATTGCACTGTTGTCTGCATGCTCCATCGCAACTTGCAGCAATATTTTTTGCGATTGCCATTCGGATAAACCACGGCGCAGCAAGTGTGCAGCCGTACCAATGCAGTCTGCCCAAGCATTCATGGACGAATTTTTCGCAGAGGCTCGTTCATTGCGGTAGTCGGTTAGCAAACTCTCCAGCGCACCGCTCGCACAACGGCGCATCGCTAGCGCAAAGTCGGTGAGCATTGATTCGCGTTCTTTGGTCTTTTTGACGGCCTCCAGGTGCAGAGGGGAATAACGTAGCGCGTATGCTTGTCCGCCAACGCCTAGATTCTCAAAACCATCACCCCCTTCAAGTACCGATCCGCTATTCTTCCAACTTTGGTAAGCCTGCCACAGGTGTTCTGCCAACACCCGGTGGCCTTCTACCTCGCTGGCATACCAATCAGGCCCAGCGGCAGACTCGTCTGAAAGCCAGTCACGCAAACTTTTGTGGAAAAAGGTAATGGTCCCCGGCTTATCCTGCTCAGCGATAGTCTGCACACAAAGCGAGCCCAGCGACTTGAGGGCTTTGCCCTGCCCGTAAGGACCCCACTCTAAGATTTGCCCAGCCAATTGGAGCGGCAATGGCTCGCGGGCCGCAAGCATCAAATCCAGCAATGGGCGCTGCAAGCGCTCATAGGCATCCTGATCCTTGAAGCGGTGCAGGAACCAGCGCTCATACAGGGCTGCCAACCCCGACGGCAATCCGGCAGACTGCGTGAGCTGGATGGGCGAAACAATCCCCTCACTAACCGCGGCCTCCAATTGCCGAACATAAAGAAAGTTCCCTTGCCCAGCTTGCAGGACAGCTTCCAACGCTGCCTTGCGGGCAGTCGCGTCTAGATCCAATTTCTGAAGCCAGTTATATGTGTAGATCTGCACGTCTTGCAGGTTGCGCGGGTCATCAGCTTTCAGAGCATGAACACCAAATTGCGAGAGTTGCCGAACAACCGGTGCTTCTGGTCGACTGGTCACCATTAGACCCAGCCAGGACGGCAGCTTGCCGAACTCGCTGGAGACGAGCGTGAGCAAGTCGCTGCGGCCATCGGCGTCTATAGCTTCGTCCAATGCGTCCAGAACGACCACATGTCGGTCGTGCGGCCCGCGGCCGCCTTCGATGACGTGTGTCAGCGGGTTGGCCAGTAGGGTTTGAAAGAGCTCCCTCGCGTTCTTGTCGTCAAGCGTTGTGCCCCTGCGCGCTTCTTCAACGAGCAGCGTGCGGTATTCACCCAACTGCGTCGCCATCTGGAAAGCGATGGATCGCACCACGCGCCCCGCGTCGCGCCGGTCTGGCTGGTCGTGTTTGCAGAAATGCACGGCCATCACCCGCGCACGTCCGGCATGGGCCATGCGGGCAGATACTGCAGACTTGCCCCAGCCAGGTTCTGCCGCAATCCAGAACACTTGGTGCGCTGTGCCATCAGTGCGCCAGCGTTCAATCTCGCCTGCGAATTCAGCCTTGGCTTCAGCTTTGCCACCAGTGTGCGTCTCGCCAATATCGCCTAACAACCAATCGCGACCTGTAAAGCCATCTTCAGCCGCAATCATGTCGCTGGTGCAGTCCAGTGGTTTGAGCCAACGCTGTAGCTCTTCAATCTCACCGGCAAATGGCTCGTTACGTTCGATCACCCGCAGGATTTCTGCCAGGCCCTTCTGGTACATCTCCTCATAAACTTCTGGCTGCTCTGCCTTGAGGGTGCGCCATTGCTGCATGTCCAGCCACTGCAGGTGGCTCACGATTAAAGGGGGCGTGACTTCGTTGAGTGGCTCGACCAGCACGGTGTAGACGTGGCTCTTGAGCGGGCCAAGCGCTATCGCCACCTCCTGGCGGCACACACCTGGTTTGCGGGTGGAGTGCTTGGATAGGAAGGCCAGGACATGGCTGCTCGTCTTCAGGCCATCGGTGATGGCCTGGCGCCATTGGTCGCCGAACTCAATGCGTTCGACATCAACCCAAGCTTCGATGCCTTTGGCCTTGAGATCTTTACGGATTCTCTCGACCAATTCACCGCAGGCCTTATCGTGGCCATAGCTCAAAAAGACCCTGCGTTTGGGCGCAAAGGTTGAATCTGACGACATGAAAACACTCCCTTTGAAATCTTCTTTCTTTCAATTCAAACCGGCTAGCGCTTAACAAGTTTACGTCTGCTTTTCAACCCTGCCGCGAACCCCAAAATTGAGCATCAAACGACGCGTGTGGTAATCAGCCAAGGCCTCACGTGCGGTTTGCCGAATTTCTTCGTCTGTGGGGGGGCGCTTCAGATTGCGAAGTTTTTCACAAGCCCGCACGATGGGCAGTAAACCAACCGAACGGTCGCACTGCCGAACGACATCTGCAATCCACCTTTCGGTTAGTTTTAGGGAAATGAAATACTCCTTGATGCCACCGAGGTGCTCGACTGCATCGGATTCCCGCAAATACAGGAAGTGACCGCAACTTTGTCCTTCCTTGAAATCATCCAGCTCGTACGCCAGGCTCACCCGGTATGAACCCAAGGGCATCTGATTCCGGATGAGATAAATGTCCGTGTGTCCATTGCGCGTTATGCGGGCAATGCCTTCCGGTATATAAAAACCGGGCTTTTCAATGGAAGTGGTTTCTTGTTCCATGCTGAATGCTTCCCCTTTTTTGGACGATAAATCAATGTGCAACAGGGCCTCGCCCTTGCTGAGTTTGCGCTCAAACTCGGACCTTCTCAACCTGGGCGTGTCCTGAATTTTGTGTAAACGGGGCGGACATCAGTTTGCGGAGATGCGATCTCTAAACTGGATGGTGAATCGTG
>JANYEE010000203.1 GCA_025363275.1 Burkholderiales bacterium | reverse complement strand
TCCAGGCTTTGCCCGCCAATGCCGTGCCCGCTATGCGCAGTGCCAAGGGCTGACCGGGCTGCAATGCCGAACCGGGGAAAGCAAAGCCATCCATGGCCGAGTTGTCGTGCGCCGGTACCGACAAGGGCGACACCAGATCCTCCGCCAGCACGCGCCCCGCACATTGCCGGATGGGTAGGCGCTCCGTCACAGTCAATGGCTGCACCAGGCGGGCGATGAACGCGTTGGCGTCTGCCATGGTCAGGGATTGCGGGTCGTAGCCCTGCAGCGATTGCGCAATGTCTTGCAGTGTCTTCATGGTGTGCCACCTGTCTCCATCTTTTCTAGTGCGCGCAATTCATCCAGCGTGTTGGCGTTGGCAAATGCACGGGGGTCATCGCCCGGCGCATCAAATGCCACCAGCACTACGCGGTGCAGCGCGGTCCAGGTGTCTATCTTGCGCCCGCCCTCCCCCAGAAACTGCGTCAGGCTGGCCAGCAGCGTTGCCTTCATCAGGCAAAACACGGGCTGGCTGCGCAGCGCCACCGTGCCATCGCGCCCGGCCTCGGGTGCGCTCACCATGGCAATGTCAGCGCCATCGGCCAGCAGCGCTTGCATGAGGCGCTGTCCCAAATCCAAGGGGAACAGCGGGCTGTCGCAGGGCACGGTGAACATGTACGCCGTTTTGCAGTACGTCAGCCCCACCAGAAAACCCGCCAGCGGGCCGGCGTAATCCTCCAGCGTATCGGCCACCACCGCCAGCGGTTGGGTGCCCAATAGGCGCTGGCCCAGGGCGGTGTAAGCCTCGGCATTGCGGTTGGCATTGATCAGCACCCCGTGCAAGGGGCCACCGGCTTGCTGTGCCAGCCGTTGCAATGCGGTTTCCACCAGGGCTTGGCCCCGAAAGTGTTCCAGTCCTTTGTCCACGCCGCCCATGCGGCTGCCGCGGCCGCCCGCCAGCACCAGCGCGGTGGTGTTGCTTAAATTGAGTTCAGAGTTTTGCATTCGGGAAGAATAACTGCTCTCCCCCAATTTTGTAGCTGGCAATGGCGCTCTGGCCCACCGGGCTGATGAGCCAGTCCACAAACTTCTGGCCGTCAGCCGCCTTCACCTGGGGGTGCTTGGCCGGGTTCACCAGCATCACGCCGTACTGGTTGAAGAGGCGCTTGTCGCCCTCCACCAGAATCGCCAGGTCACCCCGGTTTTTGAAGTTGAGCCAGGTGCCACGGTCGGCCAGCACGTAGGCGCCGGTGCTGGAGGCCATGTTCAGCGCAGGCCCCATGCCACAGCCGCAGGCCTTGTATCCCGTACCTTGGCCGCTGCCGGTCTTGTCGTCCACAACGGCCAGCTTCCAGAAGCGCAACTCGGCGGCGTGGGTGCCGCTCTTGTCGCCGCGCGACACAAAGTCGCCGTTGGCGGCAGCTACTTTTTTCAGCGCTACCACGATGTCAGCGCCTTTGGTTTTCAGGGGATCGGCCTTGGGGCCGATCAGCACAAAGTCGTTGTACATCACCTCAAAGCGTTTGACGGCAAAGCCCTCTTCCACCACTTTCTCTTCCGCCACCTTGTCGTGCACAAAAAGTACATCGGCATCGCCCCGGCGGCCCATGTCGATGGCCTGGCCGGTGCCCAGGGCCACCACTTTCACGTCGATGCCACTGGCCTTTTTGAACTCAGGGAGCAGCGTGGCAAACAGGCCGGATTGCTCGGTGGACGTGGTGGAGGCCACCACGATGGACTGGGCGCTGGCCGCCAGCGACACCAGGCCCGCTACAAAAATAATAGCTACCCGGGCAGACTTTACCTGGGCCTCAGGGCTAAAAGGCTTCAAATTGCGGGTCAGACGGCTCAAAATCATGCGGTTTCTCCTTTGACGAACTGGTGGGCGGCGGGGTACTGGGTGGGCAGTACCGTGCCGTTGAAAAAATCCTGCACCGGCAGGTCTGCCAACACGCGGCCGCCTTCCAGGTAGATGACACGGCTGGCCAGGCGCTTGACCTGGCCCAGGTTGTGGCTAGAGAACACCAGCGTCATGGCCGGGCTCTGCATTGCGAATGCATGGATCAGCACTTCAACATCGCGCTTGGCCTGTGGGTCCAG
>JANYEE010000188.1 GCA_025363275.1 Burkholderiales bacterium | reverse complement strand
CAATGGCAACATCCACGGCTTCGGGCGTGCCGATGCGGGCACCGCGACGGACGAAATCCTGGATTTCGTTGGTGACGTGGGGGATGACCTGAACTGTTTTGCCCAGGTAGTCGCCGCGGCGTTCTTTCTCCAGCACGCTTTTGTAGATTTGGCCGGTGGTGAAGTTGTTGGCCTTGCGCATGCGTGATTCCACAAAGCGCTCATAGTGGCCAAGGTCAAGATCGGTTTCGGCGCCATCTTCCGTGACGAACACTTCGCCATGTTGAAAAGGCGACATGGTCCCGGGATCGACGTTGAGGTACGGGTCAAGCTTGATTAAAGTGACTGTGAGGCCTCGCGATTCCAGAATCGCTGCTAAGGAGGCTGAGGCGATTCCCTTGCCAAGGGAAGACACCACACCGCCGGTGACGAAGACAAATTTGGTCATGTCAGGGGGAGCATTGCGCTCAGGGAAGTGGTAAACAAAGATTATACGTGTCCGTTTTTCAAGCCTTGGTTCTTGCATCGTGCAAGATCGCGCGCGCTCCGCGTGGCGGGGTATGCGTTTTGCTCCATGTCCCCCGCCCGCTTTGCGGGCTCCTCCTTGACTTGCGCAAAACGCATACCCAGCCACGCTGCGGTCTGGGTGCGCAAACGGATAAACTTCGGCACCTGCTACATTCCTGCGCATGAATGACCTTGCTGGGAAACACATTGTTTTGGGCCTCACCGGAGGCATTGCCTGCTACAAGGCCGCCGAGCTGTGCCGGGCGCTCATCAAAGAGGGGGCGACGGTACAGGCGGTGATGACCGAAGCGGCGGCGCAGTTCATCACGCCGGTGACCTTGCAAGCCCTCTCCAACCGCACGGTGTATGACTCGCAGTGGGATGCGCGTGAGCGCAACAACATGCCTCACATCAACTTGAGCCGCGAGGCAGATGCGCTCCTGATTGCGCCCTGCAGCGCGGATTTCATGGCTAAACTTTTACATGGACGGGCCGATGATTTGCTCAGCCTGATGTGCCTGGCGCGCCCCATTGATTCGGTGCCACTGTTGGTGGCGCCCGCCATGAACCGAGAGATGTGGGCACACCCGGCTACGCAGCGCAATCTGGCGCAACTGCAGGCCGATGGAGCAACGCTCCTGGGTGTAGGCAGTGGCTTTCAGGCCTGTGGCGAGACCGGCGACGGTCGTATGCTGGAGCCACAAGAACTATTGCAGGACGTGATCGCCTTCTTCCAGCCCAAAGTGCTGGCGGACGAGCATGTGCTGGTCACTGCCGGCCCGACGTTTGAGGCGATTGACCCGGTGCGCGGCATCACTAATTTATCCAGCGGCAAGATGGGCTTTGCGATTGCACGCGCAGCTCAGGAGGCCGGTGCCACGGTCACGCTGGTGGCGGGGCCGGTTCATTTGCCCACGCCCCGCGGAGTGCAGCGTGTGGATGTGAAATCGGCATCCAATATGCTGGAGGCCGCCGTAAATATTGCTCCGGCAGCTAGCATTTTTATAGCGACTGCAGCGGTGGCCGACTGGCGACCAGCATCCGCCGCAGAGCAGAAGATCAAAAAAGACGCGTCCGGCCTACCACCTGCCCTGGAGTTTGTGGAGAACGCCGATATCCTGGCCACTATCGCCCAATCGCCCCGCGCGCGAAGCGGCGCTCTGTATTGCGTGGGCTTTGCGGCCGAGAGCCATGACTTGCTGCAGCACGCCACGGCCAAGCGCATCCGCAAGGGCGTGCCCCTGCTGGTGGGTAATATTGGCCCGGCTACTTTCGGGCGGGATGACAATGCTTTGCTGCTGGTCGACGCCCACGGCGCAATTGAACTTCCTCGCAATGACAAACTGACCTTGGCTCGCCAACTGATCGCTGAAATTGCCAGGCGCCGCAAAGCTGCTGCAATAACCGCCTAATCACTTATTTATCTTTAGCTCGCCCGTCCCTGAGACGCACCGGCTCCACCCGTCACGATTCACTATTCACCATGCAAATCGACGTCAAAATTCTCGACCCCCGCTTGAGCGACCAACTCCCCAGCTACGCCACCCCGGGCAGTGCGGGCCTGGACCTGCGTGCCTGCCTGGCCGAGCCGCTGACCCTGCAACCTAATGCGTGGCAACTGGTGCCTACCGGCATGGCCATTTATTTGGAAGACCCCGCCTACGCCGCGCTAATCCTGCCGCGCTCGGGTTTGGGTCACAAGCACGGTATCGTGCTGGGTAACTTGGTGGGTTTGATCGACAGTGATTACCAGGGCCAACTGATGGTCAGCGCCTGGAATCGCAGCACCACAGCGTTCACGATCGAACCCATGGAGCGCATTGCGCAACTGGTCATCGTGCCGGTGGTGCAGGCGCAGTTCCATGTGGTGAGCGAGTTTCCGGCGTCCCAACGCGGGGAGGGTGGCTACGGATCGACCGGCAAGGCCTGAGATTTGACCGCTAGTTGCTATCTATTTAATAGCTAAACAGGCAGTAAACGCAAGGGCCACAGGCACATTTGACTAAAAACTAGTGCAAAGTGCGCTCAATGGGCACTTCGACCGTATCTACGCGCAATTGGAAGAAACCGGTGCCGCAGCTGCCACGGCCAATCTCTTCTTCGGTCGCCTCGCGCACACCTTCCACCCGCATGTGCAGGCGAATGGCGATGCCCGCCAGCGGATGGTTGCCGTCCAGCACCACGTGCTCGGGGTAAATGTCGGTCACGGTGTAAAGCGTGTCTTTGGGTGCGGCGGGATTGCAGCCTTCGGGCAGGGCGCTGCCTTCCAGCGTCAGCCCGACTTCCATCTCGGCCGGAAACAGTACGCGTGGTTCCAAGAACAACAGTTGGTCGTTGAAGTCACCAAAAGCCTGTTCGGGTTCAATTTGAATATCCACGTCTGCGCCTGCAGCGTAGCCTTGCAGGGCGCGTTCAATCACCGGCAACAGGTCGCGTCCGCCCACCAAAAACTCCACCGGCTCGTCGAGCACGTCCAATTCTTCGCCCAAGGTGTCTTTCAGCGTCCAGGTCAGGGCAACGACGCATTGTTCAGTAATATCCATACGGTAATTGTCGCATTGCTGCCTCCAGCGGACCGCCAAAGGTGGAAAATGCGGACATGAATGTCCATGAACCTCTCGCTCTTTTGGGTGGCCTGTCGCCCGCCGCCTTCATGCAACGCCACTGGCAGAAAAAGCCGTTGGTGATTCGTCAAGCCATTCCCGGCTTTGCGCCACCGCTGGACCGCGCCGATCTGATCGCGCTGGCGGCCCAGCCTGAGGTGGAGTCGCGTCTGATCGTGCAGGGTGATACCAAAGCTACCAAAGCTACCAAAGCTACCAAGGCTGCTAAAGGAGCGAAGAACGACCAGGGCCAAGCCGCTTGGAAGTTCCGCCACGGCCCCTTTGCCCGCGTGGCTTTGCCCCCCTTCAAGCAGCCGGGCTGGACGGTGCTGTTGCAGGGCATGGACCTGTTGGATGAGCGGATGCACGCGTTGATAAACCAGTTCCGCTTTGTTCCTGACGCGCGTCTAGACGACCTGATGGTGAGCTATGCCAGCGATGGCGGCGGCGTAGGGCCGCACTTTGACAGCTACGACGTGTTTTTGCTTCAGGCCCACGGTCAGCGCCGCTGGCGTATTGGGCGGCAGAAGGACTTGAGCCTCGTGCCCAATATACCGATCAAAATTCTGGCGAACTTTGAACCCGAAGAGGAGTTCGTCCTCAACCCCGGTGACATGCTGTATCTGCCACCGCGCTACGCGCATGACGGCGTGGCGGTGGGCGAATGCATGACCTATTCGATTGGATTTCGCGCGCCCAATCGGGGCGAGCTGGCTTCCGAGCTATTGCAACGCCTGGCCGAAGATGCCGCCGATGCGGTGGGAGAGGCCCTGTACCGCGACCCCAAGCAGGTAGCTGTTGAGCACTGCGGCGCTATCCCAGAGGCACTGGTGGAGTTTGCGCAAAACGCAGTCCACGACGCATTACAAGACCCATTGGCACTGCGCCGCGCGTTGGGCGAGTATCTGAGCGAGCCCAAGGCCCATGTCAGCTTTGATGGAGAAAACGATGCTGGCTGGGGCAGCGCGATTCGCCTGGATCGCCGAACGCGTCTGATGTACGACGATAAACACGTCTTCATCAATGGTGAAAGCTATGTGGCGTCGGGTCGCGATGCGCTATTGATTCGCCAGCTTGCCGACTGGCGCTTTCTATCAGCCAAAGAAGTAGCCAAGTTGAGTGAGGGCGCGGTTGCCCTGTTGCAAGACTGGCAAGAGGCAGGGTGGTTACATGCTGACGATTGACACTGAAACAGGTTTGCCCGAGGGCGCTTTCTCAGGCCCCGTGGAATTTTCGCGATTGGTGCGCGATGCGTTGGCCTTGGCCGCCGCCCGTGGCTGGCGCGAACTCACCCTTAGTGATGCCAACTTTGAAGACTGGCCGCTGCGCGAACGCGTGGTGGTCGAGTCACTTCAAGCTTGGGCGGGCCAGGGGCGCAAGCTCACACTGATGGCGCATCGCTTTGATTCTTTGCCGCGCCTGCATCCGCGGTTCGTCGCTTGGCGTAACCAATGGGACCACATCATCGATTGCCGGGTATGCAAGCAAGTGGATGAGAGTGAATTCCCTAGTGCGATCTGGAGCCCCGCGTGGGCCATGCGCCGACTGGATTTGGCCCGCAGTACAGGTATGGCGGGCACAGAGCCGCAACGTCGGTTGCGACTCAAGGAAGCGTTAGACGAATGCCGCCGTAACAGTGCGCCGGGGTTTCCTGCCACCATTTTGGGGCTATAAGCACGATTTAGGGCGTTTTTAAGGGTTTTCCCGTGAAGATGGAACTTTTTCCGCTATAATCAGTGGCTAAGTAAAAAGAGATCGAACGCTTTTTGCTTATGTTCAGGGGGCGGGCTCGTTGTGGTTGGCCACCTGGATACCTTCTGGGAACTGCTTCGTTAACTCACTCTTGTAATCAACATGAACAAATCTCTCGTTTTGGCAGCCGTTATCGCTGCTGCTGCCCTCGCTGCTTGCGGTAAAAAAGAAGAAGCGCCTGCTCCCGTCGTAGTTGCACCAGTGGTTGTGCAGACTCCAGCTCCTGCGGCTGCTCCAGCTCCTATGGCTACTCCAGCTCCTGCTGCTGCTGCTTCCGAGCCAGCTAAGCAGTAATCTGCTCCAAGCGAAAAAAAACCACCGCAAGGTGGTTTTTTTTCGTCCATAGATTTCTGTCCGTCAGAAAAGCACTGCAACCCGGAGACCTGCAAGGTCCCCGGAGTTCATTTTCACTTCAAATCGTCCGCAATCACTTTGACAATACGCTGCGCCGTCTCAGAGTTGGCTGTATTACCCTTGCCGTCCAGCACCGACACCGTGGTCGTTGTACCGGTCGTGCGCACAGCAATTTGATATTTCAATGCTTCGTTGGATTTGTCTTCGCCACCAAAAAGACGTCCGAAAAATCCTGGCTGGGCTACATCCGTGCCCACTGGCACGTAGCGTACGAAATAGATGCCTTGCTTACGGTCGCGGTCTTCTACGGTAAAGCCCGAGCGGTCCAGTGCCAAGCCGACGCGGCGCCAAGCGCGGTCGAAGGTTTCTTCCAGGCGAACAACACTTTGCGCGCCCTCAGCAGTTGCCACCACTACAGGTGCCTTGCTCACGCTGGACGTCACAGCCGTCTTGGCCTGTTCCCTGGTGCTCCCCAGCTTGACCATCAAGCGCTGTAAAAATTCAGCTTCCAGTTCAGGATCGGCGGGGCGTTTTTGCCACACGGTGGTGTCTTTGCCTTCACTGTTGTAAACCTCGACCATGCCACGGTGGCTGATGAAGATCTCGGTGTTGCCGTTGGCATCGCGCTCCAGGCGGGTGCGAAATTTGTCCCGCTCGGGCGTGGAGTACAGACTGTCAAAAACCCGACCAATGGTGGACCGAACAAAGTCCTGCGGAATCTTGGCCCGATTTTCATTCCAGTCGGTCTCCATGATGCCCAGCGTGTTCTCGTCTTGCGTCAAAACAAAACCACTATCCATCCAAAATTCTTTCAACGGTTCCCACAGTTTCTCGGGGGGGCGCGCCACAACGAGCCAGCGCTGGTTGCCAGTGCGTTCGACACGGATATCACCGATCGTATTGGGAGCCACCGACGGGCCGGATGCCGTGGGTTTTGCCGTATTCAAGCTGGAAGCCGAGACTGCGCCACCCACGATGGCATAGCGGGAATCTTTGGACAACTGGGTCAGATCGGGGGGAACATCCAACGATGGGGCTTTGGTTGTGCTGCGGTAGTTAACCTTTTCAGTCTCGATCACCGAGCATGCGGACAGCGTTACAGCCAAGCCCACCAGTGCCAATTTGGAAATTTGATTCACAGAGATCCTTGAGTTAATAAGAGCGCTTAGATGAGGCCTGTGGCCTGCATCACACTTTGCAAATACGATTGGTTAGCTTCTGTCAGCGGCGTGAGTGGAAGTCTCAAAGCCGGTTGGCACAGCCCCATGCGGGAAGCCGCCCATTTTACGGGGATGGGATTGGACTCTACGAACAAAGCTTTGTGTAAAGGTAAAAGTTTCATCTGGATGGCCATGGCGCCTGCGACATTCTGGGCCAGGGCTGCCATGCACAGCTCGTGCATCAAGCGCGGCGCCAGATTAGCTGTGACGCTGACATTGCCATGTCCGCCGCACAGCATCAGAGCGACAGCGGTGGGGTCATCGCCAGAGTAGATGGAGAAGCCCTGAGGCGCTTCCTTGATCAGCCACTGCGCACGTTCGATATTGCCAGTTGCCTCCTTGATACCGACGATGCCGGGCACCTGGGTGAGGCGCAACACGGTGTCGTGGGCCATATCGGCTACCGAGCGGCCGGGAACGTTGTACAGCACGATGGGCAAATCACCGGTGGCCTCAGCAATCGCCTTGAAGTGCTGAAACTGGCCCTCTTGCGTGGGCTTGTTGTAGTAGGGAACCACTTGCAACTGGCAATCCGCGCCAACCTGTTTGGCAAATTTCGCCAGCGCAATCGCTTCGCGGGTGGAGTTGCCACCGCAGCCCGCCATGATGGGCACACGGCCTGCAGCCTGTTCGACTGACACGCGGATGATTTCGCAGTGCTCATCGACACTGACGGTAGGCGACTCACCGGTGGTGCCCACCACGCCAATGCAATCGGTGCCTTCAGCGATGTGCCAGTCGATCAACTTGCGCAGTGCGGGGTAGTCCACGTTGCCATCGGGCAGCATGGGAGTGATGAGGGCGACGATACTGCCCCGAATCGGACCTGGAGTTGTGTTCATTGCAATTGATGTTCAGTGAAATTTCATTTTACCTAGAGCGCGTAGGCCTTCGGCGTGGGGTGTACTGGGGAAGATTGCGGTGGGCGCACTGCGGCTATCCGCTGCACAAATCGGGGTGGATTTTGCAGTACGCCGTGCTCGTAGGCGACGGTGTGCAGATCCCTACAAACCTCCAACAATTCACCGACCTTGAGCAAAAAGTCGGCCCGACTGGGCCGACCCAGCGCTTCATTGCCCACGGCAAAGGTCTCGTACAGCAGCACACCGCCAGGCGCCAAGCTGGCGACCAGCGTCGGCAGCAAGGGACGCCATAGGTAATTGGTGACCACCACGGCGTCAAATGGCTGGGGCGCGTCGTCATGCATCAGAGGCCAAGCCTGGTTTTCTATATCGGCCTGTACTAGCGTGGCTACCGCGTTCAAATGCTGTGTCGCGCCTAGATCGCGGTCAATGCCGGTAACAGTGGCCCCACGGTCTGCAAACCATTGCACATGCCTGCCGGAGCCGCAGGCGACATCCAGCACATTTGCACCGGGCGGCACGAGATGGGACCAGCGCGTAATCCAGTCAGACGGATTCAAAAGCAGGCCCAAATCTGATTCGACAGTTGCACCATAAAGTCCGGTCGGCCGTAGAGATAAAACACAGCCATCAGGCCCGCACTAACAACAGTACCCACTGCCGCACCCACGGCAATCCGCCGTGCCGGGTTCATCGTGAAACCAGCCCATTAGCGCGGGGCTGTGCCGACCGTGCAATGGGCGCTTCGCGCACCGGCAAGTTGATCAGTGCGGCCAGTACACCCAAAGCAATGGCGATGTACCAGACGATGTCGTAGCTGCCCGTGCGGTCATACAGGTAGCCGCCCAGCCACACGCCCATAAACGAGCCGATCTGGTGGCTGAAGAACACAAAGCCACCCAGCATGGACAGGTGCGCGACGCCGAAAATCTGCGCCACAGTGGCATTGGTGGGTGGCACCGTCGAGAGCCACAGCACGCCCATCACAGCAGAGAAGACATAGACGCTGGCAGGCGACAGCGGAACCAATAAAAACAAAGTGATGACCACCGCGCGCGATGCGTAAATGAAGGCCAGGATATATTTTTTGGGCATCTTTTGCCCCAGTACGCCCGCCGCGTAGGTACCAAACACATTGAAGAGTCCGATTAGCGCCAGCGAGTAACTCGCCACCTGCGGAGACAGGCCGTGGTCTTTGAGGTAGCTGGGCATGTGCACGCCGATGAAAACTACCTGAAAGCCGCAAACAAAATAGCCCGCCATCAAAAACTGGAAGCTGGGGTAGCGAAAGGCCTCGCGCAGCGCCTGCAGAATGGACTGGTCACGCGGGGCCAACGTGCCGCCACCTACAAAAGAAGGCTCCCGCAGACCCCACGCCAGTGGTGCCATCAGCAGAGCTGCGGCTCCTAAAAACACCAGCGCCTCTTGCCAGCCAAAGTGGCTGATCAGAAAGCCCTCGGTGGGCACCATCAAAAATTGCCCGAAGGAACCCGCGGCCGCGGCGACACCCATGGCCCAGGAGCGTTTGTCTGCGGCCACCTGGCGGCCGATTACACCGTAAATGACGGCGTAGGTCGTGCCGGCCTGTGCCATGCCAATCAGCACACCGGTGCAGAGTGTGAACAGCAACGGCGTATCGGCATGCGCCATACCAACCAGGCCCAGCGCGTACAGCAGAGCGCCCACCACAATGACCCGAAACGCGCCAAAGCGATCGGCCAGCATGCCGGCAAACACGCCGGATACCCCCCACACCAGGTTTTGAATGGCCAGCGCAAACGCGAAGGTTTCCCGCGTCCAGTTTTGGGCCTGGGTGATGGGTTGCAACCACAGGCCAAAGCCATGACGAATGCCCATGGACAGCGTAACGATGATGGCGCCGCAGGCCAGAACCTGGGCGGTGGAGAGGGATTGGGGCTGGGAGCGCATACCTGAACTGTAGCGAATTTGCCCGGACCCGATTGACAACCCTGTCGGTTTGGCGAGCCCTGACTGGGGTTATGTACAGCTATTTGCGGCGGGGCGACTACAATGCCGCGCTATGCCTGTCAAACCCAACTCCGCTATTCCCGATTACAGCGAAGGCTCCATCCGCGTCCTCAAGGGGCTGGAGCCCGTCAAACAACGTCCGGGTATGTACACCCGGACCGACAACCCCCTGCACGTTATCCAGGAGGTGCTGGACAACGCCGCCGATGAGGCGCTGGGCGGTTATGGCAAAAAGATCAAGGTCACGCTTCACACCGATGGGTCGGTCAGCGTCGAGGACGACGGTCGTGGTATTCCATTCGGGTTGCACCCGGAGGAAAACGCACCAGTGATTGAACTGGTATTCACCCGCCTACACGCGGGGGGCAAGTTTGACAAGGGCAAAGGTGGTGCTTACAGCTTCTCGGGTGGCCTGCACGGTGTGGGGGTCAGCGTGACCAATGCGCTGGCCAAACGCCTGGAAGCTACGTCCTACCGCGAAGGCATGGTGGCGAGACTTGCATTCGAGCACGGGGATGTGACCGAGCCCCTTCAAAGCCGCAAGTCGGGCGAGGGCGACCGAAAGTCGGGCACCACGGTGCGCGTGTGGCCGGACGCCAAATATTTTGAGTCGGCGGCTTTGCCGATGAATGAGCTGACGCATTTGTTGCGCTCCAAAGCGGTGCTGATGCCCGGCGTAAGCGTGACGCTGCTGACCGAGAAAACCAAAGAAAGCCAGACTTGGGCTTACAAGGGGGGACTGAAAGACTACCTGATGCAGACCTTGAATGGCGAGCCGGTGATCCCCTTGTTTGACAGCGAGGGCTTTGCCGACAGCCAGAGCGACAACTTTGCCGAAGGTGAGGGCGCAGCCTGGTGCGTGGCCTTTACCGAAGACGGTCAGCCGGTGCGCGAGAGTTATGTCAATTTGATCCCCACCAGTGCTGGCGGTACCCACGAAAGCGGCTTGCGCGATGGCCTGTTCACCGCCGTCAAAAGTTTTATCGAACTGCACAGCCTCTTGCCTAAGGGCGTGAAGCTGATGCCGGAAGACGTGTTTGCCCGCGCTAGCTACGTGCTGTCTACCAAAGTGCTGGACCCGCAGTTCCAGGGCCAGATCAAGGAGCGGCTGAACTCGCGCGACGCGGTGCGGCTGGTGTCGAGCTTTGTGCGCCCGGCACTCGAATTGTGGCTGAACCAACACGTTGAATATGGCAAAAAGTTGGCTGAACTGGCCATTAAGGCTGCGCAAACCCGACAAAAAGCTGGGCAAAAAGTAGAGAAACGTAAGAGCAGCGGCGTGGCCGTGCTGCCCGGCAAACTGACTGATTGCGAGAGCAAAGACATCGCCTACAACGAGGTGTTTTTAGTTGAGGGTGACTCGGCCGGGGGGAGCGCCAAGATGGGCCGCGACAAAGAGAACCAGGCAATTTTGCCGCTGCGTGGCAAGGTGCTTAACACCTGGGAAGTGGACCGCGACCGCCTGTTTGGCAACACCGAAATTCACGATATTTCTGTGGCCATCGGCGTCGATCCGCATGGGCCCGGGCCGTATACCGAGGGCAACACGCCCGACTTGAGCAGTCTGCGCTACGGCAAAGTCTGCATCCTGAGCGATGCGGACGTGGACGGCTCGCACATCCAAGTATTGTTGTTGACGCTGTTTTTCCGCCATTTTCCCAAGTTGATTGAGACCGGGCACGTCTATATTGCTCGCCCACCGCTGTTTCGGGTGGATGCGCCCGCACGCGGCAAGAAGCCGGCCAGTAAGGCCTATGCGCTGGACGAGGGTGAGTTGACTGCGATCCTAGACAAGCTGCGCAAAGAGGGCGTGCGGGAAGGCGCCTGGAATATCAGCCGTTTCAAAGGCCTGGGTGAAATGAATGCCGAGCAGTTGTGGGATACCACGCTGAACCCGGACACCCGTCGTTTACTACCGGTGACCTTGGGCGCGATTGACTTCAGTGCCACCGAGGCGCTGATCACCAAGCTGATGGGTAAGGGCGAGGCGGCGGCGCGACGGGAGTTGATGGAACTCCATGGCGACTCGGTTGAGATCGATATCTAGCTATGGAATTGATAGCTGTACAGGCAACGAGTAGTAGGGCCTCAGGCTTATTTGGCTCTGAATTGTCAGAATTTTGGGCTTTGGGGCGGGTGGGGCATGGTTTGCGGTCGGACGGCGAAGGCCGGACTGGCGGCCACCTCATACTGGGGTACCAGAAATCGGTGTCCGCCAGTCCAGCCTCCACCGTCGGTGTGAGCGCGCCCAGATTTGAAAGCCGGTCGCATGCCAAGCCTCTGCCTCGCAGCGAGCACCCAAGCAGCCGCAGATTAGAAAAACGTGAAATCGACGTAGAACCACATGACCGACCAACCCACACTTGACCTGAACCCGCCCGCAGATGATGGGGATGACCAGCTCAACCTGGCGACTTATGCCCAGCGCGCCTACCTCGAATACGCCCTGAGCGTCGTCAAGGGCCGTGCGCTGCCCGATGCCTGTGATGGCCAAAAGCCGGTGCAGCGGCGCATTTTGTATTCCATGTCGCGCATGGGCCTGGGCTTTGGTGGGCCCAATGGCAACACCGGCGCACGGCCCGTGAAGAGTGCGCGCGTGGTGGGCGATGTGCTGGGCCGCTTTCACCCGCACGGCGACCAGGCGGCGTATGACGCGCTGGTACGTATGGCGCAAGATTTTTCGCAGCGCTACCCGCTGATTGACGGCCAGGGCAACTTTGGCTCACGCGACGGCGATGGCGCCGCCGCGATGCGTTACACCGAAGCCCGCCTGGCCAAGATCACAAGCCTGTTGCTCGATGAAATCGACATGGGTACGGTGGACTTCACGCCCAACTACGACGGATCGACCGAAGAGCCGCGCCAACTGCCCGCGCGCCTGCCGTTCAGCCTGCTCAATGGCGCCAGTGGTATTGCCGTGGGCCTGGCCACCGAGATCCCCAGCCACAACCTGCGTGAAGTGGCCGACGCCTGCGTGGCCCTGATCAAGACCCCGGCGCTCACCGACGACGCCCTGGCTGCCATCATTCCCGGGCCCGACTATCCAGGGGGCGGCCAGATCATCAGCAGCGCCAGCGACATTGCCGATGCCTACCGCACCGGCCGCGGATCGCTCAAAGTGCGCGCCCGCTGGAAGATTGAAGACTTGGCCCGTGGCCAGTGGCAACTGGTGGTGACCGAGCTGCCACCGGGCGTGAGCAGCCAGCGCGTGCTGGAAGAGATTGAAGAGCTGACCAACCCCAAGGTCAAGGCGGGCAAGAAGTCGCTGAGCCAGGACCAGATGCAGCTCAAGGCCAGCGTGCTGAATGTGCTGGACGTGGTGCGCGACGAGTCGAACAAAGACGCTGCCGTGCGCCTGGTGTTCGAGCCGAAGACAAGTCGTATTCAGCAGCAGGAACTGATCACCGCGCTCCTTGCCCACACCAGCCTGGAGACCTCGTCGCCCATCAACCTGACCATGATCGGCCTGGACGGACGCCCCACGCAAAAGTCCCTGCGCCAGATGCTGCAGGAGTGGATTGCCTTTCGCCAAACCACCATCGAGCGGCGCTCGCAGCACCGCCTGTCCAAGGTGCTGGACCGCATCCATATTCTGGAAGGGCGGCAAACCGTCCTGCTGAATATCGATGAAGTCATTGCCATCATTCGCCAGTCAGACGAGCCCAAGGCGGCATTGATTGCGCGCTTTAATTTAAGCGACCGGCAGGCGGAAGACATTCTGGAAATCCGCCTGCGCCAACTGGCCCGGCTGGAGGCGATCAAGATCGAGCAGGAGCTGGCCGAACTGCGCGGCGAGCAGGGCAAGTTGGAAGAAATTCTGGGCAGCCCGGCCACCCTGCGCCGCTTGATGATTAAAGAGATTGAAGCGGACGCCAAGACCTTTGCCGATCCTCGCCGCACGCTGATTCAGGCTGAGAAAAAAGTCGTGCTGGAAGTGAAAGTGGTGGACGAACCGGTGACCGTGGTGGTCAGTGAAAAAGGCTGGGTGCGCGCGCGCACCGGCCATGGCCACGAGGCCTCGAGTTTTGCCTTCAAGGCGGGGGATGGCCTCTATGGCACCTTTGAATGCCGCAGCGTCGATACCTTACTGGTGTTTGGCTCCAACGGGCGGATCTACTCGGTGGCCGTGTCGCTGTTACCGGGGGGGCGTGGCGATGGCCAGCCTGTGACCACGCTGATCGAACTGGAAAGCGGCACCCAACTGATGTACTACTTTGCAGGCCCGGCTGCGGCCAACTTGCTGCTGTCCTCCAGCGGCGGCTACGGCTTTATTGCCAGCGTGGACAACATGACATCACGCCAGAAGGCGGGCAAGGCCTTCTTGACCTGCAACGAAGGCGAGACCGTTTGTGCACCGTCCCTGGTGGCGGGTGCACAGGGCAAGGTCACCGTGGCGGGCACACCGGCCTTGCCGGTGGCCACGGCTACCCATGTGGCGTGTGCGTCTACCGGCGGTCGCATCCTGACCTTTGAGATCAGCGAGCTCAAAACCATGGCCAACGGCGGCCGTGGCCTGATGCTGATTGATCTGGAGGCCAAGGACACATTGGCAGGCGCTGCAGCCTACACACGCTCTATCCGCATCGACGGCATTGGTCGCGGTGGCAAGGAACGCGACGAGACACTAGAGATTCGCAGCCTGAACAATGCCCGCGCCGCGCGCGGACGCAAAGGCAAGGCGGCGGACCTGGGCTTCAAGCCCAACCGCATTACGCGGGTGGAATAAGCGCTTACAGGAGAATTTTCAGATCAAATCGGGCTGAGGCCCAGGTGTTTCCTGCCTGAGTAGCTACTGATTTAATGGCAAACGAGGTGCAACTCAGGATGCAACCAGGTTTTTGTACACGCCGCAGCCCAGCGCCATATCGTCTAATTTATGCACGTAGGACATCTTGGGTTGAACCTTTCCGTTGCTCGGGTTGGTGATGTCGTATTCCACCCAGCCCGGCTCGCGATCAGCTTGCATAAACACAGCCTGAATCAGCCCACGGCCGTCGATACCCGGCACTTGGTTCACACTGGTGTTGACCTTGGAAGGATTCCCGCCAAAGGCCATGTAATTGCCGTTGCGGTCGAACACAAACACATACATGTCCCGGTCGAAGTAGCCTTTGCTGGGGTCAGTGATATCACGCAAAAACGCCGCTGTGGACGAGCAATGGCGGCGGTAGGCCATCGCCCGATGTACAAAGTCCTGTGCTTCCTCGGCAGAGCCCTGCTGAAGCTTGAACAGCGCCACCGTTTCGGATAATGTGGATGCGCGCCCTTCGAGTTTGGACGCCTGTTCTACGGCGTACTCCACCATATGGGCGTTCTGCTGGGTGATCTCGTCAAGCTGGCGCACCGCGGCAGTGATCTCGGTCAGGGCTACGCTTTGCTCCGCGCTGGATGTGGAGATCTGCGACATATTGGTTGCTACCTGGCGAATGCCCGCAACGATCTGGTTGATGTCACTGCCGGCAGCCCGGATTTTCTCTACGCTGGTGGCAATTTGTTTGGATGAGGTGCCTATCAGTTGGCGGATCTCTTTAGCGGACTCTGCAGAGCGCTGGGCCAGGGAGCGCACCTCGCTGGCTACTACGGCAAAACCGCGACCCGATTCACCCGCGCGGGCGGCTTCTACCGCCGCGTTCAGCGCCAGAATGTTGGTCTGAAACGCCAGACCATCGATCACACTGACGATTTCATCCATGCGTTTGGAGCTGCCCTGGCTAGCCTCTACGGCAGCCACGGCCTCGGCCATGGTGGTATCTCCGTGGTCCGCAATGTCGCGCACACTGGCCGCTTGGGCGTTGGCCTGGCTTGCAGTACGGGCATTTTCTTGGACGGTTGCTGACAGCTGCTCCACGCTGGCAGCGGTTTGTTCCAGGTTGGCGGCTTGCTGCTCTGTTCGATCTGACAGCTCGCGGTTACCCGCTGCCAGGCTTTGACCCGAGTGGGAAACAAAAGCAGCATTGCTACGCACATTGGCCACCATGGCAGACACCGTAGCGCCAATTTTGGAGGCACTGACGGATAGTTCTGCCACCTCATCGCGGCCGCGCACCGCGATGGACACGCGCAAGTCGCCCTGGACAAGCTTGTCCATGGCCACAATCACCTGGTTCAGATCTTGCGATATCCCCAGATAAAAACCCACTAGCAGATAGAGAGCTGCAACCAGCGACAGACCGATGATCCACAGCAAGGCCCCGGTCGTGGTAGCCCCCAAGTTGCCAACCAGCAGTGCAATCAGCCCTAGCGTCGCGGGAATCAGCATTACCACCGACAACAAAAGCAGTTTGGACGACAGCTGCAGGCTACGCATCAGCGCAACACTGGGCGATAGGAATCGAAGTGGGTTCATAGCGTGTCTCGGGCTTTGGTTTTTCTAGGATTCGCTGATATCAGCTCGCTTATAGCAAGCGGGGCTGACAGGATTCTGTCTGAAACCGCACGGCGTTTGCATCGTCGCATTTTTCACTGCTCCTAATTGGCTACACCAAGCTGCTGCAGCACGGTGTGCCAGTGCGCGGACTCTACCGGCGTAATCGACAGTCGGTTGCCCATTTTCAGCACCAGCAAATCCTGCAAATCGGTATCCGCCCGCAGCAGCGGTAAAGTCCGCTTGCGTGTCTTGCGCAGCACTTGCACCGCGACCAATAGCCAACGCGTCGTCTACCGACACCTCGCAGGGCTCTGATTTCATCAGCCAATAGCGGGTCATGGGCCTACTCGCTCTATGCCACCGCCGTCATTTCAATCGCCACACCGCCCAACACGGCGTTGCCGGATAGCGGATCGCGCAATTGGTCGTCCAGCAGCGCATTCAAATTGGCACCGGGCCGCTGGGCTGCCACACCCAGACGTGCGCCAGGCAGGTCGTGGCCCCAGCCGTGCGGCAGGCTCACTACACCGGGCATCATGTCGGCACTGATTTGCACTTGCGCGCGCACTGTGCGTGCACCATTGCGCAAGTCGGCTTGTGCGCCGTCTTGCAAGCCTAAGCGTGCAGCGTCGGTTGGGTGGACCAGGGCAGTACAGCGAAATGGTCCTTTGGCCAAGACCGGCAGGTTGTGCATCCAGCTGTTGTTGGTGCGCACATCGCGCCGGCCGATGATGACCAGATCGGGTGCGGGGCGCTCCAGGTCTTTAGCGGCACGCTGCAGGTCGTTGATGAAAAGTTCAGGGGCTAGCTCGACCTTGCCGCTAGGTGTGCGCAGCATCTCGGGCATACGCGGCTCCAGCTCGCCCAGATCGATGCCACCCTCCGGGCTGGCGGTCTTTACCCTGGCCAACGTCAGGCCATCGGGTAAGCGCTGCGCAGGGCCGCCCCAGGCAAGCTTGGCCCCCTCGGGGGGCAGCGAAACACGCGTAGCGGGGAGCGTCGGGGCTAGCAAACCACCAAATTGGTCGCCGTAGGGGCCGGTACGCAGTGCCACTTCTAGGCCCCGCTCGGGGCCACGCAGGCCTTGAGTGGCGGCGATGACAGCCGCCGCGCGCTCGCCAAACAAGCGCTGGGCATCTTCGGCAAATTGGGCGTCGTCCAGCGCGTCAGCATCCAGCCCGGAACCCTTGCCGCTGACAATGGCCGCGATCTTGAGCAGGGATTGCCATTCTTGTGGCTGGTCATCAGCCACCGGGAACACCGGCGGGCTGTAACGCGCATGGTTGCGCCACGAAAGCTGCGGAAACGCGACGTCGTAGTGCATATCCTGCAGCGGTGAAAGGCCGGGCAGGATCACGTCGGCATGGCGTGTGGTTTCGTTCAGGTAAATGTCCAGGCTGACCATGAATTCCAGCTTGTCCAGCGCGGCCGAAAGGCGCGGGCCATCCGGGCTGGATAGCACCGGGTTGCTGGCCACCGTAATCAGGGCTTTGATCTGACCTTCCCCGGGCGTCTCCATCTCTTCAGCCATGCAGGTGATAGGCAGCTCGCCATACACCTCAGGCGCGCCACTGACGCGGGCATGGTGGCGGCCCGTGGTCACGCCTTTTCCCACGCCGGGCTTGCCCGCAGTGTTGGACGCAAAAGCCGCAGGCTTGGCAAACAGAATGCCGCCGACCTGGTCCAGGTGGCCCGTGAGGGTGTTGATGACGTCGACCAGCCAACTGGCCAACGTGCCGTATTCCTGGGTGCAAGTGCCAATGCGGGCATACACCGCAGCGCGCTCGGCGGTGGCCAGATCGCGGACGAGCCCACGGATGGTGTCCGCAGCGATGCCGCAGCGTGCCGCCACAGCTTCCGGCGTGAACGGGGCCACTGCGGCTTCAACCGCCTCTATGCCTTTCACCCACTGCTCAACACTCCCCAGACGCACCCGCTTTTCGGTAAACAAGGTATTTACCATGGCTGCCAACAGGAACACATCGGCTCCAGGGCGGATGAAGTGGTGGGTGTTGGCCAGTGCTGCGGTCTCGGTGCGACGGGGGTCGATCACCACCAGCTTGCCGCCTCTAGCCTGCAGAGCCTTGGCCTTGCCCTTGAAGTCGGGCACGGTCCACATGCTGCCATTGCTGGCCAGCGGGTTGGCGCCAATCACCAGCAGGTGGTCGGTGCGGCTGATATCGGGCAGACCTACCGACAGCCAGTGGCCGAACATCAGCCCACTGGCAAGTTGTTTGGGCATCTGGTCCAAGGTGGAGGCTGAAAATACATTCTTGGTCCCCAGCGCGCGCGCCAGTTTGCCAAAGTAGGTGAGCAGGCCGATCTTGTGGGCGGAAGGGTTGCCCACGGCAATGCCCGTGGCATTGCGCCCATGCCGTGCCATCACGGCCGGCAGGCGCGCTTCAATCTCGGCAAAGGCTTCTTCCCAGCTGGCCTCGACGTGCACGCCGTTGCGCTTGATCATCGGTGTGCGCAGGCGGTCGGGGTCTTCGTGCAAGTCTTTCAGCGCAATCGCCTTGGGGCAGATGTAGCCAGCACTGAGCACATCGGCCTCATGGCCTCGGATGCTAATGATCTTGTCGCCCTGCGTCTTGATCTCCAGGCCGCAACAGGCCTCGCACAACGGGCAAATACGGTGGTGGGTTTTTTCCGTCATGGGCGGCTTTCTGATCAATATAGGTTTACTGCAGCAGCGTGGTTTCCAAGAATTTCACGGTGGCGTAAAACTCATAGTCCGTGTTGGCTTTGCGCCTGAAGCCATGGCCTTCGTTATCGGCCAGCAGATACCACACGGGCACACCGTTTTTGCGCACGGCAGCCACCATTTGCTCGGCCTCGGTGTAGGGCACGCGCGGATCGTTCTTGCCTTGCACCACAAACAGGGGTTTCTGGATGGCGGCAGCGTTATTCAGGGGCGCAATCTTTTCATGGAACTCACGCATCTTGGGGTCGCGCTCGTCACCGTATTCCACACGGCGCAGGTCGCGGCGGTAGCTCTCGGTGTTGTTCAAAAAGGTGACGAAGTTGCTGATGCCTACGATGTCGATAGAGCCGCGAATCAGCGGGCTGTAGTCCACTGCTGTGGCCAGGCTCATATAGCCACCGTAGCTGCCGCCGGTGACCGCAATGCGCTCAGCATCCAGGCTGGGGTGGCTGCCGACCCAGGTTAGGAAGGCGCCGCCGTCTTTGACCGAGTCCTTGCGGTTAAAGCCGTTGTCCAGGTCCAGAAAGCGTTTGCCATAGCCGCTGGAGCCACGCACATTGGGCAGTAGCACGGCGATGCCCATCTCATTCAGGTAGTAGTTGGTGCGGCCCATAAAACGCACGGTCGACTGGCCTTCGGGGCCACCGTGGAAGTTCACCAATACAGGCCGTTTGCCGGGGAATTTTTTAGCATCGGGCAAGAACAGCCACGCGCTGATCGGCAAGCCGTCAAAGCTCTTGATCTGCACCAGCTCGGGGCTGGCAAAGCTATTCAAGTCAATGCCAGCCGGGGCCCAGGCTGCAGTCCAGCGCTGGGTCTTGCCAGTGGCCACATCCAGGCTGTAGACATCGCCAGGGCTTTGGGGGGAGTTGAGTGAATAGGCGAACTGCGATTTGGCGGTCTTGCTCCATTCACCGCCGCCCACAGCGCCTGCGGGTACGTCGGGGCGGGGCAGTTCTTTGCCGGTCGTAGCATCAAAAATACGCGCTTCGTCTTTGCCGTTGGCATTCACAATGGCCAGAATTCGCTTGCCATCTTCCGACAGGCTGAAGGACTGGATGTCCCACGGGATATGGTTTGAGAGCACCGTCAATTTGGCGGTCTTGGTATCAAGGACTGCCAGCTCAGAAAACTCGCCACCTTGGTTGGTGGTGAGGAAGAGGCGGCGGTTGTCCTTGCTCCATTCCGGGTTGCTGTAGCCCGCAGCGATTGCACCAGCTCGCGGCAAAATCTTGTCGCGCTTGCCGGTTTTGGCGTTGATCAGGTAAATATCTGCATCGTTGGGGGTGCGGTACTGCACAGCGGCAATCGTGGCCTCGTTGTGCGAGAAGGCATAGTCGCCCCAGCCGCCGCCAGGCAGTGAGCCCAGCGCTAGTCGGGTTGTCGGTTTCAGCGGGTCCACCAGCGTCAGATGGGTTTCTACGTTGTCGCGTTTGCCGCCTGTGGCCGTCTTGTCCAACGGTACGGCGCTGATCAATACGCGATCGCCTTTGTGGTTCCAGTTAAAGGTACTGCGCTCATCGGCCTGAGACAGTAGTACGGTCTCGCGCGTTGTCAGGTCCATGCGGTAGACCTGCGTGGCTTCGTTGCCGCCAGTGTCTTTGGAGATCACCAGGAACTTTCCCTCTTTGGGCTCGTAGCTGGCTTGTGCAATAGGTTCGGGGAAGTCGGAGATCTTTTCAATCACACCACCGGGTTTATGCAGCAGGTAGATCTGCGCAATATTGGCACCGGCTTCGCGGTGGCGTACCAACATGGAGCCGTCCTTAGGATGCCATTGCACAAAGCTGTAGCCGCGAAACTCGGTGTAGAGGGACACCTTGTCGGCAATGGCCTTGGAGATGGCGGGCATGCCATCGGTTTTGAGGTTGGCATTGGGGGCAACAATGTCTTGTGCGAAGGCACCGGACAGGCCCATCGCCAGAGCGGCGATGGCAGAGATACGTAGCATGCTGGACTCCACTGAAAAATGATCGGTAACCGGGCATTATTCAGGTCACCATTGCGGTGGTCAAGACAAACCGAGTCGCACTAAGCTCAGTTTGCCCGGAGTAGGGCGGCGGTGATCGGGCAGCATAGCGCTTTGCTCCGTGTCCCCCGCGCCCTTCGGGCGCTCCTCCTTGACCTGCGCAAAGCCCTACGCCGCCCGATCACCTTGCGAGCCAGTATGTCTCCAAGAACTGCTGTGCGCTCCAGATGCCGGCAGCAGTCAGCAGCAGGGAGCCTGTCACATGAATGGTGGCCACGCCCATGGAGAGCAGATAGCGCTGCTGCATCATCAGGCTGACAACTTCGGCGCTGAAACTGGAGAAGGTGGTGAGCCCACCGAGGAAGCCGGTGACTAATGCGAGCCGCCATACCGGGTCTAGTTGCGGCATGGCCTGGAACACGGCCACTGCGATACCAATCAAGTAGCCTCCCACCAGATTAGCAGCCAGCGTGCCCCAGGGGATTAGGCCGCCGGGGCTGAGCCACAGCCCTAAGCCCCAGCGCGCCAACGCGCCCACACTGGCACCAATACAGATGGCTAAGACGGGCAGCATGGCGTTCAAATCCTTAAAGCTTCAAGCTTGGTTGGCCAGCCATTTCACATACTGCGCCACACCGGTTTGCACATCGGCAAAGGTGTGGTTGCAACCGGTGGCGCGCAGGGCGCTGAGGTCGGCCTGGGTGTAACACTGGTATTTGCCGCGCAGCGCATCGGGGAAGGGGATGTACTCCACCAAGCCCTGGGCCGCGATCGCGGACAAATCCAGTGGAGGTTCACCGCGAAGCGCGCGCATCGTGTTTACCACTGAGCTGGCCACATCATTGAAGGGCTGGGCATGGCCTGAACCCAGGTTGAAAATGCCGGACTGCGCGGGGTGATCGAAGAACCACAGGTTGACAGCCACCACATCGTCGATGAACACAAAATCCCGCATTTGCGCGCCGGGACTATAGCCCCCATATTCGCCAAACAGCTTGACCTTGCCCTCTTTGAGAAACTGGTGGTACTGGTGGTAGGCCACGCTGGCCATGCGACCCTTGTGTTGCTCGTGCGGGCCATACACATTGAAATAGCGAAAACCCACCACCTGGTGGGTCTTACCCGCTTTGGTACGCTGAAAGTCATTGCCGCATTCGCGGCGCATGCGCTGGTCAAACAGTAGCTTCGAGTAGCCGTAGACATTGAGCGGCGCTTCGAAAGCGGGATCCTCGCGGAAAGTATCTGAGCCGCCATAGGTGGCCGCCGATGAGGCGTACAAAAGACGCACGCCACGCTTCTGGCAGGCATGAAACAAGTGGCACGACAGCGTGTAGTTGTTGGCCATCATGTATTTGCCATCCAGCTCCATGGTGTCGCTGCAAGCGCCTTCGTGGAACACGGCTTCTACTTGTCCGAAATGGCCTGCGGCGAATTCATCGTAGAAGGTATCGGCGTCCACATAGTCGGCAATCTGCACCTTGGCCAGATTACGGAATTTGTCTCCCTGCTTGAGGTCATCTACCGCGATCACATCGGTAATGCCGCGGGCGTTGAGCCCCTGGATGATGTTGCTGCCAATAAAACCAGCGGCACCGGTGACAACGACTCGGGTCATGCAAACAGCTCCTCAAACGATACAGTGGCCGTACCAAATTTACCCACCACAATGCCGCCCGCACGGTTGGCATAGGGCAGTGCGTCGCGTAGGTTCAAGCCTGCGGCGACCAGTGCGGCCATCGTGGCAATCACGGTGTCGCCTGCGCCAGTCACATCAAACACTTCGCGTGCCTGGGCGCTGACGGTCAATTCGCCATCGGCATCGAACAGGGTCATGCCTTCTTCACTGCGGGTCAGCAGCACGGCATCCAGTTGCAACTGCGTACGTAGATTTTGGACCTTGGTGCGTAGCTCGGCTTCGCTGTTCCAGCTACCAATCACTTGCTGCAGCTCGGCACGGTTGGGCGTGATGACGGTGGCGCTTTGGTAGCGCGAGTAGTCGCTGCCTTTGGGGTCAATCAAAATGGGCTTTCCCGCTGCGCGAGCCTTGGCAATCATGTCGCTCACATGGGCCAGGCCGCCTTTGCCGTAATCGGAAAACAAAATGGCCCCGTGCAGTGGCAGCAAACTTTCAAATATGGCGGTTTGGCCCGCCAGGATTTCGTGGTTCGGGGTGTTTTCAAAGTCCAGGCGGATCAGTTGCTGCTGGCGACCAATCACGCGTAGCTTGACGGTGGTCTTGAGGTCGGCAGCGCGGCCAAAGTGGGTGCTAATGCCAGTCTTGGCCATTAGGGCTTCGAGCTTGTGACTGGCTTCGTCGTCCCCCACCACTGTGAGCAAGGAAGCTTGCGCCCCCAAGGTGGCCGCGTTAAAGGCCACGTTGGCCGCACCACCGCAACGCTCTTCTTCACGCGAAACGCGAACAACAGGGACGGGCGCTTCAGGAGAAATGCGGTCTACCGCCCCGTACCAGTAGCGGTCTAGCATCACATCGCCGACGACCAACACGCGCGCTTGGGCTAAGTGTTCTTTTAAAATAGTCATTGTCATAATTCTTCAACTCTACGCGCTGGATAACTGTCCCAGGCCTGGCAGCCTGGGCATTGCCAGAAGTGCTGTTTGGCTTCAAAGCCACAGGCAGCGCAGCGGTAGCGGGTCAAGGGCTTCACGGCGTGGTCCAGTGCGCGCTGTACTTGGGGGTGAAACTGTTCATGCTCCAGCTTTTCGCCCGCAATCCATTTGGCGGCAGCCACCAGGGATGGTTCTTGGGCCAAATGGCGCGCATACCATTCGCGCGCGCTGGTGGTGGTATCTCCGTTGGAGGCTTCCAGAGCAACGATGGCATCCAGCACATCCAGCGACGGCGTGTGTTGGTATACAGATTTCAACAGATCCAAAACGCTGGGGTCGGGTGTGCCTGCACTGGCAAAAGCTGCCAAGCGCGGTGCGATTAAAGCCACGGCCGCTGGCGCGGCATCTACGGCATTTTTGAGTGTAGTAATCGCTTGCGCGGTGTTGCCTTGTTGATGCTGTAGCTCGGCCAGTTCAATGCGGGGGCGTGCGGCATCGGGTTCGGTGGCAATGGCTTGTTTGAGGAGTGCTTGCGCACGGTCGGGCGCCAGCGGCAAAGCATTCGCCTGCTCACACAGGTAGTGGGCTAAGCGGCCCTTGAAGCTGCCTTGGCCAGCGTTCTCCAGCTTTTGGGCTACCAGGGCCGCTGGCTCCCAGTCGCGTGAGCGCTCATAGTTGGCCAGTAGCGCGAGCCGTGCTTGCGCCTCAAAACGGGTGCCTTCCAGTTTCAACAGGGCCTCTTCGGCCCGGTCCAGCAAACCGGCTTTCAGGTAATCCAGGGCCAGGGCGTGCTGGGCGCGGTGGCCATCGTCCGCGCTCAAATCGCCGCGTGACAGCAAATGCTGGTGTACGCGCACGGCGCGCTCGTATTCGCCACGGCGGCGAAACAGATTGCCCAGGGCGAAGTGCAGCTCCGACGTGTCAGGGTCGTTTTGAACGGCTTCAATGAACGCGTCAATTGCCTGATCCTGCTGCTCATTGAGCAAGAAGTTCAGGCCCTTAAAGTAGGCCTTAGGGGCTTGGCGGTTTTCAATGCGGAGTTGGCGTACATCCAGGCGCGAGGCCAGCCAGCCCAAGGCGAAGGCTACCGGGAAGCCCAGCAGAATCCAGGTCAGGTCAAAGTCCATGGGCAGGGGGCTGCAGCGCTTTCTCTAGGGGTTTGGTATCGAACTGACTTTTTTGGGCCAGGGCAGCTGCGCGGCGGTGGCGCCACCAGCGCGGCACCATGCCCAACACACCAACCACCAAGCCGGCAGCAAAGGCGGTCAGCACAACAATCACCATGGGGGCAGTCCAGCGCGTACCGAAGAAAAAGTAGACGGTTGCGTCGTGCTGGTTGTTCAGCGCAAACGCAAACAGGGTGAAGAAAATGGCTGCTTTGAGCAGCCACCTCAAGAACCATGCGATTTGTTTCATCGGTCTCCTCGGTTTTGAGGAATTTTAGCCTTGCCACTCAGGGCTTGGGCTGGGATTCGAGCTCAGCGGTGCGTTGGTCTACGGCTTCGCGCAGGGCTTTGCCGGGTTTGAAATGGGGAACCCGCTTTTCGGGGATGGCAACGCTCTCGCCGCTGCGCGGATTGCGGCCCATGCGGGGCGGGCGACGGTTAATCGAGAAGCTTCCAAAACCACGGATCTCAATGCGGTGACCACGGACGAGGGCATCGTTCATCGCGTCCAGAATCGCTTTGACAGCAAATTCGGCGTCACGGTGGGTCAGTTGCGCGAACCGGTTAGCCAGTTCTTCCACGAGATCGGATCGGGTCATGGTGTGCAGTTTTAAAAGATAAAAAAACGACCGGAGCCCAAAGCTATCTTGGGGCGGCCGGTCGTTCGATCAGATCAACGCCAGGTTTTAGCTGTTGTTGTCTAACTTGGCGCGCAGCAATGCGCCCAGGCTGGTGGTACCAGCATTTTCGCGGGACGACTGTTGGCTCAGAGCAGCCATGGCTTCGCCCTGGTCCGCCATGTCCTTGGCCTTGATAGACAACTGGATGTTGCGGGTCTTGCGATCCACATTCACGACCACAGCCGTCACTTCGTCGCCTTCTTTCAACACGTTACGCGCATCTTCCACGCGGTCACGGCTGATCTCCGATGCGCGCAGGTAACCAATGATGTCTTCACCCAGGTCGATCTCAGCGCCCTTGGCATCCACCGTCTTGACCTTACCGGTCACCACTTGGCCTTTGTCGTTGATCGACACGAAGGTGGTGAATGGATCGGAGTCCAACTGCTTGATACCCAGGGAGATGCGCTCGCGGTCCACGTCCACAGCCAAGACCAAAGCCTCGACTTCTTGACCCTTCTTGTACTCACGCACAGCGGTTTCGCCGGCTTCGTTCCAGGACAGGTCAGACAGGTGCACCAGACCGTCAATGCCAGCAGCCAGACCGACGAACACGCCGAAATCGGTGATGGATTTGATCGGGCCCTTTACGCGGTCACCGCGCTTGGTGTTCTGAGCAAACTCTTGCCATGGGTTGGCCTTGCACTGCTTCATGCCCAGAGAGATACGACGCTTGTCTTCGTCGATTTCCAAAACCATGACTTCGACTTCGTCGCCCAGGGCAACGATCTTCGAAGGCGCAACGTTCTTGTTGGTCCAGTCCATTTCTGACACGTGCACCAAACCTTCGATACCGGGTTCCAGTTCCACAAACGCGCCGTAATCAGCGATGTTGGTGATCTTGCCGAACATGCGGGTCGATTGTGGGTAGCGGCGGTTCACGCCCATCCATGGATCGTCACCCATTTGCTTCAGACCCAGAGACACGCGGTTTTTCTCGGTGTCAAATTTCAGGATCTTGGCAGTGATTTCCTGGCCCGCTGTCACCACTTCAGACGGGTGACGGACGCGGCGCCATGCCATGTCGGTGATGTGCAACAGGCCATCGATACCGCCCAGGTCCACGAACGCACCGTATTCGGTGATGTTCTTGACCACGCCCTGAACCACAGAACCTTCTTTCAGGTTTTGCATCAGCTTGGCGCGCTCTTCGCCCATGGAGGCTTCGACCACGGCACGGCGCGACAACACGACGTTGTTGCGCTTGCGATCGAGCTTGATGACCTTGAATTCCATGGTCTTGTTTTCGTACGGAGACAGGTCCTTGGTGGGACGAGTGTCGACCAACGAACCGGGCAGGAAGGCACGGATGCCATTGACCAGAACGGTCAGGCCGCCCTTGACCTTGCCGGAGGTGGTGCCGGTCACGAACTCGCCGGATTCCAGGGATTTCTCCAGGGACATCCAGGAAGCCAGACGCTTGGCAGTGTCGCGGCTAACGATGGTGTCGCCGTAGCCGTTTTCCATCGCCACGATGGCCACGGACACGAACTCGCCAACTTGAACTTCGAGGTCGCCCTTGTCGCTCTTGAATTCTGACAACGGAACATAAGCCTCAGACTTGAGGCCAGCGTTTACGACTACGAAGTTGTGCTCAATGCGCACAACTTCCGCAGTGACGACTTCGCCAATACGGGTTTCAGAACGAGCTTGTGATTCTTCAAATAGGGCTGCGAAAGATTCGGACATTTTTGGTGCAGAACTAGGTTCCACGGGGGTTAAGTTATTGAACCCCAATGCTCGTGGTGTGAACCGGTGCGCTGTCGCGCGAGGAGAGCTTTGGGGACCAGTGTGCCTATCAAACCCTGGTGCGATACCGAAGGCTAAAAAGGCTGTTTGCTTTGCCACCAGACCAACACCCGATCGACCGATTCTTCAACCGATAGGTCCGAGTTGTCCAGTAGCTTAGCGTCCTGCGCGGGCTTGAGGGGTGCAACCGCACGGGTGGTATCCCGGGCATCGCGCGCTTCCAAGTCAGAGCGAAGAGCATAGAGTGTAGTCGAAATCCCCTTTGAAATCAACTGTTTATAGCGCCGCTGGGCGCGCTGTTCGGTGCTGGCGGTCAGGAAAACCTTGAGCGCCGCGTCCGGGAAGATCACTGTGCCCATGTCTCGCCCGTCCGCCACGAGGCCGGGCAGCTGGCAAAAGCTGTGTTGCAAATCGATCAGCGCCAGACGTACGGCGGGCAGGGCCGAGACCTTGGAGGCATTCATGCCAGCTTCTTCGGTGCGGATGGTGTCGCTCACGTCCACGCCGCCCAGCAGCACCCGGCCGCCTTTAAATTCAATGCGCAGGCTGAGTACCAACAAGGCAATGGCAGCCTCAAAGGCCGTATCCAAGCCCAGACCGGCTTGCAAAGCGGCCAGCGCGGTGATGCGGTAGAGCGAGCCGGAATCCAGAAAGTGGTAGCCCAGGCGTTGTGCCAGCACCACAGCCAGTGTGCCCTTGCCCGAGGCAGTGGGGCCATCCACACAGACCACGGGCAACTTGCCGGCAGGAGTCTGGGCGACCGAGAACATGGCTTCGAAGTAATCGGGGAAGGTTTTGGCGACGCATTTGGGGTCTTCAATGCGCACCGGCAGTTGGGCCGGGTTAAAGGCCGCCAACGAGAAACACATGGCGACCCGATGGTCGTCGTAGGTGTGGATGCTGCCCGTGGTCCATTGGCCGGTGGATGCCGGTGGCGTGACGCTGATGAAATCCGCACCCTCTACAACCGTCGCGCCAAATTTACGAAGCTCAGTGGCCATGGCGGCGATGCGGTCAGTTTCCTTGACGCGCCAGCTGGCGATATTGCGCAGCGTGGTGGTGCCGTTGGCGTACAGGGCCATCACGGCCAGCGTCATCGCGGCATCGGGGATATGGTTGCAGTCCAGGTCGATAGCGTTGAGGGGCCACGCGCCGCGGCGGACTTTCAGCCAGTTGGGGCCACTTTCGATCACTGCCCCCATCTGCTGGGCGGCTTCCATGAAGCGGATGTCGCCCTGGATCGAATCGGCGCCTACACCACGGATTTCTATGCCATTTGAGGCTGTGGCCCTGGTAGCAATTGCCCCGAGTGCTATGAAATAGCTAGCAGATGAGGCGTCGGCCTCGACATGAATATCGCCCGGCGAGCGCAGTTGGCAGCCCGCGGGAATGGTGAAACGCTGCCATCCGTCGCGTTGCACCTGCACGCCAAAGCGCGCCAGCAGGTTCAAGGTGATTTCGATGTAGGGACGAGAAATCAGCTCGCCGACCACATCGATGACGATGTCTTGGGACGTCGCCGTGCCGCCCCAAGACGGGCCAGCCCCCTCTGGGGGCAGCGAGGACACGCCAGTGCCGAGCGTGGGGGGTCTATTTTGCGCAACCAATGGCAGGGCCATCAGCAGTGCCGTGAGGAACTGGCTGGACACATCGCCGCGCACCTGGATGGGCGCGTCCAATTGCAAAGACGGCGTGCCGATGCGCAGCGGCGGAAAACCGGGGCTGCCCAGGTAATCGATCGCGCAGCCGAGTTGGCGTAGCGCGTCCACCAGATCGCCGATCGGGCGCTCGTGCATGCGGGGCACGCCGCTGAGCTCAAAGTCGCCACCCAGCACGGCTAGCGCGGCCGTGAGCGGGCGCATGGCGGTGCCGGCATTGCCCATGAAGAGCTGGGTCGGTGGTGCTTGCAGCTTGCCGCCCACGCCCCGAATGACCACGGTGCTGCCATTTTCTTGCACGTCGCAGCCCAGTTGGCGCAGTGCCACCAGCATTACGCGGGTGTCGTCCGAGTCCAGTAGGTCGTGGATCGTGGTGCTGCCTTGGGCCATGGCGGCCAGCAGTAGCACGCGGTTGGAAATACTTTTGGAGCCAGGGAGCGTGACAGTGCCGCTTGCGCTCTCGAGCCAGGGTAGATCAAGATAGGCCGTAGTGAACATTAGCGGTTGAGCTTGGAGGTCATGCTCCAGTTGCCGCGGGTGTTGCTGGCTTGCTCCAGCAAGCCCTCCAGCGCTTCGGTGTTGCCACTGGAAATGATGAGTTCAAGCGCTTGCAAATTGCGCTGGAAGATTTTGGATTGCTCCAGCAGCTCTTCGCGGTTAGAGACAAAAATATCGCGCCAGACCTTGGGGTCGCTGGCGGCTATGCGGGTGAAATCGCGAAAGCCTGGGCCAGCCAGCGTCAAGTAGTCCTTGCCCTGGGGCTGGCCGGAGATGCCGTTCATTAACGCAAAGGCAATCAGATGCGGCAGATGGCTCACGGCGGCAAACGC
>JANYEE010000153.1 GCA_025363275.1 Burkholderiales bacterium | reverse complement strand
GACGCAAGACGCAGTTGCAGAGCGTATGGGTACAACTAAGAGTGCAATTTCGCGCTTGGAGGCTGCCGGTCGGCACGCGCCATCGTTGGCTACGTTGAAAAGGTACGCCGCTGCGGTTGGCTGTGATTTGCAGGTAAAGCTTGTACCTCACAAAGCTCCATGACGTCGAACTGGTCGGCCCACACGGACAATCAACACCAGGTTGCCGCTTCGCGGCGAGTGTTGCTTGCCGGTGGCCTCCAAAGTTAGCCTGCTGGAAGATAAGTTGGTTACAGTAATGCTATGGCACCTACCATTGTTCGTGATGGCCAATTTCGACTCTTCTTCTTTTCGCGGGAAGAGACACGCATTCATGTGCATGTTGCACACGTGGACGGCGAAGCGAAGTTCTGGCTTACCCCACAGGTCGCTCTAGCCAACCATACGGGCCTTTCTGCTACGCAACTTCGTCAAGCGCAAGCAGTCGTTAATGCACACTTGAAGGAGATCCAAGATGCCTGGAACCACCACTTTGGCGGCTGAGGTTACCCATGTTTCGAAGCACGGTTTTTGGCTTCTGCTTGCCGACGAGGAGCTGCTCGTGCCTTTTGATCAATTCCCATGGTTTCGAAAGGGAACGATCGAACAGATTTCCGAAGTTCAGTGGCCAACCCCCGATCACCTCTATTGGCCGGGGTTGGACGTCGACTTGTCGGTGCAGTCCATTCGAAACCCATCCTCGTTTCCGCTGGTTTCCGGTGCAGCGGGCTAACACGTTGCTCGTCACGCACACGCAGCCAAAGTTTGCCGCTTCGCGGCGCTGGCTGCGGGCCGTACAGCGCCAACTTTAAAACTGTATTTTTAATGTCTGCTTCGGAGCGGCAGCAAAGTCCGAAATGGGCCTTAACTTGCCGAGCGTGCTGCGAACCTCCAGCGCAAACATCGCCCGATACGAATACCCCACAGCGGACACAGATTTTCAGCGACAGTGCGGTCAATCAGCCTAGTCGGACGGTGGGCAGGCATCACAACCTCTGATGCATTTCTTTCACAACTGTCAGATCAACTCCGCCGTGGTACTGGCTATCCGTGCGCGAGGCTACACACGCAATTCCTTTTTGTACAAACCCGACAGCTTTGTACAGCCTAATTACCGGCTCGCATAGCACTGCGCCTACAAGTTCACGCGGTTGTCGACGTCGTGGTGAGGAGTGGCACCTAGCGCGTGGTGGGCCAATGCATTGCGAATAAATTGCTTTTCGTAGTGGCGATTGCGCCGCCCTTTTTTGGCCGATGAGCGCTGGCCCAGGCGTTTATCGACCACGATCTGGTCGATTTGATTCAGGTCTTCGAGAGCCTGAATACTGCGCGGCGAATTTCTGCGGGGCATGGGCTGATTCAGGTAGCGCGCATCCAGCGCTGCAAAGTGGGGCGCAGGTGCAAAAAGCCCCGATATGCTAACTCCAGCAGCGGGGTAATTCCCGGCAGGCGACTGAATCGGCCCAACCAGCGCCAACCTGGCATGGCCAACCACAGCGTAACAAAGGCTGCTGCCCCACTGAGAAGGCGGCCGTCTTTTTGCCGCACATGAAAGCGGGCCATGTACCGAGCCTGATCGGCCGGGGTCAGATTGGCCGTGGCTTCACTCACGTCTAGCCAGGCGACGTTCTCCAGTGGGGTGAGCGACTGGTACAGACCGATTTCGCGGCGGCACAAAGGGCAGGCTCCGTCAAACATCACGGTGAGTACGTCGCACGCAGTAGATGACTCGACGTGTTGCGGGTCGTTGGGGGTTGTCAATTTACTCTGCCATTTCAAACCGTTGGTTACCGTGCTGATGCGCATACGCATGCTCTGAAACTTCAGGCTGCTCAAATGCGGACGGTGTTGGGAACATGGCCTCTAGTGCGCGGCGCACGCTCGTCAACCGGGGGTCGTCTGTAAGCGCGTCGTCTGTGGTGTCGTTCACGCAGAAAAAGTCGATGGCGCCCAATCGCCTGGTGATGTCCTGCAGGCGCTCGGTAGCGTCTGGTGCGCCGGTCGATACGTGGTCAAACCGGTAGTCTTTCGCCTTGGCAAAGCCGTACCGCAGTGACCACCGCAGCACAAAATCCGACACCAACGCGGGATGCTCCCAGTTCCTGAAAACGGTCGACCGTACCGATTCAAACAATTCGGGAGCTATGTCTTCCAATGTCATCAGTACCGACTTCAGCATGGGGCGCGGCGCATGGGAGAAAGTTCGAAAGTCGCCTGCGTAGGGGGCCTGGTGCAATGCAGCGGACTCAGCGCGGAGCCAGGCAATAGAGCGCCGACACGCGTTTTCCAGTGCCGTAGAGCCTGGCTGCAACGCCTCGTCGCTAACCGGCGCTTCTTGCGACCAACCAACAAAAACACCACCCTCAAAAAACCAGTCCTGGAGCTTCAGCGGGGCACCCAGAATGACGTCATCATTGAAATAGAAATAGCGT
>JANYEE010000139.1 GCA_025363275.1 Burkholderiales bacterium | reverse complement strand
GCGCTGAACGCGCTGGAGGACGTGGGTTTCTATTGCGTGGATAACTTGCCACCCGAGCTGCTATTGGCATTTTTGGAGCTGGAGCAGAGGCACCGTGCCGCGCGCGTCGCCATTGCGATAGATGTGCGCAGTGCCACGTCTCTACCGCTAGTGCCCCAACAATTAAATGCTCTGCGCGCACAAGGCATGGTGATCAAGCCCATGTTTCTGGATGCCAATACCGACACCTTAGTGCGCCGCTATTCCGAAACCCGGCGCAAACACCCCTTGTCGCAAAGCCAGGGCCTGGCTGCCCACACGGTGCAGGACGAACAACGTGCATTGATGGATGCGATTGAGCTGGAGCGTGAACTCTTGGCCGATCTGCGCGAACAATCGCATGTGATTGATTCCAGCATCATCCGGCCTTCGCAGTTACAGGGGTACGTCAAGTCCATGGTGTCGTCGCCGCAGGCGCAACTCACCCTGGTATTTGAATCCTTTGCTTTCAAACGCGGCGTCCCCACCGATGCCGACTTTGTGTTTGATGTGCGCATGCTGCCCAATCCACACTACGAGCCCCTGCTGAAGGCTCTTACCGGGCAAGATGCCCCGGTTGCCGAGTTTTTACAAGCACAGCCCGAGGTTGAAAAAATGCGCAGCCAGATCACGGAGTTTTTGAATAGTTGGCTGGAAAGTCTGGCGCGCGACCACCGCAGTTACGTGACGGTGGCTATTGGCTGCACCGGGGGCCAGCACCGCTCTGTGTATTTGGTCGAGCAGTTAGCCAAACGCTTCTCCCAAGAGTGGGGCACCCTCAAACGCCACCGCGAGTTGGACGCACTGCAAAGCGTACCGGCAGGCTCAGTTCTCTAAGCCCTGCTCCAGTAATTTGCGAATGGGCGCTGGCAAGCCTGCGGCCCGCCATTGCTCTGGCAAAAACCATTGGCCGGAATCGTCCAACGGCGTATCTTCGGCGCAGTCCACCGCCCGAGGGTGCAGATACAAATCCTTGTGCGTCAATACATGCACAACCATGGGCAAAGCCGCCACGACTGCTTGCAATTTGGACGGTAATGCCGCCTGCAGAGCATCCTCAGAGTCCATCAAAGGCAGGCAATACAAGCCCGCCCAGACACCCGGTGTGGGCCGTTTGCTCAGCCACACCGAGCCATCTTTGCGACGCGCCCACAGCAGCCATATGGATTGGCTAGAGCGCTTGAGCGTGCGGGAACGCACCGGGTATTTTTCGGGGTGCCCTTGGGCTGCCGCCACGCAATGCGGCTGCACGGGGCACACTAGGCACAGTGGCTTTTTGGGCAAGCACACGGTGGCACCTAAGTCCATCATGCCCTGGGTGAAGCGCTGCATAGCGCGTGCATCTTTTGCCTCGGCAGCCGTGGGTATGAGCGCAGTGGCCACGTCCCACAACTTGCGCTCGTTGGCTGCCTTGGCCAGGTCCGCTTCAAAGCCCTGTACGCGTGTCACCACGCGTTTCACGTTCGCGTCCAAAATCGCCACCCGCTCACCAAAGCACAAGGAAGAAATGGCCGCAGCAGTCGATCGCCCAATACCGGGCAGGGTTTGTAATAGCTCTGCGTTACGTGGAAACTGCCCACCAAATTCGGCAACCACCTGCTGCGCACACCGGTGCAAATTCCGCGCGCGGGTGTAATAGCCCAGACCACTCCACAAACCTAAAACTTCGTCCAGGCTGGCGGCAGCAAGGGCCTGTACATCAGGGCAGCGTTTCAAAAAGCGGACAAAGTATTCACGCACCGTCACCACTTGCGTTTGCTGCAGCATGATCTCGGAGAGCCATACACGGTAAGGGTCTAGCGTGTTTTGCCAGGGCAGGTCGTTGCGCCCATGGGAAGCCTGCCAATGCACCACCGCGGCGGCAAAACTGCTTTTGACGCGCTCCACGCTCAGACGAGTTCCACGTCCACTTCAACGGGTTGTGCTTGCGGCTCCGATGCCATCAAAAACTCAGTGAGTTCAAACAGCTTGGCATCCAGTTGGTTGAGCGCACCGCCATGCTGCTCAATTTCCCCAATACGTTCTTCCAGCCCGCCAGTGGCTTGCTGGATACGGTCGATCGCTTCAATGCGGCGGGTGAAATTACGACGGCGTTCGCGCAATTGGGCATCCAACTGGGCGGCTGCAGATTTGCTCCACAACTCTACGTCCGCTAGCGCCAATTCATGGATACCGCGCAACCGGGTCGACAGCGCACGCACCAGGCGGTCAGCAAATTCGGGTTGGGCCAGCTTGAAAGCATTGCCAATACCCAGGTACTGCAAATGGCTGCGCTCGGCTTGGTCCAGATCTACCAAATACGGGGCCATTTGTGGCTCCGGCGGGGCTTGCAAAGAAAACCCGTGCTCGGCATTGAGCTGACGGAATGACCCGGCCAGCATGGCCTGAATCTCACCCACCAGGCTCTGCACCTTTTGCAAATTTCCGCGCAAGCGACCAAAGGTGTCGCCATAGGCCTTCTTGACGCCCAGCTTCAAGCCACGCTGCATCAGCGCACCCGTCAACTCCGACATTTCGGTCTTCAGGGCCTTGGAGCCCAGGATGCCGAACACTTCGCGCAAGAGCTTCAAATGCACCGAACGCACCGCATGAATCTTGGCACCACCAAGATCAAACTCGGCTTGCTCGTTGGAGATGCGCGAACGCATGTGCTTGATCACCGTGTTGTTCTTACCCTGCAGTCCTCGCAGCTCAATCATTTGCTCGGTAAGGTCCCGACGACGGATATTGATGACCCGACCGGTCTCCAGGCGCAGCTCGGAGATTCCAGTGGCCATGGCCCTCCCCAAGATCGCTTGGCGCTTGCCCATGATGCCGTGCGCGAGCTCCTGCTCCAACGCCGGCAAGCAGCTTTGGGCCAACAATTCTGCATCCTCCGTCACCTTGGCCACCAAACCTTTTTGGGCTGATACCGCTATCACTTGATCGGCACGAATGCCTAAAATCTCTGCCGTATTGGCCTTCTGACGCTCAATTTGTATCTGAATTTGCTCGGGCGTACTTAGCGCATCCCACAGCGTGTCAATCTTGTTCAGCACCACCAGACGGGCATCCGTGTCCTTGGGGTCGGTAATCAAGTGCTCGCGCCAAATAGTCAAGTCAGACTTGGTAACGCCCGTATCCGCACCCAAGATGAACACCACTGCATGGGCTTGGGGAATCAAGCTCACGGTCAGTTCAGGCTCGGCGCCAATCGCATTCAGGCCAGGCGTATCCAAAATCACCAGGCCTTGCTTCAGCAAAGGATGGGCAATATTGATGAGCGCGTGTCGCCACTTGGGTACTTCGACCAAGCCTTGTGCATCCAGGGTGGGATTGTCTTCGGGGGATTGGCTGTGCCAAAACCCCAGAGCGCGGGCTTCTTCGGGCGTGACCTTGCGGGTCTCCGCTACTTTTTCCAAAGACTTTGCAAGCTGTTGCGGATTATTAACATCCAGATCAAAGCGGGTCCATTTCTCAGGGACCATGCGCCACTCCATCAAAGCCTGGGGTTGCAGGCGTGTCTCGATCGGCAAGAGGCGCAGACTCGGCGGCACCTCAGGGTCGTAGCCCATCTCGGTGGGGCACATCGTGGTGCGGCCGGCACTGGCCGGCATGATGCGCCGACCGTAGCCCGCGAAGAACACCGCATTGATCATTTCTGACTTGCCCCGAGAGAACTCGGCCACAAAAGCGACCATGACTTTCTCGGATCGGACTTGGTTTTCCAGACGGCGTAAACGCTCTTCGACTGCGGCATCGAGCAGGTCGTTTTCCTTCATCCATTCGGCCAACAGCTTCAGCCTAAGCGCAAATTCTCTGCGCCAGGTGCCGTGTTGATCGAATTGTTCGTTGAATGAAGTTGCCAAATTTGTCCCCTGAGGCGGACAATATAGCACTCCGATGGCGATTTAGCGGGAGGGAATTGCCTTCAGGGTCTTTGGCAACTGGGGCAGAAAAAGGTAGATCGCTGGCCCTGACGAATCGACTGAATCGGCGTCGCGCAAACTTTGCACGCCATGCCCTCGCGGCCATACACCATCGCCTCCAACTGAAAGTAGCCGCTCTCGCCTTGGGCGTTGGAAAAGTCTCGCAAGGTACTGCCGCCTTTCTCTACGGCACGGGCCAACACATCGCGCACGGCGGTGTGTAGACGGGTGATGCGGGCGTGGCTCAAGCGCTGTGCCCGGGTGGTCGGTCGGATGGCGCTCAAAAATAGGGCTTCCGAGGCATAAATATTGCCAACTCCCACCACTACATCGCCCCCCAGCAGCACTTGCTTGATCGGCCCTTTGCGTTTTTTTAGGATTTGGGCAAACACCTTTAGGTCAAACTGATCGCCCAAAGGCTCTACGCCGAGCTTACCCAGTAATTTTTGGGCAACCGCGTCACCTTCGTCCACCGCAAACACCACGGCGCCAAAACGCCGGGGGTCATGCAGGCGCAGCGTGCCGCGGGTGGTGGTCAGGTCAAAGTGGTCATGCGTCCTGGCGGGAGGCTGTTGCGACTCAAATGACAAGCTCCCTGACATCCCCAAGTGCAGCAGTAAAAGACCATCACTCAGGTCTACCAGCAGATATTTACCCCGCCTGCGAACCTGCAGCACCGTGCGCCCCACCAAGGATTCGGGCGCGCAACCCAGCGGCCAGCGCAAAGGCTTGCCCATGCGCACCGCCAGCACCTGCGCGCCTGCAATGCGGTCCGCAAAACTCAGGCGGGTGACTTCAACTTCAGGTAATTCGGGCATGGGCAGTGGGCTCTATCGGGTTGGATTATTATGGTCTGATGTCTCTGTATCTTCCTCTTCCCGGACGCCAACTGGCACTTGGCTTCGTGCTGGCTGTGTCATGCGGCCTAACATTCGCCCAAACACCCGCCGAACAGGAACCCGCCAACTCGCGCCTGGACGCGGAACTTTTTTATGAGTTGTTGGTGGGGGAGCTCAGCGCCCAGTCTGGCGATAGCAGTGCGGCTTTTTCTTTGTTTCTCGATGCCGCTCGAAAAGCCAATTCGGCCCGTTTGTATGAGAGGGCTATTCAAGTCGCCCTGAGCGCGGACAACGGGGAGGCCGCCCTCCAGGCCACCCGCGCATGGATGCGGGCGTCGCCTGGCACGCTCGATGCTAATCGTTACTGGGTTGACATCCTGATCAACATGAACCGTATGCCCGACGTGGTGGCGCCACTCAAGCGAGAAATGGGGTTGATGGTCGCTGCAGACAAATTGGCCCTGATCGAGACGCTGCCACGATACTTTGCGCGCGCCGCCGACCGCAAGCAGGCGACTGTGACGCTGGAGCAAATTTTGCTTGGCGAAACCCTGAATTCGGTGACAGGCCCTTTGGCTTGGGCCGTGATCGGTCAATCGCGCATGCGGTCGGGCGATATTCCAGGCGCCGTGCTGGCAGCGCGGCGTGGTGCAGCGCTAAACCCCTCGTCGGCCGCCCCCGCGACCTTGGCGCTCGCTCTGTTACAGACCTCCGATCAGGATGTCGAACCTATCGTCAGTAGCTATCTGCTGGGAACAGCCACACCGGAATACCGCATGGCCTACGTGCGCTATCTTGTCGGTGCACAGCGGCTACCAGCGGCCTACGAACAAACAGTAGCACTTAACACCCGATATCCAACCTTTGCCGATGCCTGGCTGCTGCGCGGCTCTTTAGAAGCTCAAAACAAGCAAAGCGCTGCCGCCGAAGCCGCACTGACAACCTACGTGAACCTTCGAGGCCCTGCCGAGGGCGAGCTTGAGGCCCAAGAGATGGACCGCCCGCTGGTGACCGCACTCGTGCTGCTGGCGCAGCTAGCAGAGCAGGCTGGCCGGTATGACGATGCATTGGCCTATCTCAAGCGCATTGAGAGCCCACAAGACGTTATTCGCGTCGGCGCGCGCCAAGCATCTTTGTTGGCGCGTCAAGGCAAGCTCGACGAGGCCCGCACATTGATTCGCAACTTGCCTGACGACCTGCCGCAAGCCAACCGCGCCAAAATTGGTGCCGAAGTACAACTCTTGCAAGAAAATAAAAAGCCTGCAGAGGCCTACCGGGTCATGGAAGCTGCTGTGTTGCAATTTCCGGCAGATATCGACCTGAAATACGACTTAGCCATGATGGCGGAGAAAGCTGGTAAGCCGGAGACCATGGAGCAGTTGATGCGCCTGGTCATCGCCGCTAAACCGGACTACCACGCCGCCTACAACGCCTTGGGCTACTCGCTGGCAGACCGCAATGTGCGTTTGCCCGAGGCGCGGCAACTGGTGTCTAAAGCGCTCGGGTTTGCCCCGAAGGACCCATTCATCGTGGATAGCATGGCTTGGGTGGAGTTTCGCAGTGGAAACACAGCAGAGGCGGCGCGCCTGCTGCAGGGCGCTTTTAAAGAACGCCCTGACGCCGAAATTGCTGCCCATCTGGGTGAAGTGCTTTGGGCACTGGGGCAACACAACGAGGCTAAAGCGATCTGGACCGAAGGCCTGCGTCTGAACCCGGATAATGAGACGCTGCTGGAAACCACACGCCGCCTGCGCGATAAGCCGTGAGCCTGTGCTGGACCGTTTTGCGCTGTCTGCGCACTTCTTTAAGTTTTATTGCTATATTTTTAATAGCTGGCTGCGCAAGTAATATGCGGGCCACAGGCCCATTAGGTCCTGAATCAGGGTATTGGCAGGGTCGTATCGCCATCAAAGTCGCGTCCACGCCTGAGCAAGCGTTCTCCGCCCATTTTGCACTCGAAGGCAGCGCCCAAGCCGGTCGCATGGAGCTCACCACCGCGCTGGGAACTACCGTTGCCCGCATGCAATGGAATGCAGAGGGTGCCCAGGTGCAAGCCAGTGGCTCCACACGCGCATACCCGTCGCTGGGGGAGCTCACTTTGGCCACCATGGGCGCAGAGCTGCCTGTGGATGCGCTCCTCCAGTGGCTGCGGGGCCAAGCGGCCGCCAGCGCGGGTTGGCAATCTGACTTAAGCCAGTGGGATGCTGGACGCATCAGCGCCCAAAGGCAAAGCCCCGAGCCGCGGGTTGATCTCAAAATTCTGCTGGAACGCTAAAGCCTGCGTCTCCGTTAGCGCAGGATAATTCAGCCATGCAGTCGCTCTATGACGTACCGGCTCCGGCCAAACTCAATCTCTTTTTGCACATCATCGGGCGTCGGCCCGATGGCTACCACCTATTGCAGTCTGTTTTCACGCTCATTGACTGGGCTGACACCTTGCATTTTGAAGTGCGTCCAGATGGCCAGATCAGCCGCGAAGACTTGACGTCGACCCTGCCTGCCGACGATCTGATTATCCAAGCCGCACGGGCACTGCAACGAGCCACCCAATGCCCAATGGGCGCGCACATGGGTATAGCCAAGTCCATCCCTGCGCAAGCAGGCATGGGCGGCGGATCGTCGGATGCGGCTTCCACGCTACTGGCTTTGAATCGCTTATGGCGTTTGAATCTCTCTTTAGAAAGCCTGCAGGCGATTGGCTTGAGACTGGGTGCCGATGTGCCGTTTTTCCTCGGAGGACGCAATGCCTGGGTAGAAGGCATCGGGGAGAGGATGACACCTGTGGAAGTACCCGCCGCGCAGTTTTTGGTGGTCAAACCTGAGACTGGATTGAACACCGCAATGATTTTTTCTGACCCTAACCTCAAACGCGATTCAGAGCCTGCTATAATTTCAGGCTTCGCTGCACACGCACTCGGTAACGTATTTAGTTACGGCCGAAATGACCTGCAGGCCGTAGCGCAAAAACTGTGTCCCGGCGTAACCCAAGCCCTTGAGTGGCTAACGTTGCAAGGGCTGACAGGTCGAATGACCGGTTCAGGTAGCGCAGTTTTTGCCCCGGTGCATGCTGACAGAGTAAATGATGATTGGGCAGGTTTGCAAAGACCGGCGTCGATATCGCAAGTCAAGGCTTGCGCCGGTTTGGACAGCCATCCTTTGTTGGGATGGGCAAACAGCGAAGGAAGAATTTTGGTTTAACGGTTGGTAGCGTTTGCTGCTGACCCGTGTAGGGGAGTCGCCAAGTTGGTTAAGGCACTGGATTTTGATTCCAGCATGCGAAGGTTCGAATCCTTCTTCCCCTGCCAAATCTGTTGTTTGGATGTTTCCTGCAGCAGAATGCGCTAAGTTACGACATAAACCCATTCTTCTCGCTGGAACCCACATGCAGGCATCCAATACCCCTGATTTCATGGTTTTCACCGGCAATGCCAACCCCGGTATGGCAGCCGATATTTCCAAACACTTGGGCATCTCTTTGGGTGCCGCCACAGTGGGGCGTTTTTCCGATGGAGAAGTCACTGTCGAGATCAATCAGAACGTGCGGGCCCGGGATGTGTTTGTAGTGCAGAGCACCTGCGCACCCACCAATGAGAATTTGATGGAATTGCTGATCATGGTGGACGCGCTGAAGCGCGCGTCGGCCGAGCGTATCAGCGCGGTGATTCCCTATTTCGGTTATGCGCGGCAAGACCGCCGCCCGCGTTCCAGCCGCGTGCCGATTACGGCCAAGGTGGTCGCCAATATGTTGCAAGCCGTGGGCGTGAACCGCGTGCTGACCATGGATCTGCATGCCGACCAGATCCAAGGATTTTTTGATATTCCAGTGGACAACATTTATGCGTCCCCGGTGTTGTTGGGCGATTTACGCCAGAAAAATTACGAAGACCTGATCGTTGTCTCGCCCGATGTGGGTGGTGTGGTGCGCGCCCGTGCACTGGCCAAGCAACTCGGTTGCGATCTGGCCATCATCGACAAGCGCCGCCCCAAGGCCAATGTATCGGAAGTGATGCACGTTATCGGCGAGATTGAAGGCCGTAACTGCGTGATCATGGATGACATGATTGACACGGCCGGCACGTTGGTCAAAGCTGCCGAGGTGCTAAAGGCACGTGGCGCCAAGAAGGTCTATGCGTATTGCACCCACCCGATTTTTTCGGGTCCGGCCATTGAGCGAATTGCCAATGGCGACGCGCTCGATGAGGTGGTAGTTACCAACACCATTCCACTCAGCGCTGCTGCGTCGGAATGCAAAAAAATTCGCCAACTCACTGTGGCTCCGCTGATCGCCGAAACAATACAGCGCATTGCCAAGGGTGAGTCGGTCATGAGTTTGTTCTCGGACCAAGACAACCTTTTCTAAGGTGTCTGACCAACCTCCCTGGAGGTTCTGGGACGGGACAAAAAGCAGGCGTCTGGCCTTCAGAGGTTTCAGACGACTTTTTTAATCGGAGTCGCACTGGTCGCGGTGGACTCCTACTGGAGTAAATTATGAAATTTGTCGCTTTTGAGCGCGCTAAGCAGGGTACGGGTGCGAGCCGCCGTCTCCGCAATTCGGGTCGCACCCCGGGCATCGTGTACGGTGGGACCACCGACACTACGTTGATCGAACTCGATCACAACGCCCTGTGGCACGCCATTAAGAAGGAAGCGTTCCACGCCTCCGTTTTAGACATGGAACTCGCTGGCACTGAACACAAGGTTCTGTTGCGCGACGTGCAAATGCACCCCTTCAAGCAGTTGATTTTGCACATCGACTTTCAACGCGTAGACGCGAACACCAAGCTGCACATGAAGGTGCCATTGCACTTCAGCGGCGACGAGTTGTCCCCAGCGGTCAAAACCGACGGTTGTATTGCCAACCACGTTGTGACTGAAATCGAAGTTCTGTGCTTGCCAACCGACCTGCCCGAATTCATCGCGGTTGATCTGTCCGGCCTGAAGAAGGGCAAGTCTCTGCACCTGGCCGATATCGCTTTGCCTAAGGGCGTGAGCGCTGTGACACACGGCAAGAACAATCCCGTCATCGTGTCAGTGGTACAGATTGCTAGCGCCGAGCCGGCACCTGCTGCTGATGCGGCCGCCGCTGCACCTGCGGGTAAAGCCGGCGCCAAAGCTCCCGCAGCCAAGGCACCTGCCGCTAAAGCACCCGCCAAGAAGTAATTCGCTTTTGTGATTTGCTAAAACGGCCCACTTCGGTGGGCCGTTTTCGTTGGAGAATCACCCCAGCATGATTAAATTGTTTGTAGGCTTAGGCAACCCCGGCCCCGAGTACCAAGATACCCGCCACAACGCCGGCTTCTGGTGGTTGGACGCTTTGGCGCGCGAACTCAAGGTCCAACTGGCGATGGACAAGAGCTACTACGGACTGCTGGCGCGCACCGCCGTGCAAGGCAATACTGTATGGTTGCTGGCGCCCCAGACTTTCATGAACCTGTCGGGTAAGTCCGTTGGCGCACTGGCGCGGTTTTTCAAGATCGCACCGGATGAAATTCTGGTTGCCCATGACGAGCTAGACGTAGCGCCGGGCCAGGTAAAGCTGAAGTTTGGCGGCAGCCATGCCGGACACAACGGCCTGCGCGATATCCACGCCCAACTGGGCAGCGGCGACTACTGGCGGCTGCGTCTGGGCATAGGCCATCCCGGCAATAAAGCCGAAGTGGCCAACTGGGTGCTGAAAAAACCGATACTGGATGAGCGCATCGCCATCGACCAGTGCATTGACCGTTCCATCAAAGCCGTGCCAGATTTAATCCAAGGCGCCATGGAGCGCGCTACCATGCAGATTCATACGCACAAGCCGCCGCGACCGCATACGCCCAAGGCCAACCCCGAGGGCATCGCAGCCCAGCCCGTGCAAAATGCCCTCAAAGCGGTAGAACCAGACTGATCTTTAACTTAGCACCAGGCAATACGCATGACAAAGTTACGACTATTTGCTCTCTTTTTCATAGCTGCTGGGGCAGGTTCTACCTGGGCTTCAGGCTCAAATGTCTATAAATGCGGCTCCACCTACAGCCAAACGCCTTGCGATGGCGCCGTTGCGATTCGGGTGGATGACGCGCGCTCCCGAGAACAGAAATCTCAATCCGATGCGGTCACTGTGCAGCAAGGCAAAACGGCCAATGCCATGGAGAAAGCACGCTTGAAGGAAGAGGCTCTGGCCCTCGCGCAAGGCAAGCCTGCCAAACCCGCTACGAAAGCGGCTGCAAAAGCGCCATCTAAAGGGCCATCTAAACCCAAAGTCGAAACAGACGTTCTTTCGCCAAAAAGCAGCAAGGGCAAAAAGAAAGAGCCGGAGTTCTTCACGGCCAAAGACGCGACACCGACTGAGAAAAAGTAGCCCACCGGGCCCAAGTCCATGTGCATTCTGCAGTGACCCGGTCCAAAATCTGTACCAAGGGGGATCTGACGTGAGCCAAGATTTGAACCGGGAATTTTTCCAAGGCCAGGAAATGGTTTTCTCATGGGGTGACCCAGGGGACTCGGCCTACGTCATCGAAGAAGGATGCGTAGAGGTACTGGCTGGCGAGGGTAGCCAGCACAAACGCATAGCACTGCTCACCTCAGGTGCCATGTTTGGCGAGGTGGCGCTGCTGGACCGCCAGGCCCGAACGGCGTCGGTCCGCACGCTGGTCCCCACGCGCCTCATACGTATTGATCGCAGCCATGTCGAGGAGCTACTGTCCCGCTCCGACCCGGTCATTCAGTACTTGCTGGGTTTGCTGCTGGCCCGGTTTCGCACCAGCCACGATCTGCATGCCGGGCTTGTATCCGCAGCCCCACAGCTCACACCCAACCCGTCACCGCAGGCCAGCACAGAAGACATGCATCTTGCAGCCGTGCGCACCCTGTCGCTGGCGCAAGATTTGTCGAACGCTGTAGAGACCAATCAGTTTGAACTGTTTTACCAACCCCTGTTGGCGCTCAATGGGTTGGTAATGACGGGCTACGAGGCTTTGATTCGCTGGCGCCATCCGATGTTGGGCTTGATCAACCCCGCCGAATTTATTCCGTTGGCCGAGAAGACCGGCCTGATCCACAAAATCGGGCAATGGGTGCTGCACCGCGCGATTGCTGACTGGGCTGAATTGCGACCCTTCTGCCGCAATGACGCCCACCACCAGCCTTATGTCAGCGTGAACCTGTCCGCTCCTGAATTGGCTTCGCCAGGCATCGTCGAATCGATACGGGAGCGTTTAACTCAATATCACATGGACCCTAGCGAACTGCGTATTGAACTGACCGAAACCGTGATCATTCAGAACATGGAGGCGGTATCAAGCGCCGTACAACAGTTGCGTAATTTGGGCACCGGCGTGGCGCTGGATGACTTTGGTACTGGCTATGCCGGCCTGGACTATCTGCAGACCCTGCCCTTTACCTGCCTGAAGATTGACCGCACCTTTGTGCAGCAAATTCACCAGTCGGAACGCAGCGTGCACATCATCCGCGCAGCGCTGGAGTTGGCCCGCTCCATGGGATTGAGCACCATTGCCGAAGGGATTGAGGACGCTGCCACCGGTGAGCGTCTGGCAGCCATGGGCTGCAGCCATGCCCAAGGCTTCTACTACGCGCGGCCTATGGCCAAGGCTCAAATTGCCACTTGGGCTAGTGCGCAGCAGGCTTGACGCTGGCCTGCAGGCGCCGGTACTTTTGCCACAAGGTCTCTTGGTCTTCCACAAACGCAGGGTTTACCGGAATACACGCTACCGGACAGACTTGTACGCATTGGGGCTCATCAAAATGACCCACGCACTCGGTGCACTTGTGCGGGTCAATCTCGTAAATCTCAGGGCCGAGGTAGA
>JANYEE010000091.1 GCA_025363275.1 Burkholderiales bacterium | reverse complement strand
GTGCTGCGTTTTGAAGGCCATACCCAGGCCGCGCTGGAGCGTATTCAGGCGGCCATGCTCGAGCTGCTGCACACGGTCAAACCCGACGCGTCTTTTGCAGAGGCGGCGCATTGAGCCTGCGTATCCTCATAGTCAAACTGTCGTCACTGGGCGATGTGGTGCACGCCATGCCGGCGGTGCAGGATCTGCGCGCGGCGCACCCGGATGCACGCATTGACTGGGTGGTAGAGAGCGCCTTCGTCCCTTTGGTGGAGCGATGCGAAGGCGTGGGCCGTGTGATTGCCTGTGACCTGCGCCGCTGGCGCAAATCACCGCTATCCCCTAGAACGCGCCGCGAGTGGGGCGTTTTCAAAGCCGCATTGCGCCAGGTCCGCTACGACTATGTCATTGACCTGCAAGGGCTGACCAAATCGGCCCTGGTAGTCTGGTTGGCCCACACCACGCCCACCGGCCGCCGTGTCGCCATGGCCAACCAGACCGAAGGCTCGGGTTACGAGGCCCCCACGCGCTGGGTAGCTGACAAAACGATTCGTCTGGAGCCGCATGTGCACGCGGTGCAGCGTTCGCGCCGGCTGTGTGCCGCGGCGCTGGGCTACGAAGTGCAGGGCCCCGCCGAGTTTGGCTTGAAGGCCCTGGACCAGGCTGTGCCACAACCCGCTTTACCGGGCCTTCAGACCAATCCCTTTGTGCCGCACAAACCCAGCGTAGCCCTGGTGCACGGCACCTCGCGGGCCGACAAGCAGTGGCCGCTGGCCTCCTGGGTGGCGCTGGGGCAGCGGCTCAACCACGCCGGCTTCTCGGTCGCCTTGCCGCATGGCAATGCGCCGGAGCGGGCCACATCCGAAGCAATTGCCGCCGCACTGGACGATGCCTGGGTCTGGCCCATTCTGAAGCTGGACGCACTTACCGACACCATGGCCCGTTGCGCTGGTGTCATCGGTGTGGACAGCGGCCTCAGCCACATCGCCGTGGCCCTTGGGCTGCCCCATGTGCAGATCTACAACTTTGACACCGCCTGGCGCACCGGCCCGCTGGCGGATAGGCGGCGTGCCGATAAACAGCTCAGCGTGTTTGCTGCGCCAACCCCTGAGCTCAACGCCGTGTGGCATGCCTGGGATTCGCTGGACACCCCGGTGCTATGCCGATGAAGCAGCGTTCATGATGCTTGGCCTGTACTCGCTGGCCTTGCGGTGTTTGCAACCCCTGATGCTGCGCAAATTACGCCGGCGCGCGCTGGCAGAGCCTGGCTATGGCGTAGCCCCGCAAGAGCGTTTGGGCAACTACACCTGTGCTTCCACCCGGCGCGGTTCGCAGGTGGTGTGGGTGCATGCCGTGTCGCTGGGCGAGACCATTGCGTGTGCTGCGCTGGTGACTGAACTGCGCCGTGTTTTTCCTGGCATGCGCTTGTTGCTCACACATGGCACCGCCACCGGCCGCGCACAGGGCGCGAGCCTGCTGCAGCCGGGGGACGTGCAGGTCTGGCAGCCTTGGGACACGCCCGATGCGGTGACCAAGTTTCTGACACATTTCAAACCGATCGTAGGCCTGTTGGTAGAAACCGAAATTTGGCCTAACTTGGTGGCGCGGTCCAAAGTCTTGGGTGTGCCGTTGTGCCTCGTCAACGCGCGCTTGAGCGACAAGTCGCTCAAGCAAGCGCAGCGCTTGGCTTGGCTGGCGCGCCCAGCCTACAGCGGCTTGCGGGCGGTCTGGGCCCAGGCACCCGCCGATGCTCAGCGCCTAGCGGTATTGGGCGCACCAGTACAAGGCGTTTTGGGCAATTTCAAATTTGACGCGCGGCCCGATGCCGACAAGCTGACGCAGGGAAAAAGTTGGCGCGCCACGCTAGGCCGCCCGGTGATCAGCTTGGCCATCTCCCGCGAGGGCGAAGAGGCCATTTTTTTAGCTGTTTTGAAGCAAAAACAGGCTGAGGCCCAGGTAAATACTACCTGGGTAGCTCCTGATTTGATAGCGAGTGTGCAGTGGATGATCGTGCCGCGCCACCCGCAACGCTTTGACGCAGTGGCTGATTTGTGCGCGGCGCATGGCTTTGCCGTGCAGCGTCGTAGCCAGTGGGGTGGCATGGGGTCGGTGGTGACCAACGCCGGTACGGGGCCAACGATCTGGATCGGCGACAGCCTGGGCGAGATGGCCCTGTACTACGGCCTCTCCGACGTGGCTTTGCTCGGCGGCAGTTTTGCGCCGCTAGGTGGCCAAAACCTGATTGAGGCTGCGGCCTGCGGCTGCCCAGTGGTCATGGGGCCGCACACCTTCAATTTTGCGCAGGCTGCTGAGTTGGCGGTAGAAGCCGGTGCAGCGTGGCAGGTGGCAGATATGGTCGCCGCGGTGGACAAGGCGCTGCAACTGCTGCAAAACCCGGCTGAACAGCAAGCCGCCGCGGCATCTGCCCTTGCCTTGGCAGGTGCCCACCAGGGGGCTGCGCGGCGCACCGCTGAAGCGGTGCAAGCGCTGCTACAACATGTTTAGGGCCTTAGCAAACCGTTGATCGTTTGCAGATCATCGACCTTCAGCGTGCCGCTGGCCTGGCGCAAACGTAAGCCTCCCACCAGCACGTCGTAACGTGCCTTGGCCAGCTTGGCCTTGGTGTCAAACAACTGACTCTGTGAATTCAGCACATCAATGTTGATGCGCACGCCCACTTGGTAGCCCAGCTTGTTGGCGTCCAGTGCGCTTTGGGTCGAGGCCTCAGCGGCTTCAAAGGCTTTGACCTGGGCCGCGCCCGAGATCACACCCAGGAATGCGCTACGGGTGCCCTGGGCTACGCCGCGCTGGGCAATGTCCAAATCCGACTTGGCTTTTTCTTCCAGCGATACGGTTTCGCGCACCCGGTTTTGAATTGAGAAGCCGGCAAACAGCGGCAGGTTGAAGTTCACGCCAATGGCGGCATTGTTGACACGGCTGTCGGCCGAGCCTGCACCAAAAGTCCCGTTGTTATTGACCATGGAGTAGCTGCCCACCAAATCGACTGTGGGCTTGTGTCCAGCGCGGGCCTTTTGGGTCTCCAGGCGGGCCACGTCTAGCGCGATTTTGGCTTGCTGGATGGTGGGGTGGTTGTCCTGGGCCTGTACCACCCATTGCTCCATATCGGTCATTGGCAGGGTCGGTAGCATCGCGGGCAAGGCCAGCGGCCGCGGTGTGGTGTCAGAGCGGCCCACCAGGGTGTCTAGTGCCAGCGACTTCACGCGCAAATCGTTATCGGCCGCCAGCTCTTGGGCAATCACCAGGTCGTAACGGGCCTGGGCTTCGCGCGAATCGGTGATGGTGGAGGTACCCACTTCAAAGTTGCGCTTGGCCGACGCCAATTGCTCGGAGGTTGCGGTCTTTAGGCTCTTCAAATAGGCCAAAGTGTCCGTCGCAGCCAGCACATCAAAGTAAGCCTGGGTCACGCGCACGATCAAATCCTGCTCGGCAGCGTTGAGTTGCGCCTGTGCCAACTCCACTTGCTTCTTGCCCTGCTCGTAGGTGGCCCAGTTACCTGGGCGATACAGAGGCTGCGATGCACCCAGCGTCACGGTTTGTGAGCCGTAGGCTTGCGCTACTTTGGATACCGCTTCGGTGTTGGTGCGGTTCGCGTTGCCTGATAACGACGCGGATGGCAGGATGCCCGCCTTGGCCTGCTCGGCCCGAAAGGCCGTGGCATCGGCATTGGACTTGGCGGACTGGAAGGTCGCATCAAAGCTGCGGGCGGCGGTGTACAGGTCCACCAGGCTTTGCGCCTGCACCGATGGCGCGATCACAGCAGCCAAAGCGGCCAACATGGGGATCAAGGTAAAGCGATGAAGGGCTTTGGAGTTTTTCATGGTGAGCTCTTGGGGTCTATAAAAAGAAGGCAATGACGAAATAGCGATGATCAATAAACAGGAATCGAAGGGTCCAGCTCAGCCGACCAGGCATGGATGCCACCGGCAATATTGGCCACATGCGCAAAGCCGTGGCTTTGCAGAAAAGCAGCTACGTTCATGCTGCGTGCGCCGTGGTGGCACAGGCAGGCAATGGGCTGATCGGGGTCGAGTTCATTCATGCGCGTTGGAATCGTGCCCATCGGAATGGTCAGCAGCGTGAAACCATCAGCGCTGACGCTGGCCACTTGCAGCTCATGCGGCTCACGCACATCCAGCACCATAGGTTCGCCGTGCGCGCGCATGCTCTGCAGCCATTGGGCCAGTTGGCCCGGGCGAATTTGGTCAATCATGGTCTGGCAGCGGGGGCTTAGAACTGAAAGCGCGAAGGCTCTGGGAAGTTTTGCAAACGTGGTGCCTGGGTATCCCAGCTTTGCACGCTATTGAGCTGCGTCGGGCTAGAGCGGGTCACGATCGTGGCGCGCATCACCGGCTCATCGCCGACGATGCCGCACAGGCGGCCGCCCACATTCAGCAGAGCCAGCAGTGCATCCGGCACCATGGTGACGGAGCCGCTCAGCATGATCACATCGAATTTGCCCGCGTTTGCACCCTGGGCGGCACCATCAGCGTGGCGCACTTCC
>JANYEE010000090.1 GCA_025363275.1 Burkholderiales bacterium | reverse complement strand
ACGACCCGGCCGCATTGCAGCAGATTCGGGATTTAGTGGGCAAGCCCGGCTAGCTAGCCCCGCTATAAAAACACCGAGCACACACCTGCTGGTAGCGCTTGTTGCCACCAATCTCCACCTGCTCGCCTTCGCGCACACGCTCGCCGCTGTCGCTGGTACGGATGTTCATCGTGGCTTTGCGGCCGCAGGCGCAGATGGTTTTGATTTCTTCAATGTCGTCGGCCAGCGTGAGCAGGTGGGCCGAGCCGGGGAAGGGCTGGCCCATAAAGTCGGAGCGCAGGCCAAAGCAGATGACCGGCAGGCCCACGGTGTTGGCCAGGCGGTGCAGTTGGCGCACCTGGGCAGGGGTCAAAAACTGAGACTCGTCAATCAAGACGCAGGCAATGGGCTGCGCGCCCGAGCCGCGCTGCGGGCCCGAGAGCAAGGCCCAAAAGTCGGTATCCGTATCAAAAGTTGCGGCCTGGCGCTGCAGCCCCAGGCGAGAGGCAATCACCCCCAGACCGCTGCGGTCGTCGATGCGGGCGGTGAACAGCAGCACCTTCTGGCCTTGCTCTTCGTAGTTGTAGGCAATTTGCAGCAGCGAGGTGGATTTACCGGCATTCATCGCCGAGTAACGGAAAAATAATTTGGCCATACAGAATCTAATTGCTCTTATATTGATAGCGGCTCAGGCAGTAAACACCTGGGCCCCAGCCTGTTTTTATCAAAAATACGCCCCAAATCGGCTTGGGAGGCTATTGGGATGACGGCTCGGCCTCAATGATCATTTCGCGTTCAAACAGCTCGACCGCATTTTTGGCCACCTGGAGCGTATCAAAGTACGCATAGGCACCCACACCCACCGCGCCGATCAGCGGCACAAAGCGCGACATGCTTTTGCCCAGCACCGCCTGCGACACCTTCACACCCACCTGCTGGGCAATGGCTTGCAGCACCTTGAGCGAAGCCTCGCGCACCACCACCCGTTCGCCCACGCGCACCACCACGTCGCGGAAGAGTTGGGCCGACACATGCTTGAACAGGCAGTACAGCATTTGTTCGCGCCCCAGTGTGCTTTGTTTGCCGTAGATGGTGGCGATGTCTGAGACCATCTGCGCCTGCAGCTTCCACACGCCATACAGCTCGGGCAGCACCGTGAGCCAGCCCAAGAAACCGGGCGGCAGCGCCATGGAGCCTGAGACCAAGCTCGCTTTGCGGGCGGCAGCGCGGCTGACCTGGTGGGCGCGGGCTACGGGGTTTTGCAGCGTGCTCTCGGTGCTGGCGGGCACGTGCAGCACCAGGTCAAAAATGGCGTTGGCCATTTGGGCTTTGGTGGATTCGTTGGCTGCAGCAGCATCCGCGGCGCGCGCCGACTTTGTCTTTTTTTGGGGCCGGGGTACGGGCAGGGAGTCAGTCATAGCATGAAGCCTCCATCAGATTGGGGCCGCGGTGGCCGGGTAGGTGAAACAGCGATTTGTCAGCGCCCAGCGGCTTACCCAGGCGTTTGACCAGCAGGCGGTAGGTATCCAGATCAAAAGCCAGGGCCTGGCGAGTTTGGTTGGCATCCGCCAAGTCATCATCATTGTGCACCGTAGCAACATGGCACCAGTGGTCAAACACATGGATGTCTGTGCGGCCGGTGTTGGTATGGTGCTCCCGCAGGCCCACGCGCCCAGGGTGCGGCCAGGCCTGCAAGCGCTGGGCAGCCAGCGCCATTTGCAAGCGCACACGGTGCAGGGCGGGCAATTCGCGCCCGGCGCACAGGCCACGGCATTTGCCAATCTGGCTGGCAAAGCAGGCGCCTTTGCCGCTCTCCAGGCCCAGCGCGTGCAAACACAGGCCCTGGGCGTCTGCAATCTCCCGCAATGCCCGCAGTGCCTGGCTTTTAGAGCGGTACACGCCGTAAAGCTGGCTCACGTCCGTCATATCGACTTCATCAATGCGCACCAGCTTCAGCAACGGGTGTGCGGGCTCCGGCAGCAGCTTCCACGCCATCAAAAGCTGTGCCTGGCGCAGTTGGCGGTTGTAAATGGGCTGCATCTCTTTGACCAGGCGGCTTTCCAGCAGCAGTGCGCCCAGCTCGCCCGCCGTCTCGCGCCACTCCACGCGGCGCACTTCCAGCAGGATGCGCATTTCACGCGCCACCTTGGCGGCGGCCTGGAAGTGCGACAGCACCCGCGCACGCAGGTTCACGCTTTTGCCGATGTACAGCGGCAGCGGCCCTTCACCAAAAAACAGGTACACGCCCGGCGTTTCCGGGATGTCATAAATGTTGGTTTCCAGCAGTGGCGGCACGCTGGCGCTGCCTTGCAGCAGGGCCTCGGCCTCGCGGCGCACGGCATCTGCGCCCAGCTCGGTTTGGGCAATCTTCAGCCAGGCCAGCACCATGTCCACATCGCCCATGGCGCGGTGGCGGGCCATCGTGTGCAGGCCGTGGCGCTGCATGATGGCGTCCAGCCCGTGGCTTTTGTGCTGCGGGTACAGCTTGCGCGACAAGCGCACGGTGCACAGGGTTTTGGCCTTCAGGCGCTTGTCCAGCCGCTGCAATTCGTTGACGACAAAGCCGTGGTCAAAGCGCACGTTGTGGGCCACAAACACGGCGCCGTCCAGCAGCTCCAGTAGCTTGGGTGCCACTGATTCAAAGCTGGGTGCTTCTTCCACCATCGCGTCGGTAATACCGGTCAGGTTTTGGATAAAAGGTGAGATGCGCATGCCGGGGTTTACGAGCGTGCTCCAGCGCTCCACCTCCACACCATCCTCCACCCGCACCGCGGCAATCTCGGTAATGCGGTCATGCACCGCATTACCCCCGGTCGTCTCCAGGTCCAGCATCACATAGCAGGGCAACATGCCAACGACCTAAGTGATATCGATCACATGGATGCCGTAGGCCCCCGCGCGCCGGTCGGCAAAGTAGCGCTCCAGCGTTTCTTTGACGGTGCGAAAGGCAATCTCGTCCCAGGGGATCTCGGCTTCGGTGAACAGCTTGGCCTCCATGGTCTCGGTGCCGGGGTTGAACTGGTCACTGGTCAGCCGCGCGCGGTAAAACAAATGCACCTGGCCCACACGCGCCACATTCAGCAGGCTGAACAGGCCCTGCATCTCAAACTGGGCACCGGCTTCCTCATCAGTCTCGCGCGCAGCGCCCTCGGCCGTGGTCTCGTTCAGTTCCATAAATCCTGCGGGCAGCGTCCACTTGCCAAGGCGGGGCTCGATATTGCGTTTGCACAGCAGCACCTGATCGCCCCAGTGCGGAATCGTGCCCACCACATTCAGCGGGTTTTCGTAGTGCACGGTGTTGCACACGGTGCAGATTGCGCGCGGTTTGGTGTCGCCATCGTCGGGCAGGCGGTACGCCGCTTTGGCGCCGCATTCTT
>JANYEE010000068.1 GCA_025363275.1 Burkholderiales bacterium | reverse complement strand
CCCACGGTCTGGGCGCATTGGGCGACTTCATCAATCGACAACACGGCGCCATTGGTCGCCTGTCCCCATAGCGTGGCCCAACTGCCCTCGCCCGCCTCGGGCACCGGCCCCAGGTCCACCGCCAGCATGTCCATGCTGACGCGGCCTAGCGTGCGGCTGCGCACGCCTTCTACTAGCACCGGTGTGCCAGTGGGGCAAATGCGGGGGTAGCCATCGGCATAGCCACAGGCCACGATGCCAATACGCATGGGGGCGTCGGCTACAAAGTTGGAGCCATAGCCCACGCTGTCGCCTACCACCAGTTGTTGCGTGGCAATGATTTTGGCTGCGAGCGTCATGGTGGGCTGCAAGCCCCAGTGCGCCGCCGTGTGCTGCGGAAAATCTGGCGCGCTGCCGTACATAGCAATGCCAGGGCGTATCCAATCCGACGCTGTCACCGCATCCGTATGGCGCAGCGTGGCCGCGCTGTTGCTCAGGCTGCGCTCGCCTGGCAAATCGCGCGTTGCATTGGCAAAAGCTGCCATTTGTGCAGCAACGCCCCGGGGGCCATCCGCATCGCTGAAGTGGGTCATCAAGGAAATTTCGTCCACTTGGGGTAGCGCATTGAGCCGCGTCCAGGCCGAGCGGTAGCGCTCGGGCGTGAAGCCCAGGCGGTTCATACCGGAATTCATTTTCAGAAACACGCGCTGCGGCACATTGGTCTTGTGTGCGGCCAGCATGTCGATCTGCGCCTCGCAGTGCACGGTGTGCCACAGGTCCAAGCGGGAGCACAGCTCCAAGTCACGCAACTCAAAAGCGCCCTCTAGCAACAAAATTGGGCCCCGCCAACCCAAGGCACGCACGCGCTGGGCTTCTTGCAAATCCAGCAGTGCAAAGCCGTCGGCTCCGCGTAAGCCATCAAACACCCGCTCAATCCCGTGGCCATAGGCATTGGCCTTGACCACCGCCCAGACTTTGGCATCCGGCGCGGCGCGGCGCGCCACACTAAGGTTGTTTTGGAAGGCGGGCAGGTGAATGGTGGCGAGGATGGGGCGTGGCATGGCCAGATTCTGACATTGCCGGGCGTGCTATAACCCCAATACACAAGGGACACAACAATCCAACTCGCGCATAAGCAAACCTGATGCGCGCCCCAGTTCACGCATGAAACGCGGTTTTTTTACCATCATGGCAGCGCAGTTTTTTAGCTCGCTGGCCGATCAAGCTCTCTTTGTCGGTGCCCTGCAGTTGCTCAGTGCCAGTCATGCCCCCAAATGGCAAGAGGCAGCGCTGGTGCCTATGTTTGCATTGTTTTATGTGATCTTGGCACCGTATGTCGGGGCGTTTGCCGACGCTATTCCCAAAGGGCGGGTCATGCTGATCAGCAACAGCATCAAGATTCTGGGCTGCCTGATGATGCTGTTTGGCACGCACCCGCTGATGTCGTATGCCATCGTCGGCCTGGGCGCCGCCGCCTACTCACCCGCCAAATACGGCATCCTGACCGAATTGTTGCCGGCATCCCAGTTGGTCAAAGCCAACGGTTGGATTGAAGGCCTGACGATTGCCTCCATCATCTTGGGCGTACTGTTAGGTGGCCAATTGATCGGGCCCAATGTGTCGCACGTCCTGTTGTCTTTAGATTTCCCATTGATCGATACGTCTATTGACACACCCGCGGAAGCGGCGATCAGCGTGTTGATTTTTGTCTACCTAGTGGCTGCGTGGTTCAACACCCGTATCCCCGACACTGGCGTGCCGATGCGGCCCATGCCCAAGCGCCTGCTGGTGTTGGTGCCCGATTTCTGGCGCTGCAATATGCGACTGTGGCGTGACCGATTGGGACAGATCTCGTTGGCCACCACCACGCTGTTTTGGGGTGTGCTGGGCAATCTGAAATACATCGTGCTGGGCTGGGCTGCCGTGGCATTGGGGTATGACGTAGCCAAGGCTTCGGCCTTGGTAGGCGTGGTAGCGGTCGGCACTGCCGTGGGCGCTGTAGTGGCCTCCATGCGCATGAAACTGGATCAGGCCACCCGCGTGATTCCTCTGGGCATTGCCATGGGCTTGCTGGTGCTGGTGCTCAATTTCATTACCAATGTGTGGGTCGCAGCGCCCTTTTTGGTGTTTTTGGGCGCGCTGGGGGGCTTTTTGGTGGTGCCCATGAATGCTCTGCTGCAGCACCGCGGCCACAACCTGATGGGCGCTGGCCGCTCCATTGCGGTTCAAAATTTCAATGAACAACTGTGCATCTTGGTCTTGGGCGCGATGTACAGCCTCTCCGCGGGCGTCGGTCTTTCGGCCTTTGGCGCTATTACCTTGTTTGGCGTGGTGGTCGCCGGCTTCATGTGGCTGATTAAACGCTGGCACGAGCGCAACTGCCGCGACCATGGTGCGGAAGTTGAACACTTACTAGACATAGCGCGTAACGACAATTTGCATGGCTAGCCCTGTGGGCAGAAAAACGGCCGCCGTGGTAACGTTCCTCCTTCACTTTTAAAAGCCCACACCATGACAACCATCTACGACTTTGAAGCGCTGCAAATCACCGGCACGCCGGTTGCTTTGAAACAGTTTGAAGGCAAGGCCATGCTGATTGTGAACACCGCCAGTGCCTGCGGCTTCACGCCCCAATTTGCGGGGCTGGAAGAACTGCATAAGACGTATGGCGACAAAGGCCTGGTGGTTTTGGGTTTTCCCTGCAACCAGTTTGGGGCGCAGGATTCGGGCCAAAACCCGGAGATTGCCGAGTTCTGCCAACTGAACTACGGCGTGAGTTTTCCAATGATGGAAAAGATCGAAGTCAATGGTGGCGGTGCGCATCCACTGTATAAATGGTTGACCAAAGAAGCCCCGGGTATCCTGGGCACACAGGCTATCAAATGGAACTTCACCAAGTTCCTGGTGGGTAAAAACGGCGATGTCATCAAACGCTATGCTCCGACCGACACGCCCAAGAGCATGGCCAGCGATATTGAGCGCGCGCTAGCGGCCTAAGCCCGGGCCGTAAGGCCCCAACAACCTCTCATAGCCCTTACAAAGGCTTACCTTTTCAGGGCTGAGGCCCCACTTTCCCATCCCAGAATCGTAGGTTCCCGGCACCCGTCGGGTTCCATTGCGGGGGATTGGCGGCTTTGACTTCAGACACACACAGCAGCCTGCTGGGGCGGGACTTGGGACTGCGGCGCGGCGGAGCTTGGCTGTTCAAAGGTTTTAACTTGGCTGTGCACCCCCGGCAGGCGCTGTGGCTGCGCGGTGCCAATGGCTGCGGCAAAACCAGCCTGTTGCGTTTGGCCACTGGCTTAGCCCGGCCCGACACGGGCTCATTTGTGTACAAAGGTACGCCGGTACTGGGCCACACCGCCTTTGCCAACGCGATGGTTTACATTGGGCACAGCTACGGCCTCCAAGACGATTTGACAGCCGCAGAAGCGCTGGGTTTCTTGCAGCGATTGCACGGCCGACCGGGTAGCCGCGATGCGATCGCCAGCGCGCTTGAACACTTTCAGGTTCACCCCCAACGCAACACCAGCCTGCGCTTGCTGTCGCAGGGGCAACGCAAACGCGTGGCTTTGGCGCGGTTAGCGCTGGAGGCCCAAGGGGGCTTGTGGGTGCTGGATGAACCTTTTGACGCGCTCGACACTCAGGGCATCGCTATTGTCAATGCCTTGCTGCGCGCCCACCTCGGGCGCGGCGGCAGCGCGCTGCTGACCAGCCACACGACGGTGGATCTCGACTCCGCCGAAGTGCGCGCGTTGGATCTTCAAAAGGCCTGGCAGCCATGAGCTGGGGCGGGTTTGCAGTCGTGCTTGCGCGCGATGTGCAATTGGCCCGCCGCAGGCCTCTGCAGGCGTTGCTACCGCTAGCCTTTTTTTTGATTGCCGCTACGCTGTTTCCGCTTGGGGTTGGGCCAGAAGCGTCGACCTTGCGCCAGATCGCGCCGGGCATTCTGTGGGTGTGTGCGCTACTGGCGGCCCTGCTGTCTTTAGGCTCGCACTACGCCAGCGATTACGCCGATGGCTCACTCGAACAAATGCTGCTGTCTAGTCACTCGCTGGTGGCTCTGGTGGGTGCCAAAGCGTTAGCCCACTGGTTGGTAACAGGGCTTCCGCTGGTTGTGGTTACGCCGCTACTGGGTTTGCTATTTGACCTGCAAACACAAGCTTTAGGGTTGCTGGCCTTTAGCCTTTTGCTGGGTACGCCTGTGCTGAGCCTGCTAGGCAGCCTAGGCGCAGCCTTGACCTTGGGGCTGCGCAATGGCGCAGCTCTTGTTTTTATCGTGGTCTTGCCCCTTTGCATCCCCGTGTTGATTTTTGCTGCGGGGGCCGTGTCTGCGCTGGATACCGGTGTCTCACCCGCCGGGCATATCTATTTGCTGGCTGCATTGTTATTGCTGACGCTAGCTGGCGTGCCATTTGCCACTGCAGCCGCGCTGCGTATTTCCGTATGAACGCACTCACACTTTTTACATTCGCCGCTCCCTCGCGCTTCTACCGTCTAGCAGGTGCCGTAGCGCCGTGGTGCTACGCCGTGGCCAGCGTGCTGGCGTTGGCGGGCCTGTTTATCGGCTTCTTTGTAGCACCTACCGATGCCACGCAGGGCAACGCCTACCGCATCATCTTCATCCACGTGCCAGCAGCCTGGATGTCGCTAATCTTGTACCTGGTGATGGCCGCATGGGCCGTGGTGGGATGGGCCTTCAATGCCCGATTGGCATCCATGGTGGCGCGCGCCATCGCACCCACCGGCGCCCTATTCACCTTTCTGGCGCTGTGGACCGGTGCGCTGTGGGGCAAGCCCACCTGGGGCGCCTGGTGGGTGTGGGACGCGCGCCTTACCTCCGAACTGATCTTGCTGTTTTTGTATCTAGGCTACATGGCGCTGGTGAGCGCCGTGGAGGATATGCGGCGCGGGGACGAAGCGGGTGCGCTACTCGCGCTAGTGGGTGTTATCAACGTGCCGATCGTGTATTTGTCGGTCCGCTGGTGGAACACCCTGCACCAGGGCGCCACCATCAGCATGACGGAAGCACCCAAAATGGCCGACACCATGCTCACTGCCCTGCTGTTGATGGGGATCGCCTTTTGGGCTTATGCGTTTGCGGTAGTGTTTGTCCGAACCCGCGCCCATATTCTGGAACGTGAGCGCGACAGCGCGTGGGTGCAATGCCTGGGTAGCTGCCCATGAACTGGGTCAGTTGGGCCGAATTCATCGCACTGGGCGGGCATGGCGTTTATGTGTGGGGCGCCTACGGTGTGGCGCTAGTTTGCATGATCGCTGAGCCGCTGATGGCCCACCGGCGCCGCCAAGCGGCCCTACAGGCCGCATTGGCACAAGCCACTACGCACAACGCGGCGAACTGCTGATATGAAGCCCCGCCACCAACGCATCACTATCGCGGCGGTTTTGATCACCCTAGTAGCTGGTGCCGTGGCGCTGGTGCTAAGCGCGTTTCAGAGCAATCTGGTGTTTTTTTATTCGCCCAGCCAAGTGGCTTTGGACCAAGCGCCCGCCCGGCGCACATTCCGCCTGGGCGGATTGGTCGTGGCAGGCAGTGTGAAGCGTGACGGCGTTCGGGTGGCCTTTGCCGTGACGGATACTGCGAAAACCATACCCGTGCAATTCGAAGGCATCTTGCCCGATCTGTTCAAGGAGGGCAAAGGGGTCGTGGCCCAAGGTCAGCTGCACGACGGTATTTTCATCGCCAAAGACGTGTTGGCCAAGCACGATGAAAACTACATGCCGCCCGAGGCGGCTGCGGCCTTGCAGAGCGCGGCACAACACAACCCTAGCGCAGCAGCTGCGCGCGTGGGCGGCCTATGAACTGGCTACCTGAAGCCGGGCACCTTGCGTTGTGGATAGCCTTGGGCGTAGCGATCGTCTTGGGCCTGCTGCCCGTGAGGGCCGTATGGTCGCGCGCGCTTGGAACATGCGACATAAGCCGTCCACTGGCGTACACCGTGTTGGGGCTGGTGACGGTGGCATTTGCGTGCCTGATGGCATCGTTCATTCGCCACGACTTTTCTGTGCTGTATGTCGCGACCCACTCGAACTCGGCACTGCCGCTGGCCTACCGTATGGCGGCGGTATGGGGTGGCCATGAGGGTTCATTGCTGCTGTGGGTGCAAATGCTGTGCGTCTGGATGCTGGCCGTGGCGCGCTTCAGTCGCCACGTATCTGCGCACTTTTTGACACTGGTGTTGGCGGTGATGGGGTGGATCGCCGTGGGCTTTTTACTTTTTCTGCTGCTCACGTCCAATCCCTTTGAGCGTTTATCTCCCGTGCCGCTGGATGGCCTGGATCTCAACCCCATGCTGCAAGACGCGGGAATGGTGATGCACCCGCCCATGCTGTACATGGGCTACGTGGGTTTCGCGGTGGCATTTGCTTTTGCGATAGCTGCACTGGTCAGCGGCAAGCTGGACGCCACCTGGGCCCGCTGGACCCGGCCCTGGACGACGCTGGCCTGGGTGTTTCTGACGCTCGGTATTGCCATGGGCAGCAGTTGGGCTTACTACGAACTGGGCTGGGGCGGCTGGTGGTTTTGGGATCCGGTGGAAAACGCTTCGTTAATGCCGTGGCTTGTCGGCACCGCGCTGTTGCATTCCTTGGCCGTGACCGAGAAGCGCAACAGCTTCAAATCGTGGACCGTGCTGCTGGCGATTTTGGCGTTCTCGTTTTCCTTGCTGGGCACTTTTCTGGTCCGATCGGGCGTGTTGTCATCGGTGCACGCCTTTGCCAGCGACCCGCAGCGGGGCCTGTTCATTCTGTTGTTCCTGACGGTGGTGGTGGGGTCGTCGTTGGCGCTTTATGCCTGGCGGGCACCGAGCGTGGGCCTGGGTGCAAGGTTCGCATTGCTATCCAAAGAAACCACGCTGCTGGCCAACAACGTGCTGCTGCTGGGCGCCGCCGCCGCGGTACTGTTGGGCACCTTGTACCCGCTACTGTTGGACGCTTTGGGTGGGGGCAAAATTTCAGTCGGACCGCCCTACTTTGACACCGTGTTCATGCCGTTAATGGCGCCTGCCGTTTTTCTGATGGGGGTAGGTCCGCTTACGCGCTGGCGGCAGGCGCAGTTGCCAGACATTGCACTGCGCTTGCGCTGGGCCGCAGGCATCTGCATCGCGGCGGCGCTGCTGACGGGCTGGCTGGCGGGAGAGGTGCGGCTGGTGTCCAGCCTGGGCCTGGTGATGGCGTTCTGGATTGCTGCATCGGTTGCCACAGATCTGCTGGAGCGCGTCCACCCTACGGGCAACCGCTGGGCCGATGCACCCGGCCGCCTGCGCTTGATCCCGCGCGCATTGCTGGGCATGATGGTCGCTCACTTAGGCGTGGGGGCTTTCTGTTTTGGTGTGGTGATGGTCAAGACCTACCAGGTGGAGGGCGATGTACACATGCAGGTGGGCGACAGCACCAACGTGCGTGGCTACACTTTCACGTTCTTGGGTACGCGGGACCTACAAGGCCCCAACTACTTGGCGGTGCAAGGCCGTATCGCGGTGCGCCAAGCGGGCGAGGCACTGACCGAATTGCACCCCGAAAAACGCATCTACCGTGTGCAACAAAATCCGATGACTGAGGCCGCCATTGAGGCCGGCATTACACGCGATTTGTATGTTGCCTTGGGCGAGCCCCTGAGTGCGGGAGCCTGGATCGTCCGGATCTATGTCAAACCCTTTGTCAACTGGATTTGGGGTGGCTGCGTATTGATGGCGCTCGGAGGAGTGCTTGCAGTCACTGACCGGCGCTACCGTCCCAAGGTGGACACGGCAACATGAAGCGCTGGTTCTTCTTTATTCCGCTGGTGGTGTTTCTGGGGTTAGCCTGTTTTCTGGGTGCAGGGCTCACGCTGGACCCTCAGGAGGTACCGTCGCCACTGATTGGGAAACCCGTCCCTGCCTTTGCGCTGAGCCCGCTGGACCAGACCATCCCCCTGCTGCGCAATACGGACCTACAGGGGCAGGTCTGGATACTCAACGTATGGGCTTCGTGGTGTAGGGCCTGCCGCCAAGAGCACCCGGTGTGGATGGAGTTTGCTCGCCAACAATCGATCCCGATGTACGGTTTGAACTACAAAGACGAACGACAGGCCGGTCTGCGCTGGCTGGCGCATTTTGGCAACCCATTTCAAGCTACGTTGTACGACCCCACTGGCAGCGTCGGCAGGGATTTCGGAGTCTATGGCGTGCCAGAAACTTTCATTGTGGACGGCCATGGCGTGGTGCGTTTCAAATTCGCTGGGCCGCTGACACCTGAAATACTGAAGACACAAATCGAACCGCTTTTGCGGCAGCTGCATGGCTAATCGGCGCCTGCAACAGTGGATGGCTACCGTGCTGCTTATGGCGTGCTATGCCGCCGCGCACGCCAGCCCTGCGGCGCCTGCCTCAAACGACCTTGCGCTGGAGGCCCACGTGATGCGCATTGCCAGCGACCTGCGGTGTCTGGTGTGCCAAAACCAGACTGTTGCCGACTCGCAGGCTGATCTCGCAATAGACCTTCGCAGCCAAGTGCGCGACATGCTACAACGCGGTAAAAGTGAAGCAGACATCAACGACTACCTGACAGCGCGCTACGGCGATTTTGTGCTGTACCGACCGGCTCTTCGGCCCAGCACCTGGCTGCTGTGGTTTGGGCCTACAGCGCTAACCCTGGGTGGGCTGGGATGCCTGGTATGGCTACTGTTCAAGCGCAGCCAAATGCCTGCGGGCAACTTCGATTCAGAACCGGGCGACGCGGAAATCTAGACGCGGCGCAGCAGGGGTGGGTCGCAGGGGCTTGCGCGGTTCCCGAATTAAGGACTTAATAACTTGTGTCATGTCCTTACAACGCAACTTCAGGAAACAACATGCGCAACTTCAGCATCCGTACAAAACTGACCCTCGCCTTCTCTGGTTTATCGCTAGTCGTCGTGCTGATTTCGCTGCTGGCCATACGCACACTCAGTGCCGCAAACGATCGTTTCGAAAATTACGTCCAAGGCATCAGTGCAAGGGCCAACACGGCCCACTTGGTGCGAGAGGCAGTGGACCTGCGGGCGATAGCCGCCCGCAATCTGGTGCTGGTGACCAAGCCCGAGGATGTAGCCACTGAGAAGGCCGTCGTGCTGGCCGCCCATGCCGATGTGGGAAAACACATGGCAGAGCTAAAGCGACTGGCTACCCGGCCAGGCACCCCCGAACAAGTCCTACAAATGATTGCGGATTTAGAGCGCATCGAGAGCGCCTACGCACCGGTGGCGCTGTCGATTGTGGACATGGCGTTACAAAAGCAGACTGAAGCGGCAATCACCAAAATGAACACTGAATGCCGCCCACTATTGGAGCAGTTGGTGAAGGCCTCGACGGCCTATAACGATTTCACCACCACGCGGGTCGCCGTGACCGTCAGCTCAGCCGCCGAGGAGTACGCCAACCAACGCAATATGTTGATCGGTGGCTGCTTGATGGTTGTACTGGCAGCCATCGTTGTCGGCGCAATGATTACGAAGTCCATCACAGAGCCTATCAACGAAGCGGTCGATATTGCCGAAGCGGTGGCTGCGGGTGACCTGACGACCCACATCCAAAGTTCTGGCCATGGTGAGATTGGACGTTTGTTTGATGCCATGCGCAACATGCAAACTGGATTGGTGCAGGTGGTGTCCAGCGTCCGCCAGGGGTCCGAAGGCGTGGCAACAGCCAGCTCTGAGATCGCGCAGGGCAACCATGACCTGTCATCTCGCACAGAGAACCAGGCCAGTGCTTTGCAGCAAACGGCAGCCAGTATGGAGCAACTGGGCTCCACGGTGACGCAAAACGCGGGTAGCGCCCAACAGGCCAACGCACTGGCCCAAAGCGCCTCCAGCATCGCCATCCGCGGTGGCGAAGTGGTGGGTCAAGTCGTAGAGACCATGAAGGGAATCAACGATGCTTCGCGCAAGATCTCGGACATTATTGGTGTGATTGACGGCATTGCCTTTCAGACCAATATTCTGGCCTTGAATGCCGCAGTGGAAGCCGCCAGAGCGGGTGATCAAGGCCGCGGGTTTGCGGTGGTGGCGTCTGAGGTGCGCTCCTTGGCGGGCCGCAGTGCAGAGGCGGCCAAAGAAATTAAGCAGCTCATTGGCGCCAGTGTCGAACGGGTGGAGCAAGGTACGCTCTTGGTTGACAAAGCAGGCGCCACGATGACTGAGGTGGTGCAGTCTATTCAGCATGTCACCAACATCATGGCGGAGATCAGCGCCGCCAGCAGCGAGCAATCTACCGGAGTGGCACAGGTCGGCGCAGCGGTTACTCAGATGGACCACGCAACGCAACAGAACGCTGCACTGGTCGAGGAAATGGCCGCTGCCGCCAGCAGCCTCAAAGGACGCGCCCAGGAGTTGGTGCAGGTAGTGTCTCAGTTCAAGTTGGGTGGCCGGGAATTGGCGTTGGCCTAAGCCCCAGCGATGGCGGCGTCAAGCACCTCGACCCAGTGCTGCACTGGGGTACTGGTGCCGCTTTGCAGGTGGGTGATACAACCAATATTGGCAGACACAATCACATCGCTTTTGACTGCAGCCAGATGGCCCAGCTTGCGGTCGCGCAATTGGTAGGCCAGCGCGGGTTGCAACACACTGTAAGTACCTGCGGAGCCGCAACACAGATGGGCCTCGGTGGCCGCAACCGAAATATCAAAACCCAGCTCGCCCAGGTATTGCTCCACGCCGCCTTTGAGTTTTTGACCGTGCTGCAAAGTGCACGGTGGGTGAAACGCCAGCTTGGGTGACTGCGCAGCAATGCGTGCATGTAGCGTCGGGTGGTCGGCCCGCAGCGCCTTTGAAATCACCGGCAGCAGTTCACTCAGGTCGCGCGTCAGGGCACTGATGCGGCGGGCTTTTTCGGCATACACCGCATCGTCGCGCAGGATGTGGCCATAGTCCTTCACGGTCGAGCCGCAGCCCGAAGCGTTCATCACAATCGCCTCGACGCCAATTTCCACCAGCGGCCACCAGGCATCGATATTGGCACGCATTTCTGCCTTGGCACTGTCCTGGTCGTTCAGGTGAAACTTGACCGCACCGCAGCAGCCCGCCTTGGACGCCACAAGGGTTTGAATACCGACGGCATCCAGCACACGCGCAGTTGCGCGGTTGATATTGGGGGCCATGGCAGGCTGCACACAGCCCTGCAGCATCAGTACCTTGCGCGCGTGGCTAGCGGTGGGCCACGCACCCGCATCTTGGCGCGCGGGTACTTTGGCCTTCAGCGCGGCGGGCAACAGCGGGCGCACCAGTTGCCCCAGCCGCATGGCAGGTCCAAACAGCGGGGATGGCAAGCCTTCTTTCAGCGCCCAGCGCACGGCAGACTCACCTGCCGGCCGAGGCACTTTGGCGTCCACCAGCTTGCGGCCGATGTCGACCAAATGCCCGTAGTCCACCCCGCTGGGGCAGGTGGTTTCGCAATTGCGACACGTCAGGCAACGGTCCAGGTGCATCTGGGTCTTACGGGTAGGCTCAACCCCTTCTAGCACCTGCTTCATTAGATAAATGCGCCCACGCGGGCCGTCTAGCTCATCGCCCAGCAATTGGTAGGTCGGGCAGGTGGCAGTACAGAAGCCGCAATGTACGCATTTGCGCAAAATGGCCTCTGCCGTCAATCCATCGGGCGTGTTTTGGTATTCGGGAGCGAGCTTGGTTTGCATAAAGTCAAGGGTGTTGATGGGCATTCCACGCCCCCGCCTTTAACCCGGGCGGAGCACCCAGCATCCGGTCGGAGTGGCGGGACCGGTGCTGGCTGGTGAGATGGCGAAAGCGTTGCACGGTATTTATGCCAGCGATGCCCAGCGACCCGGGTTGAAAATGCCGAGCGGGTCGAAGCTGGCCTTCAGGCGGGCGTGTATGGCCTGCTGCGCTGTGTTTTTAATATCAAATTGTCCGGTAGCCCAGGCAGAATATGCCTTAGTAGCTACGAAAAGCATAGCGCTTCCGCCATATTGCTGCGCCAGAGTTTGCAATTGCGTACCCGCATCCACCGGCGCCCACACCCAGCGCAGCGCACCTTGCCATTCCACCAGTGTGGCCCAAGGCAGATCCAGCATTGGCGCGGTTTGTGGCAAGCTCAGACGCCACAGCACGAGGCCGGGCTGTGGTGGACGGGTGAAGAAGGGTAACTGGTGGTTGCGGCACAGCGTCCAGTCTGCGGCTGCATGGGCGGTGTCCATGCGCTGGCCGCGCTGGTCCTGCAGCATGCTGCGGCAAGCCGCATCCACCGCCGCGACGGCACCGCGCAGGCGAACGTACAAAACCTCCCGGGCGGGGACGGGACCCGAGGCATCGCGTACCCAGCAGCTCGCGTTCAAGGGTAGCGGCTGACCACCCCAAACATGCACTTGCTCCAGCGCCGCTTGCTGCGGCAATTCAAAACACAAGGTTGCCTCGGCCGGGGCCAGCGGCAATACCTTGAGGGAGACCTCAGTGATCAAGCCCAACGTGCCCATGGCACCGACCATCAACCGGGATACGTCGTAACCAGCCACGTTCTTCATCACCTGGCCACCAAACGTGAGGTGCTCGCCGTTTCCATTTATCATTTGCACACCCAGGACATAGTCACGCACGCCGCCTACGTTGGCGCGAGCCGGTCCACTCCAGCCGCTGGCCACCATACCGCCGACTGTGGCGCCCGTGCCTGTACTAGTGGCCACCGACCAAGCGTAATGCGGGGGCTCAAACGGCAGACATTGGCCTTTTTCCAGCAGCAGCGCCTCCAGCTCAGCCAGCGATGTGCCACTGCGCACTGTGACCACCAATTCGCTGGGCTCGTAACTGCGCACGCCTTGCAGGATGCGAGTGTCTAGCAGCTCTCCGTGGGGCGGCGCGCCGTAGAAATCTTTGGTGCCGCCACCGCGCAGGTGTAAAGGTTTACGGTCAGCCCGCGCCGCTGCAATGCGGTCGCTGACTTGCTTGAGTGCGGCGTCTGTTACTTGCATGCGAGCACTGTAGTGGACACGGGTGTCCCAAGGTTGAATTTTTTGAAGGTCAGAGCCTCAAAAATTTAGTCGACGAAGAAATTCACCGGCAACCCAGGCACATCCACCCGCATGGAGAACACCGCCCCAGAGGAAGGAAACATCGCCAGTTCGTCGGCCCCACGCTTGTAACGCGCGGTGGTCACATACATAGTCTTCAGGTCTTCACCGCCAAAGCAGGGCATGGTGGGGCATTGGGCGGGCGTAGCGATTTCGGCCAGCAGTTGGCCGTCGCAAGAGAACTTGCAAATGCGCCGGCCTTCGAACATAGCGGCATAGTAGTTGCCTTCAACATCTACCGCGGCACCGTCGGGGCGACCTTGGTAGCGGCGGTCTTCAAAAGTCCAGTCCGCAGGCTTACGCACAAAGTTAGCAAAGCTACGGTGCGCGCTAAGCACGTTGGACTGCAGGTCGTAGTCCCAGGCGTGGATGATGTGGCTGGGCGTGTCCGACCAGTACAGCGTGCGCCCATCCACGCTCCAGCCCAGACCGTTGCCGGTGAGCGCATCACCCGCCTGTTGCGTCACCGTCGCCGAGCCGTTACGGCAGTCGATGGAATACAGCGCGCCAGCCTTGTTGGCTTTGGGCTCGTCGATAGTGCCGACCCAAAAGCGCCCCAGTGCATCGCACTTGCCATCGTTGGCGCGCACGGCGGCGGTGTCATAAGGCAAGGTGGCCAGTTTTTGCAATGCTCCGCCCCACTCTCGCGCGCGAAAAATGCCATCCCGCAGCGCAATCACCAGACCGCCGCTCTGCGCCGGGGCAATGCAACCGGGCTCGGTCGGCATGGGCCAGGTTTCGATGGTGCCCACGTACACGTTGGCACGCAGCACTTTTTTGCCTGGAATATCGACCCAGTACAAGGACTGTTCCTGCGGGTGCCAGAAAGGGGATTCACCAAGTTCAAACAATTCATTGCCGACAGTCTGCCAGGTCATGGTGCGGGGGTCTCCGGAGTGCTGGAAGCAAGGGTAATGCGCATGGCGCAAGAAAAAGTGTCGCTGGACTGGAGAGTGATAACACCCAGCCTGCGCGCGTCGTCCAGGCCGTGGGCGGCGCGGTTGAAAGCATTGTTGGCGTGGCTCACCGGCTCGATCGCAATATCGCTGCGCTCTGGCACCGTGTACACCACCAAGTGCTCCAGCGTAGAAGTAAGGCGGGCGGTGATTTGGTCGTCGCGCAGCACGGCTTCGCCCGCCCAGCCATCAAAGCAGTGATCGATCACCAGATCGGCCACGTCTGCATCTAAACCCGGGGAGGCCAGACGCTGCACAGGTAGCTGGTCAGGCCCCATCTCCCAGCGCGCTTGTGCGGTGAAGGTGATGTGGCTCCCGGGCCGTTTCACAAAAAAGGGATGCCAACCCAGACCCACTGGCACTGCATGGTCGGCGCGGTTGGTAATGGACATCGTCATAGCCAGGCCTTGCGCACTGACGGTGAAGCCCTGGGTGGCGTCAAAAGCGAAAGGCCAGGATGTATCAGGCGTGTGCTGGTAGCCCAATAGGGCGCTGTGCGGGGTTTGTGCAAGCACGCTCCAGGGACGCTCCCAGCCCACGCCGTGAATGGAGTGCTGGTCTGGCGCCCAGTTTTTAAATAGCGGGTGCTGCTGCCCTTGCCAATGCAACACGGCCTGGGCTATGCGATTGGAATACGGCAGCAGCGGGTAGCTGGCCGCTTGGCGCACCGACTGCAATTGGTCGGCACACGTCGACCGCAACACCGGCAGATGATTCCACCACAGGCCCGCGATGCAGCCACCCAGCGCTGGTTGGAGTTCGCACACCAAAGTGTCGTATTGCAGTTTCATGGGCTCCATTCAGGTAAAAGATAGTGGCTTCGACACCGTGAAATTGTGGCGCATCGTAGACCAAAAAAAAACCCGGCAGAACCAAAGTTCTGCCGGGCCTGACTAACCCAGGCGGCCTCGTGAGGCCCCAGGAAACACATTCGGATCGCCGCAAGGACGACCACTCACTTTAACGGTTGTAGGCTGTTTCGCCGTGGGACGTGATGTCCAGGCCTTCGCGCTCGTCCTCTTCGCTGACGCGCAGACCAATCGTCTTGTCAACAATGAAATAGGCGATGACAGATACCAAACCGGACCAAACGACGGTCAAGCCGACTGCTTTGGCCTGAATCCACACCTGGGCGCTAATGGAATATTCCGCTGGGGTCATCATGGTCGCGGTCACCCAATCGCCCATGGCGCTCGGTCCGCCCAAAGCAGGCGATGCAAATACACCAGTCAAAAGCGCGCCCAAGATACCGCACACACCGTGCACACCAAACACATCCAAGGTGTCGTCTGCGCCCAACAATTTCTTCAGGCCTGTCACGCCCCACAACCCGGCAAAGCCCGACAGTAAACCGATTACCAAGGCACCGCCCACGCCGACATTACCGGCTGCTGGCGTGATTGCCACCAAACCAGCCACCGCACCGGAGGCCGCGCCGAGCATGGAGGCTTTGCCCTTCATGAGCGACTCACCGATACACCATGTCAACACGGCTGCCGCTGTTGCGCCAAAGGTGTTGATGAATGCCAGGGCCGCGAAGCCATTGGCTTCCAGAGCGGAGCCAGCGTTGAAACCAAACCAGCCCACCCACAGCAGCGAAGCGCCCACCATGGTCAGTGTCAGACTATGAGGCGCCATGGATTCTTTGCCGTATCCAATGCGCTTGCCCACCATGAAGGCGCCCACGATACCCGCCACAGCGGCGTTGATGTGAACCACCGTACCACCAGCGAAGTCTAGCGCGCCCCACTGCCATACCAAACCGGCCTTACTGTTCATCGCGTCGGCCACTTCCTTGGTGGCGTACGCGTCAGGTCCCATCCAGAACCAGACCATGTGGGCGATGGGTGCGTAGCTGAACGTAAACCACAAGACCATGAAGGCCAGCGCGGCGGAGAATTTGATACGTTCCGCGAACGAACCCACGATCAGACAGCAGGTGATACCAGCAAACGTAGCCTGGAAGAACGCGAACACGATTTCATACATCGGCACGCCCTTGCTGAAGGTACCGGCGGTGGCAAAGGTACCCGCCACGTTATCCCAAATACCGGCCATGAAGAGGCGGTCAAAACCACCGATGAAGGCATTACCTTCGGTGAATGCCAGGCTGTAACCGTAGATGAACCACAACACCACGATCAAGGAGAACGTGACCATGACTTGCATCAGCACAGACAGCATATTTTTGCTGCGCACTAAGCCGCCGTAGAACAGGGCCAAGCCGGGCACCGTCATCAAAATCACCAACAAGGTGGATACCATCATCCAGGCGGTGTCGCCCTTATTAGGGACAGGCGCAGGTGCCGCCGGTGCAGCAGCAGCCGGTGCAGCGGCGTCGGGGGCGGCCACGGCTGCAGCAACTGGCGCTGCGGCAGCGGGTGCGCCATCGGCGGGCTTGGCTTCCGCAGAAGCTGCGGCCACAGGTGCGGGCGCAGCAGGCGTCTGGGCAACGGACAAAGAGCCCGCTGTCAACATGCCCCAACCGAGGGCGAGAGAAATAAGTAGTTTTTTCATGGTGCTTCCAATCACAGGGCTTCGTTACCGGTTTCGCCGGTGCGAATGCGAACAACCTGCTCGAGGTTGTAGACAAAAATCTTGCCGTCGCCGATCTTGCCGGTGCGGGCTGCGCCTTCGATAGCTTCGATCACGCGCTCGACGAGCGCGTCGTCCACTGCCGCCTCGATCTTCACTTTGGGCAGGAAGTCGACCACATACTCTGCACCGCGGTAGAGTTCGGTATGGCCTTTTTGACGACCAAAGCCTTTAACCTCGGTCACCGTGATGCCTTGCACGCCCATGCTGGACAAGGCTTCACGCACCTCATCGAGCTTGAACGGTTTGATAATTGCCGTTACGAGTTTCATGGTTTCACCTCAACAAATAAACAGGGGGTTGCCGACACCGGACCGGGCAGCTCACATCTCCAACGAGCCCGGAGATAGTTCTGTCAAAGCACGGTCCGTGCCAGCGAAAATCCCCTTAATTCTTGTGAGGTTGTGCACCAAATCCCAAGGTCTGCGTTAAGATAACTGGATAAAAATACAGTATGCACTTCATTGGTGCAATCATTGGTTATGCACTGCCATGCAGCGCACCGTTTTGGGAGAAACGTTCATGAGCTTATCTTTGGTGCAAAGCCGGGCCTTGTTGGGGCTGGAAGCCGCCCAAGTCACAGTGGAGGTGCATCTGGCCAATGGACTTCCCAGCTTTACTTTGGTGGGATTAGCCGACGTAGAGGTGAAGGAAGCCCGTGAGCGGGTGCGCTGTGCTATCCAAAACGCCGGATTAACCTTTCCGCACAACCAGCGCATCACCGTAAATCTAGCCCCCGCCGACCTACCCAAGGACTCCGGTCGGCTGGATTTGCCGATTGCATTGGGCATTCTGGCCGCCAGCGGCCAGATCGACGCAAACCAGCTCGCCGGCTTCGAATTTGCGGGTGAACTGTCGCTGTCGGGCGAGTTGCGCCCCGTGCGGGGTGCACTGGCTACGGCCCTGGCGCTGCAAACCGGGCATGTATCAGCCAAATTGGTGCTGCCGCCCGGCAGCGCCGAGGAGGCCGCGCTGGTACCCGGCGCCCAGGTCTACCGCGCCCGGCATCTGCTGGATGTAGTGCGCCAGTTTTTGCCTGCGGGCGCGGCACCGGCCGGGAACGATGCACCCAACGGTGGCGATGAAGGCTGGGCCCGCATGACGCACACGCCCTCCGTGCAAGCCGCCGATGTAGCCGACATGGCCGACGTAAAAGGCCAGGCTGGTGCCAAGCGGGTATTGGAAATTGCGGCGGCGGGTGGTCACAGTGTCTTGCTCAGCGGGCCACCGGGTTCGGGTAAATCCATGCTGGCACACCGCTTTGCCGGTCTGCTGCCCGCCATGACCAATGAGGAAGCCTTGCAAAGCGCAGCCATTGCCAGCCTGAGTGGTCGATTTTCCATGCAGCACTGGGGCCAGCGCCCCACGTGCAGTCCGCACCACTCTGCCAGCGCAGTGGCCATGGTGGGTGGGGGCTCTCCGCCGCGCCCTGGAGAAATCTCCATGGCGCACCATGGCATTCTTTTCCTCGACGAGATTTTGGAGTTCCCCCGGGCCGCTTTAGAGGCGCTACGGGAGCCGCTGGAGAGCGGAACCATCACGATATCGCGCGCAGCGCGCCGCTCTGAATTTCCTGCGCGATTTCAGTTGATCGGCGCGATGAACCCCTGCCCCTGCGGCTATCTGGGCTCCGCCGTTCACCACTGCCGCTGCACCCCTGACCAGGTGGCACGCTACCAAAGCAAACTCAGCGGCCCGCTGATGGACCGCATTGACTTGCACATGGAAGTGCCCGCACTGCCGAGCAACGAGCTGCTGCAAGCGCCCGCCGGGGAAAGTAGCGCAGCGATTCGCGAGCGCAGCACTGCCGCCCGCGGCCGAGCGATGGCACGCCAGGGAAAAACCAATCTGGCGCTGCAAGGACAAGAGATAGACACCTACGTGGCGCTGGACGACGCAGCTGCCAAATTTTTAAACGTCGCTGCAGCCCGCCTGGGCTGGTCGGCACGCAGTACCCACCGGGCGCTGAAAGTAGCGCGCACGATTGCGGATCTGGCCGGGGCGGACACCACCCAGATCAGCCACCTGGCGGAGGCTATGCAGTACCGCAGGACGCTTCAAAAAACACTGTAGCGTGTACAACTAGTCTGGCAGATGGCGTCCAGATAATTCCATATTGCTATATTTTTAATAGCTGCTCAAGCAGGTTTTACAAGGGCCTCAGGCCCAAACCATGCTTATTTGTCTTTCAGCGGCACGCCCATTTGCCGCAAATACACCAACACCTCGGGGCTGACGACCGCCACCGCGCGGGCTTTGTCAGCCATCTCGGCAGCGCTGGTGGTTTGACCCAATGCCGCGAGTGACACCGCCGCGCCCAGCAGCCAACGCTGCTCATTGGGACGCGATTGCAGCGCGACCATGTACGCGTGGACGCTGTCCTGGTGGCGTCCCAGGCGCTGTGCCGCATTGCCCCGAATCGCCCACAAGTCGGGGGCCGCTCCCAACTGCGGCTCCAGTCGCGTCAGCACATCCCACACCGCACTGTGCCGAGATTCGGCCAGCTGGTACCGGGTGAGTTCGCGCACCAGCGGTAACAACACAGGATTGCCCTGCGGATAAGCGCCGCCCGCACCGGAGCGTTCTGCCACCGCCACAGCGTCTTGTAGCAAATCGATCGCCGCTTCGCGCGCACCACTGTTCCAGAGCGCCTGGGCGCGTTCCAGCGCTTCATTGGACGTAGGGCCTTTGAGCGACTCGCCCGCCTGCGGGTTGGCGCGCTCTGCCGCGGGTAGGCGCTCGGCCAGTCGGCGCAAGGCCAGCGTCGTGTCCATGCGCAAGCCCAGCGTGGCAGGTTCGCGTTTGGCGGGTGCAACGGGCGGTGTGACTGCTACGGGCGGGGCAACGGGTCGTGCTAGCTCTTGGCTTGGAGACGGGCTAGAAGCAAGGCTGGTAGCCACGGTTGCTGCGAGGGCGGCAGTATCAGCCGGAGGGGGAACGGAGGCTGGAGCCGCGGCTAGTGGTAATGCCGCAGGCGGAGCAATGGTTGATGCAATCGGCACGGTTGCTGCTACAGGCGCTGCCGCAGCGGGTGCTGCTGCGGGCGGCGCGATGCGCTGTGACGCCCACCACGTTGCGCCAATCACCAGCACCAGGGCGGCGCAGGCGCCAGCCAGCCATCCGGGCCGCAAGCGCCGCGGCGCTCCTCCCGGGGCCGACACTGCCCGGTCAAAACTACGTAGCGCGCTCGTATCCGTATGCAGACCACCCGAAACTGCGCCAGCTGTTGTACTTTTAGCTTGGCGCTGGTCGAGGTCGCGTAGCATTTTGTTGATCACACTCACGCCGCACCTCCACCCGAGCCGACGGGATTTTCTTGCAGGCTGCGCGAAGCGCCCACACCCGGGCCAGCCCATGCCGCCCGCCAACGCCGCCACCATGGCAAAGGCAATACCACGCCTGGCGTGTCTTGGGCGGCCAGCACCACGTGGGCTACAGTGACGCGGTGCACATCTTCGCCATAGGCCAGCATCAGGCATTTGTGCGCCAGCACATTCACCAGGCGCGGCACACCGCGACTGAACCGGGCGATCGCCTGCGCAGCGGCGGGCTCAAACACCTGGATATCCGTTTGCGGACCCACCGCTGCACGCCCGAGCCGATGGGACAAATACACTGGAACACGCTCAGGCAACATGGGCCCCAGGTGCTCGCTGAAGGTAATGCGCTGCAGCAGTTGGCGGATGTCTGGGTGTGCCAACTTGACATCCAACTCCGGCTGCCCGAGTAGCACCAGCTGCAGTAATTTGCGCTTCTCGGTCTCCAGGTTCGACAAAAGGCGCAGGCTCTCCACCGTGCGCATCGGAATGGCTTGGGCTTCGTCGATACACACCACCACACGGCGGCCTGCCTGGTTGTGCGCAATCAAGGTGGCCTGCAGCGCGTGCAACAACGCGTGGCGGTTCAGAGGTACTGGCAGCACCACGGCCAGCTCCTGGGCCAGCGCCATCAACAGATCGTTGGGCCCCATATCTGGGTTGGGAATGTAGGCGGTGACGCATTCACCCTGAATGGTCTTGAGCAACTGTCGGCACAGCAAAGTTTTGCCGCAGCCTACTTCACCGACAACTTTCAGAAAACCCTCACCGCTTCGCAACGCAACCAGCAGCGTGTTGAGAGCAGCCTGAACCCCCTCGTGCGGATAAAAAAAATCCGTGTCGGGCGTGATCGAGAACGGGGCCTCCCGCAGTGAAAAGTGCCCCTCGTACATCACTTGTCGGCAGCGCCGTCCACGCGCACTACGCGGGCACGACCCACTTCCATATCGTCCAGCGCAGCGCGTGATTTGCGGGTTTGCGCTTCCCAGTCCTCGGCCGAACGGATGATGGTGGGCTTGATCAAAACCACCAACTCTTTCTTGCGGCCCGAATCGGCTTTGTTACCCAACAGCGACGACAGAAATGGCACATTGGTCGAACCCGGCAAACCCGAGGCGCGGCGGTTGGACTCGACCTGCATCAGTCCGCCAATGGCCACAATATTGCCGTCCTGAATGCGCACCATGGTGTCCGATTCATTGACCGCGCTCGATGCCACCGGCAGCTTGTAGTTGCCAATGGCACCCAGATCAATCAGTTTAGTTTTCTCGGTGACGGAGGTAACCGATGGGCGCACGTGCAAGGTGATGTTGTTGGCATCGTCAATTTGGGGCGTCACGTCCAGCGCGATGCCCGAGAAAAACGGGGTCAGCGTCAACGTCGGCATGGTCGTCGTACTGCCGTTGTTACCAGTGGTACCGGTCCCGGTGGTTGACGGGGTAGAGCCCCCCGACACATTGGTCACAAAGAACTCATCGGTACCCACCTTGAGGAGGGCCTTCTGGTTGTTCATGGTGGCAATGCGGGGACTGCTCAGGATTTGCACATCGCCCCGGGTTTCCAGAAAGCCCAGCACCGCCTGAAAGCCTTCGGTAGCCAGCGCCAGCCCAAACAGACCGCCACCTGCAGCGGGTAACGACACCGTATCTGCCAACGCAGACGCAATACCCGATGGGAAGCCCGGCACATTGTTAGCAACACCGTTGATCAGCACATTATTGGCGGTTCCCCCACCGATGCTCCCGACAACGCCGGTGGCGCCCCCTCGGTTTTTCAACGCAGACCAGTCAATACCGCTTTGGAATCCGTCACGCAATTCGACTTCAACAATCTTGGCCTCCAGCATGACCTGGCGCTCCACCGCTACCTGGGCGGCTTTGAGGAATTTTTCCACCTGGCGCAACTCTTCCGGCATCGCGCGCACGGCCATGATGCCAGCCTGCGGGCTGGTGATCACGCTGCGGCCGGTGCCCTCGCCCACCATGGCGCGCACCGCGCCCGTCAACTCACCCCAAAAATCAGTGCGCGAGGTGGTCGATATCCGGCTACTGTCGTTTTGAGAGCCAGATTGGCCGCTGGCCCCCGTATTATTTGATCCGGATGCTCCTGAATTAGGAGCGCCATTGGTTCCGCCTTGTCCGGTCGGCATCGCACCCGATGACACCCGCAGGTCGCTCGTGCCGTTGCGCTGCGAATGCGGGTAATTGATAGTGAAGATGCGGGTTTGCAGCGTAGGTGCATAGATGGTGATGCGCCGGCCTTCCATTTTGAAGTCATAACCGTAGACATCCCGAATCGCCTCCAGGGCCTCTTTCACCGTGACACCGCGCAGTGTGACCGACAGCGTGCCGCTGACATCGGGGTGCATCAGCATGCTGTAGCGAGTGTCGGCGACGATAGCCAAAAACACCTCGCGGGCCTGGGCGTTGTTGACCAGCAGATCAAGGCGCGGTTCGGGCGGCAGGGGCGCAGCCTTAGGTGCGGGCTCAGCCAAGGCTTCGCTCACGCGGGCGGGCACAGCGACCGCGGGTTTGGCCGCCACGGGCATCTCAGCGCGCAGGGTTTCAGCCACATCGGGCGTGCGCAGCGGGCGGTCGTTGGCGCAGCCTGCCAGCAGGATGGCAGCCAAACTGCCGTACACCGCCGCCAGGGTAGCAGGGGTGCGCCGGACTGCCAACACTGGAATCACGGGGGGGGCAATGGGGGTCATGGGTTGGCACTTCTCGTTGGGGGAACATCGCATGGCGTGTCTGCCTGGGTTGGGGCCGGGGGTTTCTTGGGTGTCGCTGCCACTTTGGCGAGTGACATACACGCCGTCGCCTGGGCGGGGTCGCGGCGCTCAATGCCGCTGAAGCGGGCCACTGTGCGCAGTTGCTTACCGTCACGCAGCAAAATCTCGGTCTCGGTAATACGCTCCAGCACCCACGACCCGATCTTCTGACCGGGTAGCACCACACGGGTACCTACCACCAGACCGGGCTTTCCGTCTCGCACAATGACAGATGTACCCTCAAGCCCCAACGGTGAGCGTGCAGGCGCGTCGGGTGCCGCCGTGGCGATGGGCGGAGGCATGGTCGGGTCACGCACATCCTGCTGGGCCTGCGCACGGCCATGCAGGCCCGCAGCCAAAAACCATGTGAGCACGGCAAGCCCAGCGCGGCGCAGGGATCTGACATTCATCATGGCTGCACTCCGACCACAAACACTTGCAAAGTGAGCTCCGAGGCCTGCAGGTCTTTCTTGAGGGACAAAGCGCCCCAGCGCAGATGGGGCAGGGCCGTCTCTAAAGTTTTGACATAGCGGGTGAGTTCAGCATAGGAGCCCGCCACGCGCAGTTCCAAGCCTCGCTTGCTGAGCCCAGGTACCGCGGCGGCACCCGATGGACTACTGGTGGCCAGCGCGTCGGCCGACAGCGTCGAGGTACCCAACAACGTGAGCCCTGGCTGGCGCCGTAGAAATTGCACCAACACCTGCTCCAGCGGCGGACCACCCTCTATCACGGGGGCCAGAGTTTTGATGTCCTGCATGACGTGTTGCAACTGGGCGTCGGCCGCAGCCAGCTCCTCGCGCGCGGCCTTGTTGGCATCGACCGGCTGCGCCACCGCCGCCAATTCGGCCCGTAGCCGGGTCAGCTCGGCACCCTGCGCGGCGTAGCGTTGGGTGACCAGGCGGTGTGCTGTTTGAGCGGGCGAGAGCCACAACACATCGGCCATCGCCAACGCCAACAAGATCAACGACAAAAATAGGAAAGCCCGCTCCCGCAGGCTCATCGCATCGATACGCGCGGACTGAACCAACCACCACTGCTTCATGGCTTGACCCCCGAAACAGCAGTGCTAGCGGGAAGACGGGGTGGTGGCTCCGCGCTCACCAGGGTGAAAGACCAGGTGGGTGCACCTCCGGTGCTCGGCTTGTCAGCGGCAGCGGCTTTAAGGCTGGTGTTTTCTACCTTTACCTGGGCCAGGCGCAGGCTGCTCATCAAGGGGCTGGCCGACAGCTTGGCCACCCACAAGTTCAGGGCCGAAGGCTCCAGCGTGAAGCCCACCACTTCAAAGCGGCCGTCGTCCATCTTGATACCAGTCAGCCAGACCGGCTCTGGAATGCTGCTGGCAACCCAACGCATCCGGTCCGAGTGGGCAAATCCCGGCACCATCACACCGTCGCGCAGCGCTAACAGCAACTTGCTACGGGCTGCCAGGGCATTGCGTTTGTCCTGAATTTGCTGCACCAGCCCGGCATCTACCGGCGCCGCATTGGCGCGGCTGCGGGTAATCGCGGCTTGCAGGCTTTCAATTTCGGCGGTCTGCGTGGCCATCGTGGCATTGAAGCCCCGGCTGGAGCTTTCCAGCCCCCATACCCAGGCTGCACACAGGCCAAAACCCAGAACCAGAAACACCAGCAGCGCCTGGGCCATAGTCTGAGCCGAGAAGTAACGCTTCTCGGTCAGCAAGATAGGGGTACACAGATTGATTTGCTGTGCCATGGTCAGAGCTTTCGCGTCTCGTTGCGCAACAGTGCGCCGAGCAAGGGCGCGCATGCGGCCACATCCGCGGGGGCAAAAGCCTCCAAACCGATGAACAATCCGCCCAGCTCCAGCGTGCCGATCGATTGCCCCATTTCACGACCCAACCAACTGGCTAACTCCTGCGAGCGCTCCCCCGCCAACACTTTCAAACCATTCAGCGGCAAGCTCGACCAGGTGCGGTCCCACAAATCCAGCGAACGCTGCACTTCGACCAGCACACGCTGCGCGCCCTCGCTGCTGGCGCCTGCTGCGCCGGCACCAGCGCCGCTGTAGTCGGTGCCATACGACTCGCCACCCACGCTGTAATCAGGCACATATTCGCCCACCGGGGTAAAGCCTTCGGCGGCTGCACCCGGCTCCTCGGCACCACTCCAGGCCATCTCCAAAAAGCCTGGCGGCAAATCCAGACGGCGGGTGTAAAACAGTTCCTCGTTGGCGCTGATGGTCAACATGGCCTGCAGCCCGCCAGACAAAACCAGTGCAGCCTCGGCCCGGGCCAAATTGCCTGCTTGCTGCGCCAACGCAGTTTGCAAATTGCGCTGGGCAGTTTCCTGGATATCAATCACGCTGATGGACCAGTGCAGGGCATCACCCAAATCCAGCGCCTGGCGGATGACTGCGTTGGTCGCTGCCACCACGAACAAATTTTGGGCGCCTTTTTGCTGACCATCGCCAACCTTCATCACGTCCAGCGTGACGTCATCGATATGCACATCCAGCATTTCGCGGATTTGGTAACGGGCTGCAGACCGCAACTCTTCGGGGGCCACAGGCGGGGTATCAATCTGTAGAAGCTGGTATTGCTCGGGCCGCAGCATCACCACCGCCGCGCCACCCTTGAGCCCTAAGGCTTGCAAGCGCTGCAAAAACAACTCCATGCTGTCGCTGCCCTGGCGCTCTACCCCGAGTTGTTGGATCTGAAAGGTATCGCCGTCGGCACGGCACGCACGCACGTAGCACAGCGTCTGTGCGGCCCACGACACAATCCATTGGTCGCCTGATACTTTGCGTCTAAAGGGCCAACGCATAGTCAATGCGACCCTCGCTGGTGTAGTGAAAAACGATAAGGGCGGGATTCAATCATGAACGCGGTAAGAATCGGGTGTCTGCTCTCATTTTAGTAGCGAGTGATGCCAATCATGACAGCATTCGCGACCCTTTTGGCAATTGTCCAACATATTTGGACACCGGCGTGCTCAGTAGTTTTCCCTACGGTAGATCAAGCGGCTGCGGTAGACCCCAAAAGTGGCCCGCCCGCTCGGGTTCGCCCGGCCAGTCCCCGTCCAGTTGTATTGCAACCACGAAAGGTTCGCTGTCGTGGCAACGCCACCGGCGGCCCCTGCCGTGACGCATTGATTGCCCGACGCGGCAGCACCCAAATTCAGTGTAATACCCGACCAACCAGCGCGACCTGCGCCAGGGGCTGACAAATTGACCGAGTAGCTCGGCGCAACACCACTCACGGCGAGGGCTGAATTACAGGCCGCCAGGTTATTTGGGCGTCCTGGGCTACCTGCCGGAAGAAAATCCCAAGCAAATTGACCCGCACTGATTGACGTGCAACTATCCAGTGTGTTGTTCACCCAATTGCCATTCCAATACTGAATGGTGATGGGAAGCGGTAACGGCAAGTATTCCGAACCATAGGCGTTTTGAAGCTGAATGCGGCCATAGCGCATGCGCGTGGTTCCAGCTGGTAGGCTAGCGTACTTACGGCACTCCGATGCAGTCGACAAGGTGCAGGTCGCCGGTGTCGTGGCGGTGAAGCTGGTCACTGCTGCTGCATACCCGCGTCCATCAGCGTCATCGACTGCGACACCCAGGTTCAAAGCGTCAAACGGCCCCCACGTGGCGTCGGAAACGGTGGTGGTCGGGCGCGTAAAGGTGTAGTTGCTAGCAGCAGCTGTCGCTACGCCATTGGTCCAGGTGGGAGACAGTGGATTGACTACAGCGGGTAATAGCCGCCCAACCAGATCGGTTCCTGTATTCAGAGCCGCTATATTGAGTTTGCCCCCGGTGTAAAGCTTCAGGGCGGTGTTACCTGGCGGGTTAGGCGAGGCCCGGGCCAAAGATTTCGCAGTCACGGTGTAGCCTAATGACAGGGGTTGGTCCATGTAGGTGAAACCCCCAGCTGCGCATCCGGCAGCAAACACCGGGGTGAAGTCGAAGTGGTCGGGGTAAAAGCGGCCCACGGTCAGTGCCGCCGATTGACCAATCAAGCAGCCGTATTTGCCGCTGGCGTCCGGGGTGTTGGAGGCACTGCCAGCCACACAGTCATCGGCTCCACTGGCAGTGTCGGTTGCCGTAAAAGTGCTATCAGACACGCCATACGTACCGGGGGAGGTAGCGGGCAGTGTGATGCTGCCCACGTCATCGTAGGTGAATGTGCCACTGCTCACGCCAGCCGTGGCAGCTGGGAGCACCTGTGGCAAAAAGGCCGCAGACGTGAAAGCGGGTGCGCCGGTGAACTGCCCCACATTGAGCGTTGGCGTTGCGGTATAGGCCGTAGTGACCGAACTCAGGTTACTTTGCACCGCGGAGGCCTGCACCGTGAACGTAGCACCCGCATTCAGGTTGGGCGTGTTTTGCGCCACCAAAAACGCGGCCGGGCGCACAGCAAAAGTGTCAGAAGAGCAACCAAAAATGGTGGGGGACAAATTGGTATCGGTCACCCTGCAGCGCAGCTTGGCGTAGGCATTGGGCAGGTTGATATTCGTGCTCAGGGCCTTACGGCCGTTATCTGCGGACACAAAACTGATGGCTTGCGAGGCAACGGGGCTGCTGTACGCGCTGCACGAGGCTGGGGGGACGGTGTCATCAAACAACTCCACCGTAACATTGGCCGCCGCTGTGTAGGACGTGGCTTGGGCGCCACCGCTTTGCAATGCGACGACATCGAACTTGAAATTGGTGCCACTGAGCTTGGTGTACAGCGGGTTGCGGGCAGCCGGTGTCGTGGTCCGGTTGTTGTAGGTCACGCCGGTTTCCAGGCACTCGTAAGCATTGACGCACGGCGTTGCAACGAAGGTCAGCGCGCAGCTTTGCGTCAACGTCGCGGTGTTCCAGCACTTGGTACCGCTCAAAGGCACAGACGCTACACCGCCACTGGTGAGCCCCGTACTACCCAAAGTCACCGTGCCGGCACCCGCGGCAGTGAGAGCGATGGTCTGAATGTTCGGACTGGCTCCAACCGATAGGGTGGCAGACTTGGTTACCGCGGGTGCACCGGGCGAGGTGGTAATCGATCCGGTCAAGGTACCCGTGCTGACGATATTGGCCGCCGGACACGGCACCGTAGACGAAGTGCAGGCCAACACGGCAATATTTTCAGGGCACAAGGTGCCCGCACCATCGTGCTGTATTTCCAAGTGGTCATAAGGCGGCACGCTGGGCGACCCGATCACAAAGTCATAACTGAAGGTGTAGGTGCCCGGTGTAGTGAAATCAAACTCAATGCCAATACCCGTGTCTTGGTAAGTAGACACCACCGTGTTGTCCATAGCGGCAGCCTGCAAGACCGAGCAGGCGGGAGCGCCACTGGCGTAGAACGAGTTCCACCCGGCTACACAGTAGCTGGAGAAATTCAGACCACTGCGCTCGCGAAACGACTCAACGATAGAAGCCCCCGCAGGAATGCTGGTAGTGGGCGAACAGGCGTTGTTGGCCAGTACCGGAGGGTAGGTACCGATCAAGCGCTTACCGGTACTGGGGTCAACAAAAGACAGGCCGCACCCATTGTCACTGCCCCCCAGATAGGTGTCATACACGTGGTAATAGCGTACGGGGTTTGCAGCGCTCACGGTGTAACCAGCAGGAATGGTGACCGTCACATCGGCAGTGATGAAATCTAGGGGTGTGGTGTATTTCCACTGCACCGATACTTGGGGGCCGGCTGTGATGCCAAAGGCCCCCGTGGCGGTTTGCTGTACGCCCGATGATGACGGATTGGCCGGACTCGCTGGCGTAATCGAGTAGGTGGAGTACATGCCGCCACCCGGCGCAAATGCACCGCCCACGGCGTGACTGGGGCCGTACACCAGCCCGTTGGCGCGGATGAAAATTCCATTGTCTAAATTATTGCTGGGCGGCACCGAGCCCGGTGCATAGACCTGCCCAGTGTTGTTGGCTCGCTTGACCTGCACCTTGGTGGTGTCTTCAATATAAAAATGCAAGCCATCCGTGGCGGTGTTTCCACCGGTGGAATTGAATTCAATCCAGGACTGCGTAATCACACCGCCTGCCAACACCAAAGCCGAGCTGGGATTGGCGCCGCAAGCATCATCGGTGTAAGCAACAAAGTAGGCGTCATACGTCCCCGCCGTGCTGGGAGCCGTGACGGTAAAGGTTTCGCTGAAGTTTCCCGTTACATCGTGGTTGGTATGGTCGATACAGGTGACGGCGCCTGGCGCTGTGCTTGCAATACGCCAACCGGTAGACCGCCACTGGGAGCCCGCCGCCACCGAAGCATTGACCACTGCGGTGATGCTAGAGCCATTCAGCACTGTCACGCTGGCCGCACCATTGAGCGTGGCCGAGGTCACCACCAGGGGCGCGGGCTTGAGTGCGATGGTCAAGAAGGCGTTGACACCCGCGGTGGCAATGGTGGCTGAGGTGTTACCGGTAGCGCCTATAGTTGCCTTGCCGCCATCCCAAACCGCAAAACCGCCGCCATTGCCCTGCGTGGTGCCACCATCCGCACGCACGACGATACCCGCCAGACCGGCATTGGTTATGGCACTAAATTCCACTGCGCTGGAGTCATCATCGCGCGTTGCAGCCTGGACCACCAGGGTATCGGCAACCGTCGTAATGACACCGGTTACGAACAGGGTCGTGCTGCTCAGAATTTTGATGCCGCCACCCGTCACATCCCAGGGATTACCCGTGCGAATCACATTGCGGTAAGTGATGATTTGTGCGTACACATGGTCACCCGGATCGGCCACCGTGGGCGCGGCCATGGCTGACGAAGTTGCGCGCGCCCAAAACACCGAGATTTGGGTTCCTGAGGTCGTGAGGCCAGTCGCCTGCGGGCTGTTTGCCACCGCCACAAAACCAGCCGGAGTCGACAAAGTAACAGGCTGCCCACCCGTGCTCTCGACAATCAGCAACGCTACGTCATCAATCACATGGGTAGGCCATGCAGGACTCACCGCGGCAGTGCTGCCCACAGCAGCTCCAGCGGCCTGAAAATTGGGCGTAGCTTGTGCCCACTGAAACATCAGCAGGCCCAGCAGCGATAGAACTAGGCGCAGCACCGAGCGCCAGGGACTGCTTGGCTGGACAAGATTTGTGTTGCAAGAATGGCCCATATCAACCTTTTGTGTCGGCAATAAAAACACCGCTATTGCTGCAGACTGGACGAAACGCTGCGCTCAATGAAGCCGATGGAGCCCACCGTGCCAATAGACGCTCTGGATTCGACCAAGTAAATAATGAAATTGTTCCCGGCCTCGGTGTAATTGCTGCGGGTACAAAACACCGTCAGTGTGAACCCATTGACCGTAGCGGGTACGGTACCGGCCATTTGCGTTCGTGCGGTGTTGGGGCACACCGCCGGCGTAGCAATGATGTTGACAAAGGCCCACTCCAGGCCCGCACGCGCGGCCCAGTAGGCCCGCACACCCTGCACATCCTGCGCCGACGTGAGTTGCTGGCTATTGGAAAAAGTCAGCATAAAGCCGCCCAAGGCCGCCAACACCACCACCAAAAAAATGGCGGCGATCGCAGCAAAGCCACGTTGAAGTGAGGCGTGCTGCATCATGGCGTGTTGTTCACGTGAACCTCATGGTACAGATTGACCGACTCGCCCTGGTCGGTGATCTGTAGCGCCATGCGCAGCAAGGCATTGCGCTGCAGGTCTGCGCCACTGTAGTCAAAACTGCAACTGCTGATCGTGTTGGCCAAGCTAGCAACCGAAATAAAACGGCCCGCGCCCGCCACCGGCGCCGCGGCAGGGCACGTACCCGGCTGTGCATAGGCCGATGCCAGACTGACGGTGTACCGGTACAGCGTGCCGGTACCCTGGCCCGCTGCACTGGTACCCACACCCGTGCAGGCATAACCCACCACGTTTTCAGAACTCGGAATGACATGAAACCGCTGCGAGCCCGAGGCTAGCGGGAACTGGGTTGCTGCGCTCAGGGTGATCGTGGTTTCGACATTGGGTGCGGCCGACTCAGGTAGTACGGCGCTTACAGCGGCAATGTTGTCACGGTTGTATGCTGTTGCTTGATCAATACCCAGGTTGTAGACCGATATCAGGTCCCCCGCGGCAATCCGCTGGTCCGCAGGCAGCAGGCTGTTTTGGCCCAGCATATTGAAGCTGGCATCTGCGGCCGTGAAGTCCAGCCCTGCGGCGCTACTATCGGCACGGTAACGGCCACCCGTTTTGGTGGGAATGAACTCAATGCAGGTATTGCCCGCCACCGCCATTCGCACGCTGTTGGGCAGGGCCTTGCGCACGTCACGCGCGATGCGTCGCACCGTGGTGTCGGCCACATCAGTGAGCGCCGCACGCCGCGCGCTGGCCAAGTAGGCGTCGATAGGGCCACGCATGAACACAGCCACCATGCCGCCGATCACGCCCAAAATAACAATCACCATGACCAACTCGACCAGCGTGAATCCATGGTGACGGGCGATGGGGCGCATATCAGTAGTTACCTCGATAACCGACCAGGGCCACCGACTCGCTCCCTCGGCCAACGGTGACGGTCACTTGCAGCGCAGGGATGGCTACGGTACCAATGACTGAAGTGTCGTTGACCACGGCAATCGCCACGTTGTAACCATCCAGCGCAGCCGGCCAGCCGCCAGGGCTGGCACTGTTGAACAAGGTCTGCGTTCTGCCGTTGTAATCCGACACATCATCCATGGTGCTGCGCAAAGTCTCACCGTTCACACCGTCTGGATCCGTGAATTCTTTTTGTAAAACCTCTTCCAGGATGGAGTCCGCAATCGCGAGGGCCTGCTTGCGCACCAACGGATCTGCGCTGGACTTGACCACCGTATTCATCACCGACAGGATGCCGGCCATGGCCGCCCCCACCACCACGATGAAGATGATGACCTCGATGAGGGTGAAGCCTGAATGCCGGCGCTTACTCATGCACATACCCCGTAGCAGGCTCGATGGTGATGACCTTGCCGGAACCACTGACCGTGATGGTGCGTGCCGAGGTGATGGGCGTGCCGGTCGCATCCAATGGCTGGCCCAAACCATCAAAGCTGAGTGCGGGCGGGGGTGCGGCGCTGTAGTTCACACCCGATCGTGATGTGACGGTACCTGGTGAATCACCTCGGGGACCCACCAGATTGGTATTGCAGGTAGCCACTGCCTCTAACGATGCGATACGCAAACTTGCAGTGCTAACCGCAGCTACGGCAAACGTGATGCATACAGTGCGCCGCTGGGCGATAGCCGTTTTTTGGGCATAGCGCAGTAACGCCATGGTTTCGTCATGAAAGCCACGGGCGTAAAAGTCGGTATTGTTAAAAATACGCGGCGCAGCCACCACCGCCAACACGCCCAACAGCACAATCACAATGATCAATTCCACCAACGTGAACCCGCGCATCGCCCCACCGCGGCGGTGTGCGCGCCAAACGGTAAAAGGATGGGGGAACATGGCGTTCATAATTTGCTATTATTTTAGTAGCTGCTAGCGCATATATTACCTGGGCCACAGGCCTTTTTGACCCCTTTTTTTAGCCCTTAGCTCCCCAGCCTTGGCCCCTGCGCGCTAGAGGGCCTATTCCACAAAGTATGCACGCTTCTGACAACACTGCCAGCCCCTACCAAGCACCAGCCCCCCAAGCCGCGGGCAGCTCAGCCTCTACGGTACTTGCTTGGATGGCATTTTTATTACCCGCCGTGGGTGTGCCGGGGGAAATGCTGCTGCAAGACACCCTGAAGTCCGCCGCGCTGGCTTTTGGTACGCTGATCGCAGCCGGTGTTTTTATGTGGCACCAGCGTAAAAACACGGCCCCCGTGTTTGGGCACGCACTACTCGCCGTGCCGATCGTGCTGACGGTGTACGCCCTGGGCAGCATGGTCTGGTCGCATCCCTACCTGGCAGGGGTGGAAGCCATTCGTTGGTTTTTGCTCACCGTCCTGCTGTTTCTGAGCATGAACACGCTTCGCCAAGACATGCTACCCAGGCTGCTGTGGGGCATCCATGCCGGTGCGCTGGTGGCTTCCGTTTGGGCCGCTTGGCAGTTCTGGGGGGGCTGGAATGGCTTTCCACAAGCCGCAGTGCCCGCGTCCAGCTTTGCCAACCGCAACTTCTTTGCCGAATACGCAGTGGCGGTATTGCCACTGTCGGTCTGGTTATTGACACGCCTGAGCGCTTCGCGCTACCTGGTGTGGGTGGCGCTGTCTATCGCTTTCAATGGGGTGGCGATCTTGATGACGGGCACCCGCTCGGCCTTGATTGCCTTGAGCGTTGCACTGCCTTGTCTGATGCTGGTGATAGTGCGATACCGGACCCAGTTGCCATGCGGGCTTTGGGGTCGCAGGCAGGTGGTGGGGGTGGGGCTGGCGTTTGCGCTGGGGGTAGCAGTGCTGGGTAATCTGCCCTCTGGCAACACTGCCATTTTGCAAGAAGGCATGGGCGCCACTCCGCTGCAGCGCGGCGTCTTACGCACCAGCTCCATGGCCCAATCTACCGAATACTCCCAAGGCTCGTTCTCGGTGCGCTCCGCCATGTGGTTGGCCACTGCCCGCATGCTGGTAGCCCACCCTTGGGTTGGCGTGGGTGCTGGCGCCTGGGAGGTGCAGATACCGCTGTATCAGCGCACCGATACGACGCTGGAGACCGACTACTACGCGCACAACGAGAGCTTGCAACTGCTCAGCGAATATGGTCTGGTGGTGGGGGGGCTGTGCCTGGCCTTGGTGCTGGCCTACCTGATCAAGGTCGCGGCCACCACCTGGCAAGCGAGCGGCCTAGCGCTGCAGGAAGTACCACTGCGCGCCTTTGTGCTGACCAGTCTGCTGGCGCAACTCATCGTTAGCAATGCAGGCTTTCCTTGGCATTTGGCCAGTGGCGGCATGCTGCTCGCACTGTGCTTGGGCCTGCTCGCCCGCAGTGATTCGCGTCTAGGTGATCAAGCGGCGGCCCGGACCTACGCCTTTGCTGTCTCAGCCCGGACAACACAAGCCGCACTTATCGGTCTGGCCTGCTGTGTGGCAGTGGCCGGTGGGCTCAGTGTGCAAGCGCTGCGCGCAGAGAGCAAGTTGGTAAGCGCCATCACCCTGGCCAACCGCTATGCCCAAGCAGAGCGCACCGATGCGCCTGGCGCCGCGGACCTTAAAGCCCAGGCGTTGCAATTGGCCCGCGAAGGGATTGCCATCCACCCCCACTACCGCAAGCTGACCGGAGAAATTGCCGAGCCCTTTGCGGCCCAGGGAGATTGGCACAACGCGGTCTGGATTCTGGAATCGCTCACCGCATCCCGGCCCCATGTGGTGGCCCTGTGGACGGGTTTGGCGCGCGGCTACTTCCATTTAGGGCAGCACGGCCAGGCAGAACAGGCGTGGGCACAGGTGCAAAGACTCAAGCCTGAAACCCTCTCTACGGCTACTTTGCATGCCACGCTGCTGGCACAAGCAGGGCGAGGCCCCGAGGCAGCTACCGTCTTAGTGCGGCAATTTGACAATCAGGCTTTCGATTGGGACATGGTGCAGGCAGGCTACGCTATTGGCTACACGACGCAGAACTGGGCGCTGGCCATACGCGCACTGGAGTTGCGCAATACCACGTGGCCCGAGCAAGCTGCTGATGGGTTCTTGCGGCTGGGCAAGTTATATGCAGAGCCCCATGTGAACCAACCCGATAAAGCTCTGGCGGCGTTTCGTGCAGGTTTGGCCGCGGTGCCGCAGGATCAGAAGTCAAACTACCGGGCTCAGGTGCCGAGTCCGTTCAATGCGCAGATGTAAAAAAGCCGCCTCGAGAGGCGGCTTTTTCAGGAGCGCACTGCTACTTAAGAAATGCCAACGGCAGTAAAGGACGCTGTTACAGGCGGAGCCACTGTCGTGTTGCTGATAGTGCAGGTGACCGAATTGCCAGCGGTCACCGCAGCCCCAGTGATCGTATAACCGGTGGGCAAGCCACCTTGCAGGATGTTGCCGTTGGACACATCGGTGCAATTGGCAACTGCCGCACCACGCGTTGCGCTGATGCTGCGCGAGGCGTAATTGATCGCTGAGGCCGAAGACAAAGCACCCGCTACACCTTGGGTCGATGCGGTGACGGCATCACCCTTCAAATCCACAAATTTAGGAATAGCGACTGCAGCGAGCACGCCTAAAATAACGATCACCATCACCAATTCAATCAAGGTAAAACCGCGTTGTGTCTGTTTCATATTGTTAGCCTTCGAAGTTAAATAAACGTTCGCGGCCAGTATCTGGCAGCGCTCCAACGGTTGTGTCCCCGTCTTTTAGCCGAATTTTAGTCTTCTGATGACAGCTTGTGCATTAAGTTTGCACGGCAAATGTATGAATTAGTTCACATATTGCGGTTTGATTCGGGTTTTACTGGGTGCGATTCAATGCAGCTCTGTGCCTTGCCAAACATAGGGGGCTTGTGCCGTCAGCACCCGCGGGCCTGGGCCACTGCTCACCTTGAACCACAAAACAGCAACTCCCGACGCGGCACTGTGCCACGCGGGGTCCTGGGGCGCGTAGCCAACGCACACACACTGGGGATCGAACACCCAGTGCCCGGCGGGCGCCAACACCGCCTGTGCTGCGCTCATCTCACCGCTGTAATTGACGGGCCGTGTTTGCAAAGCCAGGAAGGGGTTCGGCGGCGCACCCAATGGGTCGGCAGCACCCGCTTTGGCCGCGCGCTGCACATGGTCGATCACCAGCGCAGTGCGCAAAGACCCCAGCGTGGACACCACCGCAGCGCGCTCACCCTGACCCTGAATCACGCGCACGTAGTGGCCAAAAATGCCCATGAGGACCAACACAACAGCAGCCAAAATGCCCCACTCCACCATACGTCCGTCTGGTATGCGGGTGGCGTAGCGCCCGGCTGGAGTGGCAACGGCCATATCAGCCACCGCTTTAACCGCCGCCCTTGCCCATGGCGGCCTGGCCCATATTCCACAGCGGTAAAAATACGCCCAGCGCCAGCAACAACACCAGCGCAGCAATCACGGCCAAAAGAATCGGTTCAATAGCCGCAGACAGGCCTTTGATGTTGTAGTCGGTCTCCCGTTCGTACATGCCAGCAATCTCAAACAGCAAGTTGTCCAACTCGCCGGTCTCTTCGCCCACATTAATCATTTGCAGCACCACAGGTGTAAACACGCCCGTTGCCGCTGCGCAGCGCGAGATGCTCTCGCCGCGCTCAATGCCGTCGCGCATTTGCTCAATGCGCGAACCGATGTAGGCGTTGTCTACGGTCTGCGCCACCACGGTAAGGGCCTGCACTAAGGGCACACCGCTCTGGCTGGACAGCGCAAAGCTGCGCGCAAACCGCGCCAGCGTGGCTTTGAGGATGATCTCGCCAATGATGGGCAATTTGAGCTTGCGTGCGTCCCAGCGGTAGCGCCCTTCGGGAGTGCGCAGGTAGGCCTTGATCATCATGCTGCCGCCAAACATCAGGGCTAACAACAGGGGCCACCAGGCCAGCATCCAGCTTGAAAAAGCCAGCAATCCCCGTGTAATCAACGGCAGTTGCGCATTAAAGCCCGCAAACACTTTGGCAAATACGGGGATCACAAATATGTTCAGGATCACGATGGCAATGCCCATGGCGATCATCACGAAGATGGGGTAGCGCATGGCCTGCTTGATGCGCTCGCGCACATCGCGCTCAAACTCCATATGCTCGTTCAAGCGCATGAAGACCTCGGTCAAACGCCCGGTCATCTCGCCCACGCGGATCATGGAAATATAAAACGCACCAAACAAAACCTGGTGGCGCATCAGCGCGGCAGACAGCTCACGCCCCTGGTCGAGGCTTGCGCGGATGTCTTTGAGCAAGTCCACCATCGCCGGTTTGGTGGCTGAGGCTTGCAAGCCAGCGAAGGCCCGCAAAATAGGTACACCCGCTTTGTTGAGCGTATACATCTGGCGCGAGAAGATCATCAGGTCTTCGTCCACCACCGGCTTGCGGTTGAGCTTGGCCAGCCAGCTCTCGGTATCCGCACTGGCCGCGGCTTTGGCCAGTGCAATGTGCACCGGCGACACCCCGATGGCCACCAACTGATCGGCCACACCGCCCTCGGTCATGGCCTCGAGCTGGCCCTGGACGGCCTCGCCCCGGTTATTGCGTCCGCGCCAGTCAAACATGGCCATGGGTGCTTACTCCTGCGCCTCGGCGTCTGCGTCTTCGACCTCAAAGCCAATGCGCATCGCCTCCGACAATGAGGTCACACCCTGGCGCACCAGCTCCAACGCGTGAAACGGCATGGTGTGGCCCCGCATACGCTCGCGGGCGGCGCGCATGAAAGCCGAGGGGTCGGAGTGCGAAGCCGCCTGCGTGAGTGCAGCGTCCATCTCCAGCAACTCGTACACGCCCTGGCGGCCGGAATACCCCGTGCCATTGCAAATAGAACATCCCAAGCCGCGCTTGGCGGGCAAGGTCTGGCCCTCGCCCAACAGGCCGGTGAGCCAAGATTGCTCTTGGGCATTGGGGACTGCGGGTGCCGAGCATTCTTTGCAATTGAGCCGCACCAGACGCTGGGCAATGACCGCCTGCAAGGAGGTCGACACCATAAAGGAGGGCACACCCATGTCCATCAAACGAAACGGTGTACTCATGGCATCGCGCGTGTGCAGCGTAGACAGCACCAAGTGGCCGGTGATAGCGGCACGCAGACCGATCTCGGCGGTCTCCGCATCGCGCATTTCTCCCACCAGAATCACATCCGGGTCCTGGCGCAAACAGGAGCGCAACACCTTGGCAAAGGTCAGGTCAATCTTGTCATTGATCTGTACCTGGCTCAGGCCCGGCAGGCGGTATTCCACCGGGTCTTCCACGGTGATGACCTTCAACTCTGCTGCATTAATTTCGGCCAGCGCCGCATACAACGTGGTGGTCTTACCCGATCCGGTGGGGCCCGTGACTAGCACCATGCCCGAGGTACGCCCCAGTACCTCACGAAAACGCTTGAGCATATCGGGCGGCATGCCAATACTGTCCAGGCGCCGCATAGAGTTGCCCTGCAGCAAGAGACGCATCACCGCCGACTCACCGTAGGTGGTAGGTAAGGTGGAGAGGCGCACATCAATCGTGTGGTCCTTCAGGCGCACCGTAAAGCGGCCGTCTTGGGGCAAACGCTTCTCGGAAATGTCCAGCCCCGCCATCAGCTTCAAGCGCTGGGCCAGCGCGCCGCCAATGCGTTTGTCGGCTTGCGTCTGGGTTTGCAACACGCCGTCCACGCGCACACGGATTTGCAGGCTGTTCTCTTGCGGCTCAATGTGCACGTCGGATGCGCCCACCTGCACCGCATCTTCAAACAGGGATTGCAGCAGACGCACCACCGGCGCACCCTCAATGCCGACAGTAGCAGTCAGTTCACCAAAGTCGACTGCATCGCCGATGTCTTTTTCGAGCGCGCGCGCCAGGCCACTAATCTCGTCCGTGCGGCGGTAGAGACGATCAAACGCCGCCGTCAACTGAGACTCCGGCACTGCGGCTACGCCGATGCTACGCTTCAAAATCCGGGTCAGCTCATCGAACGCAAACAGGTCCAGCGGGTCTCCCAGCGCCACCAGCAACACATCGCCTTTGTCCTCCAGCACCAGCGCTTTGAAGCGGCGTGCTGAGGACTCCGGCAACAACTTGACCACGTCGGCGCGGAACGGGAAAGTTTTCAGATTGACGAAGGGAATGCGCAACTGCCGGGCCAGGCCGTTGGCCAGCAATTCTTCGGTGATGATGCCGGTCTCGATCAGCAGGCGGCCTACCTTTTTGCCGGTGGTGCGCTGCAGGTCCAGCGTTTGCTGCAGCTGCTCTTGCGAGATCAGGCGCTGCTGCACCAACACGTCACCCAAGCGCAGTTTTTCGGGGCGGCCAGGCGCGGGGCGCGGAGCGTCGGGCGGGGGGGGCACTGCTGCGGCCATGTTCATGCGCTATTCCTTACCTTGTAACAAAAATAATAGCACGCACACCCAGGTGTGTGCAGCCTCCCAGACCCTAACACCCGCTGCAAGAGCACTAGAGGTTGGGTGCCAGCAAACGCTGCAGAGATTCAGCGTTCATCCCCCGGCGTTTCGCCAGGTCCTGCAACTGGTCATCGCCCATCTTGCCCACATTGAAGTAGGTCGCATCCGGGTGGGCGATGTAGAAGCCGCTCACGCTGGCCGCGGGTGTCATAGCCAAGCTCTCGGTTACGCCCATACCGATTTCTTCGCATTGCAACAGCGCAAACATATCTTGCTTGACGCTGTGGTCCGGGCAGGCCGGGTAGCCGGGTGCGGGGCGGATGCCCTGGTACTTCTCGGCAATCAAGGCCTCCATGCTGAATGCCTCGTTAGGCGCATAGCCCCACAGATCGGTCCGCACGCGGTGGTGCAGGCACTCGGCAAAGGCTTCGGCGAGGCGGTCGGCAATCGCTTTGAGCATGATGGCGGAGTAGTCGTCGTGCAGGGCCTCAAACGCCGCGGCACGCTTCTCGGCGCCAATGCCCGCCGTGACGGCAAAAAGGCCTGCGTAATCACTGAATGCGGCATTTTTGGTGCCATTTAGGCCTGTGGCCCGCGTATTTCCTGCCTTATCTGCTCCTGAATTCATAGCATCTTGGGGTGCCACAAAATCCGCCAGGCAGCGACTCGGACGCATCACACCGTCAATTTCCTGCTTCTCGGTTTGCTGGCGCAGGCCGTACCAGGTCAGCGCCACATCGGTGCGGCTCTCGTCGGTATAGAAGGCAATATCGTCGTCATTGACGCTGTTGGCCGGGTACAGGGCCACCACGGCGTTGGCGGTGAGCCAACGGCCGTCGATGATTTTTTTCAGCAACGCCTGGCCATCGGCTAAAACCTTAGTGGCCTCCACGCCCACCACCGCATCCTTCAGGATGGCGGGATACGGCCCGGCCAAATCCCAGGTCTGAAAGAAGGGGGCCCAGTCGATGTACCGGGCCAGTTCGGTCAAATCAAAATTCTTAAAGACACGCCGGCCAATGAACTTCGGGCGGGCGGGCTGGTAGCTGGACCAATCGATGCGGGTCTTGTTGGCGCGCGCTTTGGCCAGGGGCCACAAGGGGGTTTGCTTTTTGTTGGCATGCTGCTCACGCACCTTCACATAGTCGGCATTCAGTTCGGCAATGTACTGGGCTGCTTTATCGCTTAACAGGCCCTGGGCCACGCTGACACTGCGCGAGGCATCGGGCACATACACCACAGGGCCTGCGTAATGGGGCGCAATCTTCACGGCGGTGTGTACCCGGCTGCAGGTGGCGCCGCCAATGAGCAGCGGGATATTGCGCGAGCGGAAATAGTCATCCTTCTGCATCTCGCCGGCCACGTACTGCATCTCTTCCAGGCTGGGCGTGATCAGACCCGACAGGCCAATAATGTCAGCACCTTCGGCTTTGGCCCGGGCCAGAATTTCATGGCAGGGCACCATCACGCCCATGTTGACCACATCAAAGTTATTGCATTGCAAAACTACGGTGACGATGTTCTTGCCAATGTCATGCACATCGCCCTTGACGGTGGCAATGACGATCTTGCCCTTGGCCTTGGCTTCGCCACCGGCTTCGATCATGGCCAGCTTTTCGGCTTCGATATACGGCAACAAATGCGCTACGGCGCTCTTCATCACACGCGCACTTTTCACCACCTGGGGCAAAAACATCTTGCCCTGGCCAAACAAATCGCCCACCACGTTCATGCCGTCCATCAGCGGGCCTTCGATCACATGCAATGGGCGCCCACCTTTGGCTAAAACCGCTTGGTAGGCCTCTTCGGTATCCAGCGTGATGAAGTCGGTAATGCCATGCACCAGCGCGTGGCTCAGCCGCTGGGCCACCGCCACCGGTGCCTCGGGCGTGCCGCGCCATTCCAGTTTTTTACTTTCATCCTTGGCACCACTCTTGGCGGTCTCGGCAATCTCCACCAGGCGTTCGCCCGCGTCCGCACGGCGGTTCAGCACCACGTCTTCCACGCGCTCGCGCAACACCGGCTCCAGATCGTCGTACACGCCCACCATGCCGGCATTCACAATGCCCATATCCATACCCGCTTGGATCGCGTGGTACAGAAACACGGTGTGGATGGCCTCACGCACCGGGTCGTTGCCGCGGAAGCTGAAGGACACGTTGGACACACCGCCGCTCACCTTGGCGCCCGGCAGGTTTTGCTTGATCCAGCGCGTGGCGTTGATGAAGTCCACCGCGTAGTTGTTGTGCTCCTCAATACCGGTGGCGATAGCGAAGATGTTGGGGTCGAAGATGATGTCCTCCGCAGGGAAACCCACCTCGTCGACCAGAATGCGGTAAGCGCGTTCGCAGATTTCGACCTTGCGCTCGTAGGTATCGGCCTGGCCTTTTTCGTCAAACGCCATCACCACGGCAGCAGCACCGTAGCGGCGCAGCAGTTTGGCCTGGTGCTTGAAGGGCTCAATGCCCTCCTTCATGCTGATGGAATTGACCACCGCCTTGCCCTGCACGCAGCGCAGGCCGGCCTCAATGACAGTCCACTTGGAGCTGTCGATCATGATGGGCACGCGAGAAATGTCGGGCTCAGAGGCGATCAGGTTCAAGAAACGCACCATGGCGGCCTGGCTGTCCAGCATGGCCTCGTCCATGTTGATGTCGATGATCTGGGCGCCGTTTTCGACCTGCTGGCGGGCTACGGCCAGCGCCTGCTCAAACTCGCCATTCAAGATCATCCTAGCGAAGGCCTTGGATCCGGTGACATTGGTACGCTCGCCGATATTAACGAACAGAGACTGTGCATCGATCGTGACCGGTTCCAAGCCGGACAGCATCATGGGCGCTACATTTTTAATAGCGGCTGGAGCAGAAGATACGGGGGCCTGGGGCATAAACTCACCTGAAAGTACTTAAAAACAGGTGAGCGTGGTTGCGGTCGCGGTGCGATCCAAGCCTGACGGGAACTGGGTGCCCCGCTGCAACGCTCCTTGGATACCTTGATTTTACGGGATAACGCGACTTATTTCCCCCGCGCCCTAGGCGTTTGCTACCTAGAATGGCCGTTGACCTCTGTGACGCACCTGCCACCCACCATGACGCCAACGCCCGCCCCCGCTGACTCTGACGCAGCCTTTGAGCGCGCGGCAGAACTCCTGACAGCGCCCAGTGCCCTGGTGCATTTGGCGCTCGACGAGGCCCGCGTCGTGGTGAGTTATATGACCCCGCGCTTCATTGCCGCTGACACCACTTTCATCCGCGAAGGCGATGCCAACGACGAGGGCTTCATGGCCTTGGTACTGGACGGCGAAGTGGTGGTGGAGAGTATTACCGTAAGCCGCACCGAGCCTTTGACGATCAAAGTGCTGGGCCCTGGCAGCCTGGTGGGCGAGGTGGGTTTGGTCGACAAGGAGCCGCGCTCGGCCTCTTGTACCGCCAGTACCGATGTGCTGTGTGCCATCTTGACCCGCGACGCACTCCAGGCGCTGATTGAGGCATCGCCCGCCATTGGCGCAAAACTGCTGCTGGCCATTGCCGCCAACCTGGCTGAGCGCCTACGCGACAACGCCCGCAAACTGCGCTTGTACGTGAAACTGGCAAAGACCATGCACCAGGAGCTGGAGTACTACACGGTGGCCGCTCTGAAGACAGCACCGCCACCTAAGGCCTGAAGGACTAGGCCGCTTCCTTGTAGAAGAAATTGCGCTGCAACGCGCGCGCCGCCAGTGGATGCACCGCATCGCTGATCGCGCGAATGTGGTCTGGCGTGGTGCCGCAGCAGCCGCCCACAATATTGACCAACCCTTCCGCAGCAAATTCGCGCACCAGGCGACTGGTCACCTCCGGCGTCTCATCGAAGCCGGTATCGGACATGGGGTTGGGCAAGCCCGCATTGGGGTAGCAGCTGATGAAGGTGTCGGTGGCCACCTTGTTCAGCTCCTGGATATAGGGGCGCATCAGCGTAGCGCCCAGCGCACAGTTCAGGCCAATGGCCAGCGGGCGCGAATGGCGCACGCTGTGCCAAAACGCCGTCACGGTCTGGCCACTCAGAATGCGGCCCGACGCATCGGTCACGGTACCGCTGATGATCAGCGGTAGGCGCTCGCCACTGGCTTCAAAGTATTCGTCAATCGCAAATAACGCGGCCTTGGCGTTCAGGGTGTCAAAGATGGTTTCCACCAGCAAGACATCGCTGCCGCCTTCCACCAGCGCCTTGGTCTGGTCGTAATAGGCGGCGCGCAGTTCTTCAAAACTCACATTGCGCGCGCCAGGGTCGTTTACATCGGGGCTGATGCTGGCGGTTTTGGGCGTGGGCCCCAGAGCGCCCGCTACCAGACGCGGTTTTTCGGGGGTGGAGAACTTATCGCAAGCCGCGCGCGCCAGTTGGGCAGAGACACGGTTCATCTCAACCGCCAAGTCGGCCATGTCGTAGTCTGCCTGGGCAACCGTGGTGGCGCCAAAGGTGTTGGTTTCAATCAGATCGGCGCCGGCGGCCAGGTAGCGCTCGTGGATATCCGAGATCACGTCCGGGCGGGTCAGGCTCAACAGCTCGTTATTGCCTTTGACATCCCTAGGAAAGTCTTTAAACCGATCCCCCTGATACCCCGGTCCGGTGTAGCCTGCGCCACGGTACTGGGCCTCGCCCAGCTTGAAGCGCTGGATCATGGTGCCCATGGCACCGTCCAGGATGGCAATGCGACTGGCCAAAATGCCAGGAAGGGCTTGGCCGCGGGTGTAGTTCAGGGGTGTCATAGGCAGGCTCAGCTTGTAGTAAATAACAAGTGAGCGCGGTTGAATTCCCCAAGCCTGACTAAGAGCGACGGGGCGCCCGGTTAGCTGCAGCGCTCCTTGGGAAGGCTGTATTTTAATTCACAAACCACAAGACCGGCGTACGGTCTGGGTCAGCAGCCACAGTCCTAGCGCAAGTACTGCTCTCGACTGCGCTGCTCAGTGCGGCTACCGCGCACGGCTTGCAGGCCTTGGTCCACGGTGTTACGTCGGGCCGTCGCATTTTCCAAGCCTTTGCTACACACGCTGGACTTTCACGTCCACCAGTTGCAGGCGTCGCACCATGGTTTCGCCCACATCCTGTTGGTCAACCCACAGAAGACGGCTACACATCGGCCACGCAGTCCAGGGGCGGCAAGGTGGGCGGTCTGCACCAATACAGTGAAGGTGGCAAACGCCAAGAGCAGCCCTGACAGCATTGCCGGTTTGAACAAGGCCCACCTTACGCTGAGATCCCCATCAGGCCACGCGCAAAGGCAAGGCCAGGGTAAAACACGCGCCCTCACCCGGTGTACTTGCCACCTGAACGCGCCCACTCAGCGAAGTGGTGACCAGGTTGTAAACAATATTCAACCCCAGGCCGCTGCCGCCCCTGCCCAGCTTGGTGGTGAAGAATGGGTCAAATACTTTGTCCAGGTGCGACTGCGCAATGCCCAAGCCATCGTCACGCACCGCGATGTCGATCCAGCCAGGCTGGGCCAGGATTGCAGTGATAGTGATCTTGCCGCTTTGGCGTCCCTCAAAGGCGTGTACCAGCGCGTTGTTAATCAGGTTGGTGATGATCTGACCCAATGGGCCCGGGTAGCTGTCCAGCGTAATATCCTCAGGCACAACGCACTCCACCGTATGGGTGGTTTTGCGTAACGTTGGGCCCAGAGTCAGAAGGATTTCATGCAGGGTCTCTTTGAGCCGGAAAACGCGCCGGTTCACGCTGGTCTGATCCACAGCCACCTGCTTAAAGCTCGCCACCAACTCCGCGGCATGGTGCAAGGAGCGCATCAAAATGCCGGTGCCCTGCTGGCTGTTTTGCACAAACTCGTCGAGCTTGCTGCGCGTAAGGCCCTTAGCCATTTCAGTCGCAAAAAGGGCGCTGTGGTCCTGCAGCGTACTTGCTACGGTCAGGCTATTGCCGATGGGGGTGTTGAGCTCATGCGCTATACCGGCCACCATGGCGCCCAGTGCAGACATTTTTTCAGAGCGCACCAGTTCAGTCTGGGCTGCAGTCAACTGGTTCAGGGTGTTGGTGAGCTCGTGGGTGCGTTCCTCCACCCGCTGCTCCAGTGTGGCGTTGAGTTGCAATATTTCCTGCTCCGAGCGGTGCTTGGCGGTGATGTCGTCGTAGGCCAAAATCATCAGGGAATCGTCGCCGCTGCGCAGGCGGCTGCCCGATATTTCGCACAGCATCTGCTCGTCGCTGCCCCTACGGCGCATACGGGCCTTGTGGCGCTCAATCGAGCCGCGCAGCATCATGGCATCACGCACTGCGGCTCTCTCATCCCGGTTAATCCAAAAGGTTTCCGTGGAGTTGACCGTACCCAAAACATCGTCGCGGGAGCAATTGAACAGCTTGGTCCAAGCAGCGTTGGCGTCGACCAGTACCACCGTTTCCGTCAATGTTGACACCGTCATAGCCACTGGGGAGGCATTAAAAATCGCTTCAAATTTAGCCTGGCTCACACCCAGCGCAGTTTCCATGCGTTTGCGCTCAACCAGCTCCGCCTGCAAGTCTGTGTTCTTTTGGTCGCGTTCTTTGATCGACACCACCAGCTCGCTGCGCATGGCCTCCAGGCCCTGGGCCAGGCTACCCATTTCGTCCTGCCGCGTCCAATGCAGTGGTTCCTCCAGGTCGCCGCGGGCTAGGCGCTGCGCGTCGGCCTGCAGCTTCTTGAGCGGTCGCACCATCCGCCGCTCAAATAAGAGCCAGATCAAACCAATCGAAATGCCCACCTGGGCTACCAAGGCCACAGCCATCTGGATCAGCGCAGAGATCAGCTCGCGTTGAATGCGGGCGGTAGTCAAAACGACTTGCAAGTGACCCACATGGGCGCCGTCGTGAACGACGTCGCGGCTCTCAGTGATCAGTTGGCCCACGGTCGGGGCGGGCTTGTCCTGGGCGGCAAACACCTGCTTGAATTCATCGGTGACTTCTACGCGCACCACATCGGGATTGCGCATGACTGCGTCCACCAGCTCCGCCGCGGCGCGCTGGTCTACATTCCAGATCGCCATGCCCAGGCTGCGCGCCAGCACACCAGCTTGCTGTTGCATGGGCGCGCGGATTCGCACCTCGACTTCGGACTCCAGCTTGCTATTGACCTGAAAAAAAGCCAGAACCAATGCTGGCAAGAAAATGCCCAAACCCGCCCCCAGAAACAGAGTCTCGCGTAGCGACAGCGCAAAAAGGCTTCGCCTGGGTCGGCTTTCGATCGGATCCGTCATGGTCTTATCTGCTGTCCATCGGGAGCACTGGGGCGGGGTGGGTAGGTCGAGGGCACAGCATAAGGGAAAAATCTGACGGTCCGCGCAGTCGCCCGGGCGTGGCGGCGACAATACGCGGGCGGCCTAGAGTGCCTCCGGGCAGCTTCGCAAGCCTAATTTTTAACGATTTAAGCTGCTAGCCCACGTATTTATTGCCTCATTAGCTCCTACTTTGATAGCAGACACCATACTTTCCCCTACTCTGTCTGACCAGCCCTTGGACATCCTGCACGGTGTGTTCGGCTACCCGGCATTTCGCGGTCCGCAGCAGGCTATCGTCGAGCACGTGACTGGCGGCGGCGATGCGCTGGTGCTGATGCCCACCGGCGGCGGCAAGTCTTTGTGTTATCAAATACCAGCGATTGCCCGGCAGCGCGCTGGCCGCGGCTTCACGCTGGTGATCTCACCGCTGATTGCGCTGATGCACGACCAGGTAGGTGCCCTGCACGAGGCGGGTGTTAGCGCCGCATTTTTAAATTCGACCCTGACCAGCGAGGAAGCCTCGGACGTGGAGCGCCGCCTGATGCGCGGTGACATCACGTTGCTGTACGCTGCACCCGAGAGAGTGACCTCGCCTCGGTTCTTAGCGCTGCTGGATTCCATCCATGAGCGTGGCCTGCTGGGCCTGTTTGCGATTGACGAAGCCCATTGCGTGAGCCAGTGGGGCCACGACTTCCGGCCCGAGTACCGCGGCCTGACCGTGCTGCACGAGCGTTTTGCCAGCGTGCCGCGCATTGCGCTTACTGCCACGGCGGACGACCTGACGCGTGCCGATATTCTGGAGCGCTTGCAGCTTGAAGACGCCCAGGCCTTCGTCAGCAGTTTCGACCGGCCCAATATCCGCTACACCATCGTGGAGAAGCGGGATAGCACCCAGCAGCTCCTGCGCTTTATTGCGCGCGAGCACGCGGGCGACGCTGGTATCGTGTACTGCCAGTCGCGCCGCAAAGTAGAAGACATTGCCCAGACGCTCGTAGAAGCCGGCATAGACGCTCTGCCCTACCACGCCGGGCTGGACAGCAAATTGCGCCAGACCCACCAGGACCGCTTTTTGCGTGAAGAAGGTGTGGTGATGGTGGCCACGATTGCCTTCGGTATGGGCATCGACAAGCCTGATGTGCGCTTTGTGGCCCATCTGGATATGCCCAAAAACATTGAGGGCTACTACCAGGAGACCGGCCGCGCTGGGCGGGACGGCCTACCCGCCTACGCCTGGATGGGTTACGGCCTGCAGGATGTGGTGAACCAGCGCCGCATGATTGACGAGAGCCCGGCGGCCGAAGAATTCAAGCAAGGCCTGCGCGGCAAACTCGATGCCCTGCTGGGCCTGGCCGAAGCCACCGACTGCCGCCGCGTGCGCCTGCTGGCGTATTTTGGGGAGACACTGGCTGGGGGCCAATTCCCCGCCGGGCCGCCCCAAGGGGAATTAACCCCCTCTGGGGGCAGCGAACCACACGCAGTGGGGAGCGTGGGGGTCAAATACAACTGCAATAACTGCGACAACTGCCTGAACCCGCCCGATATCTGGGATGGCACCGACGCCGCCCGCAAGCTGCTCAGTACCATTTATAGAGTGCAACAAACCAGCGGCATGCACTTTGGAGCCGGACATTTGATGGATGTTGTGCGTGGCAAGGTCACCGAAAAAGTGACCCAGCATGACCACACTACGCTCAGCACCTTTGGCATCGGGGCGGACTTTTCCGAGATCCAATTGCGCGGCGTTTTGCGCCAATTAATTGCCCTGGGTGCGGTGGCGGTAGACGCCCAGTCTTTCAATACCTTGCACTTAACGGACAAGAGCCGCGCCGTGTTGCGGGGCGAGGTGGCGGTGCAGTTGCGGGAATCGGTATCCACCCCCGCAGAGCGGAAGTCCCGCAGCAAGTCGGGTGCGGGGCCTGCCGCCATCAAGGCCCCGATAGCATTGGACGGTGCAGCGCTAGAGCGTTATGCGGCGCTGAAAGCCTGGCGGGCCGAGGTGGCGCGCGAGCACAATTTACCGGCGTATGTGATTTTTCATGACGCCACGCTGGCCGCCATTGCCAAGCGGGCCCCGCAAAGCCTGGAGGACTTGCAAGGCATTAGCGGCATGGGCGCCAAGAAACTGGAAGCCTACGCCGATGCGGTGCTAGGAGTGATGGCTCAGGGCGAGTGAGGAGAGGTTTGCCGCGGGCACTGCGCTGCTACGGCGCGGCAACTGCAAGTCGGCGCCGGGCCGCCCCAAGCCGACGTAGCCCCTCGGGGGGCAGCGAACCACACGCAGTGGGAAGCGTGGGGGTCCTATTTCTAGTGACGACGGAAGCAGCTTTCGTACGACATGGCCGCACCAGTCATGGTGTTTTGCAGACGGGCAATGGCGCGGCTGTGGCGGTCAGCACCCGATTTGTCGGCCAAATGCTGGCGGTGGTGCTGTACCAAGGCGTGCAGTTTGTTGCGGCAGGCGTCCAAAACACCGGCAAAGTTCAGCGCAATGTAGGCTGAAT
>JANYEE010000021.1 GCA_025363275.1 Burkholderiales bacterium | reverse complement strand
ACAGCCCGCCATCAGGTGGATACGCGGACAGCCCAGTGCGTAGGCGTAGTCCAGCGCCAGCGCTAGGCCAGACGCGCACTCGGCCTCGCGCCCTGGCAGTGCGGCCGTGCCGCGTTCGCCTCGGTCCCAGGCGCTGGCCATGCTGGCAGCATCTAGGCCCGCAGGCGGCGCATTGAACAGCACCAACTGCAAACCATGGGCATCCAGCAAGGCACGTATCTGCGCGGCCGGGTAGGCATAGGGGAACAGAAACTCGACGGCCCGAAAACCATCGGCGGCAGCGGCTGCAAAACGGTCCAGAAACGGGTGCTCGGGGTAGAGCAGGCTGAGGTTGGCGGCGAATTGGGGCATGGCCAAATCTTAGCCGTGTGGCCCTTAGGCCCAGCCCAGCACCTTGGCCGCCCAGCCCGCCAGCGCACACACCAGCAAGACCGGCATCACCCCCCGCTTGAAGCGCAGCAGCGCCACGGCCGCTCCCAGGGCAATAAAAACGGCCATCCAGTCAATTTCAGAGTCCAATACGGCTGGGGCCCAGGTCTTTATTGCCATGTGTGCTATAAAAAACAGAGCAAGACTGGCAACCACTCCCACCACAGCCGCCGAAATGGCCGCCAGTGGCGCGGTGAATTGCAGCTTGCCGTGGGTGGATTCCACCAGGGGGCCACCGGCCAGAATGAAGATAAAGGACGGCAAGAACGTAAACCAGGTCACCACCGTGGCCGCCAGGGCCGCACCCCAGAACAGCGCATCGGGCCCCAACACCTGCTGCTGGTAGCCACCCAGGAAGCCGACATAGGCCACCACCATGATGAGCGGGCCGGGCGTGGTTTCACCCAGGGCCAAACCATCCATCATTTGCAACGCACTGAGCCAGCCAAAGTGCTCCACCGCCCCTTGGTAGACATAGGGCAGCACGGCGTAGGCGCCGCCAAAGGTCATAAGCGCGGCCTTGGTGAAGAACCAGGCCATCTGGGCCAGCGTAGCGTCCCCGCCCTGCCAAACTACCAGGGCCGCCGTCGGCAGCAGCCACAGCGCAGCACCGGTGGCCAGCACCCGGACCAGGCGCGCGGGGGTAAAGCGGGCGTGGGCGGGTGTGGGGGTGTAGTCATCAATAGCGTAGCGACCCGTGTGGATTAGGGGGCCACCAGCCCCATGTCCACGACCCACAGCAAACTGGCCAGGCACCCAACGCGCCCCCAGCCAACCCACCCCGCCCGCCGCCAACACCACCCAAGGAAAAGGCACTTGGAAACAATAAATTGCTATAAAACTAATAGCTGCAACGGCAGATAACACGGGGGCCTTGGCCGGATTTTTCAATATTTTGCTGCCCATGCGGTGCACCGCCTGCACCACAATGGCCGCCACCGCCGGTTTGATGCCGTAAAGCAATCCTGCCACCCACGGCACCTGACCAAAGGCCACGTAGATCCAACTCAAGCCGATCAGAATGAACAGCGATGGCAACACGAACAAGGCCCCCGCCAACACGCCGCCCCAGGTGCGGTGCATCAGCCAGCCCAAGTAGGTGGCGAGTTGCTGCGCCTCGGGGCCGGGCAGCAGCATGCAGTAGTTGAGGGCATGCAAGAAGCGCTTTTCCGAGATCCAGCGTTTCTCTTCCACCAGCGCGCGGTGCATGATGGCAATTTGCCCGGCCGGCCCGCCGAAGCTGATGAAGCCCAGCTTGAGCCAGAACTTGAGCGCGTCGCCAATGGAAACACCATGCGGTGAAACGTCGTGTTGCAACTGTGCGGGCGATTGATCGGTAAACGACACAGCGGTTGCCTAGCGTGTCAGTGTGTAGACCGAAGTGCCCGCCATCAGATTGGGCGCAAAGTGCACAGCACGGCCGTTTTGCAAACCAAAGTTGCTTTGGATCTTCAGGCCGTTGCGCTCGGCTAGGGTAGCCAAGTCTGCATGGGTGCCGACACGGATATTCGGCGTGTCGTACCACTGGTAAGGCAGGCGCTTGGTGACTGGCATGCGGCCCTTCAGAATGCTCAGACGGTTGGGCCAATGCGCAAAATTGGGGAAGGCCACGATGCCCAGGCGACCCACGCGCACGGTCTCCTTCAGCATAGTCTCGGCATTGCGCAAATGCTGCAAGGTGTCGATCTGCAGCACCACATCAAACGAGGCGTCGCCAAACAGTGACAGGCCCGCATCCAGATTGAGCTGCAGTACATTCACGCCGCGTTGCATACACGCCAGCACGTTGGCATCGTCCAGCTCCACGCCATAGCCGGTGCAGCCGCGTTCTTTTTGCAGGTAGGCCAACATGCTGCCGTCGCCGCAGCCCAGGTCTAGCACGCGCGCGCCACGCGGCACCAGAGCAGCAATGGCGCGTTGATTCAGGTTGTCGTTCATGCTGGCTCTCCTGCAACAGCAGTTACTTGCTGCGGCACGACCAAGCGGGCCGCAATGCCATCGAAATACGAGCGTATTGCGCGCATGTAGCGCGGGTCGTCCAGCAAAAAGGCGTCGTGCCCGTGGGGCGCGTCGATCTCGGCGTAGCTCACGTCGCGACGGTTGTCCAGCAGGGCTTTGACGATCTCGCGGCTGCGCTGGGGGCTAAAGCGCCAGTCGGTGGTGAAACTGACCAACAGGAATTTGCAAGTCGCCCGCGCCAGCGCCTGGGTCAGGTCACCACCAAAGGCGCGCGCCGGGTCAAAGTAGTCCAGCGCGCGGGTGATCAACAGGTAGGTGTTGGCGTCAAAATATTCGGCAAACTTGTCGCCCTGGTAGCGCAAGTAACTCTCAATCTGAAACTCCACATCCTGCGTCGAATACTTGTACGGGATCACGGGTGCGGCGAGGGCTCCCTCGGGGGGCAGTGAACCAAGCGCAGCGGGGAGCGTGGAGGTTTTAATCTGTCTGCCGAACTTTTCGTTCATCACGTCATCACTCAGGTAAGTGATATGACCAATCATGCGGGCAATGCGCAAGCCGCGTTTGGGAATGACACCGTGCTCGTAAAAGTGACCGCCATGGAAGTCCGGGTCGGTGACGATAGCGCGGCGCGCGACTTCATTGAAGGCAATGTTCTCGGCCGTGAGGTTGGGCGCGCTGGCCACCACCACGGCATGGGCCACGCGCTCGGGGTATTGCAGCGTCCAGCTCAGCGCTTGCATACCGCCCAGGCTACCACCCAACACAGCTGCCAGCGTCTGAATGCCCAGTGCATCGAGCAAGCGCGCCTGGGCGTTGACCCAGTCCTCTACGGTCACCACCGGAAAGTCTGCACCATAGACCTTGGCGGTATCCGGGTGGGTGTGCATGGGCCCGGTCGAGCCAAAGCAAGAGCCCAGGTTGTTGACGCCAATGACAAAGAACTGGTGGGTGTCCACCGATTTGCCAGGACCAATCATGTTGTCCCACCAGCCAGCGGAATTCTCCTGACCGGCGTACACGCCCGCCACGTGGTGCGACGCATTGAGTGCGTGGCACACCAATACGGCGTTGGATTTGTCGGCATTGAGCGTGCCGTAGGTCTCGTAACTCAGGGAATAGCCATGGATGGACGCGCCGCTTTGCAAGGGCAAAGGCGCATCAAAGGTCATGGACTGTGGCGTAGCGATCAGCATAAAAAACAAAACCCGGCAACGCTAAACGCGGGCCGGGTTGCAATGCCAAAAGGCGGGTCCGTGTTTAGCTGTATTTATTAAGCGCCCGCAAGCTGGAGCAAATTGGCGCTGCTGTGCAGTATACCAAGCAGGGCCTTGGCGGTGGCTTGGGCACATCAGCCGAGGAGGGTAGCCCAGTCCTCACCCAGCGTGCAGGCAGCAAACCGGGGTACGATTTTTTCCTGCGCAGCCAAGACCGCCGTATGAAAATTTTGAGGGTTTTCCAGCAGGGCTTTGAACTCCTCACTGCGCAAGGCTGTGTAGTAGTCTTTGAATTCGATATAACTAGGCAGCGCATCGGCTGCAGTCGGTAAGCCCATCGCCAGAGCCGTCACCAAACGATTCGTGCTGGCAGCCGCCTTGCGCAGATCGTCTACATCACTAGGAATGATGCACACGTCCGCTTGGGCAGCGGCTTCCACCATGGTCTCTACCGACCAGAGTCCTAACAGGATTTCGACCTTTGCCGGAGACTGAATAGGGTGGGCCGTGATCAGGCGCAAGCCAGCTTCGTTAGAGAGCGCAATCAGGCGTATCTCCTGCCCCGCAGCCAAGCCCGTTTCCAAAAATCTACGTAAGTACTCCACATTGGAAGCATGCCCAAACCAGAGCAATGTGACCGCGGCATCGGCTTGGAGCTTTGGGGGTGCAATCTGAACCTCAATGGCATCTTGCACGACGTAGACAGGCCCACCCCAAACCTCTGCAAGCAGCGACGCCATGTGGCGCGAAGGAACCGTGCACGCGTCGGCCAAGCCCAAAGCAGCGCGATAGAACTCGGACATGGGAGATGGAAAACCCAGATGGTGGTCGGTGTAATCCACCCAGACCGCGGCGCCCTGCTGCTTGCGATGCTCTATTTGCTGTAGCCACAGCTGCTGACGCGCCTCGATTCCGTTCGCGCCAATTTTGGTGACCACCACACGGGACGGCGCGCCATGCACTTGGTCCCCGAAACTACAAGTCCAGCCCCTGGATTGCAGGGCCAGCGCCGCAGGCAGCAGCCGCATCCGGATGCTGGCCATAGCTGAATCACGCAACGGCTCTACCGATTCATACGTGCCGGGAACCAGGTAATGCAGGTGCTGCATGGCGTCGACCATTACCCCTCAAGCGGCGACTGCAGACCCAGATAGGACTCATACAAGTCGGCATAGGTTTCAACGCCTTTGGTACCCACCATGACGGTCTGCAGATACGGCAAGTACTTGCGCCCCTGGTCGTCCATGATGGCCATCTTGTTGTCGATGCCGTCGTCTTGTGTGAAGGACAGGAACTCACCCTCCCGGTAAGTAGAGTAAAGGGATGGGAGCCAGAAGTGCAACTGGTCGAACAACACCTGGATTCCCTTGGGCGAGAAACGGAAGTAATCGTCAGGGTATTTGTGATACCGCCAGACCCACGGGTGGCAGGAGTACACCGTTCCGGTATCGGACAGGGCGTTCTGAATATTCTGGGCCAGCACCCAGGGCCTGGGGGAATGCTCCAGCACCGAGCAGATAATGATTAGATCAAACTTCTGACCCTGCAAGGGGCCAAGCCCCTTTTCTAGGTCCACCACATAGTCGACGTTTTTGCCATCTTCCAAGTCCACGCCAACGTAGTCGCAATGTTGGAACAGCTCGCGAAATGGCTGGGTGTTGCCATAGTCCTTAGAGCCGATTTCCAGAACTCGGCCCTTGATATTCTTGAGCACGCGCTGGGCGTACAGGAACTGATTGCTATCGCCCATGCGACTCCTCCTGAAAAACGGTGGCTTTCACATTACATTGGCACGGTCTGCAAGGCATCGTAACAGTGGAGTTTTGGCACGCTGGCAGGGCCAAGTAGCAACTGGCTTTAGGGAGTTTTAAACAACTGCTCGGTACCTTTCAGGAAGGCGGCCACATGCTGCCCGTCCACCAAACCGTGGTGCACAAAGACCGCCAATGGCATGTGCCAGCGCTCACCTTCTTGAAAGACTTTACCCACCGAAATTTTAGGTTCACTCCTTTCGGTGCCGTAGCTCCGAGCGTGGGTCAGGCCGGTGAAGCGGATATCGGGCAGGGCTGAGAAATGGATATCGTTGTTGCGCACTACGGTATCTTTCAAACCCAGGCCACTGCCCTGCTGCACGCGCAGCATGGCAGCCTGTGCTGGTGGCATAAAGCGCGCGAAGTCGGGCTCAAAGTCGATCGAACAAAAACCAAATGTGCTGTCTTCCCGCGCAACGGTCACATTGCAATGCACGCGCTCGTACTCCACCACCGCACCGCCCTCAATGCGCTGGCGCATGGCATCCGTGTCGTTCACAGCTTGCAAAATCTTGTGCAGGTAAGTTAGAAAGAATGGTTGGCGCTGCTGGCGGCAATGGCTGAAGGTGGCGGTGCAATCGAGGTTCACCACCAGTCCATGGAAGGGCTCATCTAGGCTGGAGAAAAACTCAAAGTGTTCACGTCGGCTCCAGGTGGCCAGGTCTATGGTTTTTTTCATGGGGGGAGTGCCTCAAACCACTTCTGCAGCGCCGCACCATACAGCGGTTTGCTGGCCAGGTAGCCCTGCATCACATCACATCCCAATGCGGTAATGGTGGCACGTTCTGCTTCAGTTTCTACCCCTTCGGCAGTCACCAACAGGTCCATGCCATGGCCCATCTCAGTCATGGCCTTCACCAGTTTTTGGGAACCCGGTGCGCTATCAATTTTGTCGATGAAGGCGCGGTCAATTTTTAGCTCGCTGACGGGCAGTTTTTGCAAATACGCCAACGACGAATAACCCGTGCCAAAGTCATCAATAGAAAGAGGCGTACCCAGCGCACGCAGGCTGTGCAGCAAAGCGATGCTCCTGTGGGGATCTTCCATCAGACCGCTTTCGGTAATTTCCAGGCGCAAGCGCGCGGGCTGCACACCACTTTCTTGCAATAGTTGGCCGACGTGATCCGCAAAACCAGCGTCTTGCAAATCGCGGGTGCTCACATTCACGGCGATGGTCAGATGCGGCTGACGCTGTGTCCACTGAGCAAGGGTGCGCAGCGCTTCGCGCAACATCCAGTCGGTCACCAAGGTGATGTAGCCGGTCTGTTCTGCAAACGGCACGAACTCGGCGGGCGAAATAAAACCACGTGTAGGGTGCTGCCAGCGCACCAGCGCCTCGGCACCCACTGCCATGCCAGTTCGTAATGAAAATTTGGGCTGTAACCACATCTGTAACTGCGACTCCGCGACGGCCAGACGCAAGTCGGTCACCAGACTCAAGTGATCCAGGCGGGCGGCCTCTTGGGCTTCGCTGTGCCAAGCGTGCCCCTGGGCCGTGCGCTTGGCGGTGTGCAAGGCCACTTCGGCGTTACGTAACAATGTATCAACCGACAGAGACACGTCCGCACTACCACTGTCGGCATAGCCAATCGAGACATCCATATCCACGTTGTGGCCGCTGCAATGGACTACCTGTGCCATCGCCGCTTTCAGAGCGCTGTGCATGGCTTGGGCATCGTCTCGGGATGACGCAAAAAAGGCAACTGCAAAAGTGCCTCCGGAGAGTCGCGCCACCAAAGGCTCAGGTCCTATCTGCCCGCCTGCAGACGCAGCCATAAACACAGCAGCGGTGCGTTGGCCCAATTGCTGGATCAAGGTGTCGCCTGTGGTGTAACCCAGAGTTTCGTTAACAACCTTGAGGCGCGCTAAGTCAAGTAGTGCGACCGTATTGGGAACGACATGCACAGGGTGCAAAGGCTTCAACAAAGCGGTGCGGTTGGGCAGGCCAGTGAGGGCGTCCTCATACGCTAAACGCACAATTTGCTGTTCGCGTTCAGCCACCGTTGCGGCCATCGTGTTCAGGGCACCGCCCACACGGTCCACCTCCGTCGTTCCTGTGGTGGGTACCCGGCTGGCATAGTTACCTTGCGCAATTTCGCGCGCTGCGGATTCTAGGGCGCGCAGTGGTATCACCACGCTACCCGTGGTGCGCCACGCCAACCACGACGCAAAACCAACCACCAGTAATGAGAGCCCCCCCACCCAAAGGGTAACCTTGCGAAACAGAGTCTGTGCATCGTCGAGCTGGGTTTCCACCCGCTCGCGTTCGCGCTGTAACAAGTTATTGGATTCCTGCAGCATGGCGTTTAGCGCGGGGTTGATACGTTCATTCAACGCCTGAATGGCCGCAGTCATATCCCCGGCTTCCACCTCATCGACGGTAGCGATGAACGCCGTCTGGTAGTTCGCCCGGCTGTCTTTCAAGCGCCTGAGTGTTTCCTCCTGCCCAACGTCTTTGAGGTCGTTGAACAAGGACTCGATGATGTTGTCAATACGGCGATTGCGTGCATCAATCTCGGTGTATTCCGGCACGCGGTTTTTGCGCGATGCACTCATCAACCGTGCCAGTGGTGTGCCTACACCTTCAATTTGAATACCCAAAGACTGCACCCGCAGCAGGCGTTGCATATCACCAGTGGCAAAACGCTGAGTGATGTCACTGACCACGCGCAACTGCAAACCCACTTGGCTCAAGGCCAACAACATCAATGCCACCAAGGCACCAAAGCCCAGCGCCAGGCGACGGCCAATGCCTTGCGGCCAGAGCCTAGATTTCGGTACTGGATGGGGGTTGAAGGCGACTGCGTCTGACATCGGGAAAGCTTAACGCGGATTGACCTTGAGTAGGGTATCCACTGCCCAGCGCCCAGCGCCAAATACAGCCAAACCGACCAATAAAACACCCCATGTGATATGTTGCTGCAAAGCGGCTGGAGCGATTTCGGAGAGCGAAATAACCGCTACCGCGTTCACCACACACAATCCCAGGGCAGGGATGCGGCCACCCAATCCGAGAACTAATAGCACGGGTAGAACCACCTCCCCGCAAGTGCCCAGCACCGCTGCCACAGCAGGCGACAACAAGGGTACGTGGTACTCATCTGTGAACAAAGCCACGGTGGTGTCCCAGTCACGCAACTTGGTTAGGCCCGCGCTGAAAAAAACCTGTGCTACATACCCGCGGGCCAGCAACGCAGCCACGGGCTGGAAACGGTTAAGCAGGCGGTCCAGCGCGTCGCGCAGACGTAGCGCGCGCTGCGCAGAAGCTTGTACGATTGACATTGCCGGCGCGGCAGTAGAGGACGAAGTTTTAGGGGTCATAGTCGACTCAAAAGGGGGCGCGGATCAAAGCACCCAAAATTAGCTGGGATGCCACAGCCTGTGGAAACCATTGCGCAAAATCCAGGTCGGGTGATCGATCCAAAGCCTGGCCCATAGAGCCATCCGCCATCAGGAACTCCAACAGACCCGCCTCGCCCGGCAAGGCTTGGCGAAACTGTGGGCGCAGCCCTTGGCGCCAGACCACCACCTCCTGCGCCACACCGGCACGCAGCTCGGTACCTGCATGCGCCAGACTGGGTGTACCGTTTACATGCGCGCCCAAGATGCTGGCCACCGGCCACGGACTGCTCACCACGGAACAGCCAGACGCCAAGCGCAGCACCAGATGGTCTGGGTCTTCGGTCGTTAACAAATTCAGGCTCGCAGGGTCGGCTACTGCGTCTGCTGCAGTGGCGCAACAGTGCAAGGCCCACTCGGCCCTGGCTACATCGGCCAGGTAGGGTTCGTCTTGCAACTGCGAACTTTGCGCCAGGTAGTCGGATAAGTCTTCTCCCCAAAGCGCCAAATCGCCGCGAAGGGGCGGGTGGGCGTGCCATAGCGCACGCGCCAGATCGGCCAGGCTTTCTTCACCCAGCAATTGGGCCAGCACGGGATACGCGGCCAACAGCGTACGCTGTGCCAGCATGTGTCCATTGGTTTGATAGGCTTTTAGGCCTCTGGCCCAGGTATTACTTGCTCGAGCCGCTATTAATTTAGTAGCGTCATACGGCGGCCAATCCAACAGTGCGCGCAACAAATCCTGCTGCTGAGCGGCCAGGTCGCTCATGCCAGCGCCTCGGTACGCAGGGTCGCGACGACTGCGCGAGCCCGATCCACCTCGCCCAACAAAACGTCCAGGGCCGGAATGTCGGTGTCCCACTCGATGAGCGTAGGCACCGGACCAAACCGCTGTACTGCATGTCCGTAAAGACGCCACACTGCTTCACACACTTGGCTGCCATGGTCATCAATCACGATGTCGCCGTACGCATCGCTTACGCGGCAGTGCCCCGCCAGGTGCATTTCACCCACGCATGGGGGATCGATCGCGTCAAGCCAAGCGCGACACGCTAATTCAGCATCTTCGGTCCGTCCATCGACCGCCGAGGATGGATAGGCGTTCAACGCATTGACATAGATATTGTTTACATCCACCAGCAAACTGCATCCAGTGCGCCGGGTCAGCGCCATTAAAAATTCGACCTCCTGCCATGCCGCCTCGGCCGCTGGCGCCTTCCAAGCGAGGTACGCCGACAAGTTTTCCACCATAAAAGGGCGCTTGAGTCGCTCTTGCACTTGGTCCACGTGCTGACACATCACATCCAACGCTTCATGGGTAAAGGGAATCGGCAACAAGTCCGAGGCGTGCACTAACTTGCCTTTGTGCACACCGCGCGCAAAGCAGGCATGGTCGCTCACGCGCACGGGATCGATGCGCTCCACCAGTTCAGCCAATCGATCCAGATGCCACGGGTCCAGCCCTGCGGCAGATCCCAAGCTCAAGGCAACGCCGTGCAAACTGATGGGGTAGTGGGAGCGGCCTTGCTCCAATACAGCGAGCGCGGCACCGCCACTGGCGAAGAAATTTTCGGAGTGAACCTCCAGAAAATTCAGTGCGGGCCGCCGCTCTAGCAGCGCCGCGTAATGGGGGTGCCGCCAGCCAATGCCTAGGTGTGTGGCCGGACCAACGCCACCTAAATTGGTAACGTCAGGCTCAAAACGGAGCATGGCGGCGATCGACCGATAATTGTTTTACTTCTTGACGGCCATGGCCTTTGCATCGTCCGCGGTCAAACCCTTCATGTCTTTACAAGTACCTTTGGCGACGTATTTCCATTCTGTCTTGTCCATGTCCACTTTGGACTGGCCCGCGCAAGAGTGGGCGCCGCTGACGCTGGCGCAATCGTTTTGACCCGCCTTGGCGATGCCAAAACACTTTTCCTTTTCAGCCGCAGCTGCCGGTGTGGCAAGCATGGACATAGACATTACCGCAGCTGCGGTTGCAGCAATCATTGCACGTTGGTTCATGGGAAAACTCCTTAAGTAGTAGATACAAAATCATCCTGGGGCTCCTGCTGCGGCGCAACAGAATGGCCTCTGGTTAGGATTAGTCCAGCGATCCTCTGCTTTCTTACATCCCCAGTTCAATTCACACACGGCACAGGCGAGACGCCGGCACAGGCCGCCGACCGAGCAGCATTTAAACTGTAACCCACCTCTCGCCATATTGGGACCGCATGACCAGCTTTGAAGACCAAATCGTTGCGCTGCAAATTTACTTGCTGAAGTTCGCACGCCTTCAATTGCGCAACGAAGCCTGGGCCGAGGACGCCGTTTCGGAGACTATTTTGGCCGCCCTTGCCAAACCCCAGGCCTTTGACAACCGATCGCAACTCAAAACCTGGCTGGTGGGCATCCTTAAGCACAAGGTTATAGACGCGCTGCGCCACCACAGCCGCGAGATAAGCACCTCCCCGCTGAGCGAAGACGAGAACAGCGACCCCCTAGACTACATCGCCTTCAAGGCCGACGGCCATTTCCAAGAAGCGCCTGCGCAGTGGGGCAATCCGGAGCAAGACCTCAACAACCGTCAGTTTTTTGAAGTGCTGGAGGCTTGCGCCACCCAATTGCCCGCTATGCAGGGCCGTATTTTCTTGATGCGCGAATGGCTAGAGCTCTCGGTGGAAGAAATTTGTAAGGAACTACAACTCACGCCGACCAATTTGTATGTGCAGTTGCACAGAGCCCGACTGCGCTTGCGGGCCTGTTTAGAGCTCAATTGGTTTACAAGGACGGACGCGTGATGTTGTTTTTTAAGCGCACTTGTCGCGAAGTTACAACTATTTTGGTGGCCCGTGAGGACCGCGATCTGGGTTGGAGTGACCGGCTTGCGCTGCGTATTCATTTGTCGATCTGCGACACCTGCCCCCGTTTTGAGAGACAAATGCTGACCATGCGCCAAAGTTTTCAGCGCTGGAGGCACTACGCCGACGGCGAAAACAGCACCGATACGGACGTGACATTGACAAAGAAAAATTAGTTTGACTTTCTGATTTGTCGCATAATCATGTGGTATTGCTTTTTAAGCGGCATACAGGTTTGCGGTGATTTGCCAGTTTCGCGTCTGCTTTAAGTCTTCATTGGTTTGTTGATTGCGGGTTTGGACTCCATCGCGTTTTGAGAGTTATTTTGAGGAGTCCTTCATGGGCAACAAACTGTACGTAGGCAACCTGCCTTATTCTTTCCGTGACGAAGATCTGCAACAAGCATTTGCAGCACACGGTTCCGTTTCTAGCGCTAAAGTCATGATGGAACGTGACACTGGCCGTTCCAAAGGCTTCGGCTTTGTGGAAATGGGCAGCGACGCTGAAGCACAAGCGGCCATCAATGGCATGAACGGTCAACAGTTCGGCGGCCGTGGTTTGGTCGTTAACGAAGCCCGTCCCATGGAGCCACGTCCTCCCCGCACTGGCGGCGGGGGCGGTTATGGTGGCGGTGGCGGTGGTGGCGGCGGTTACGGCGGCGGTGCTGGTGGTGGCGGTGGACGCTCCGGTGGCGGCGGCGGCGGTGGTTACGGCGGCGGTGCTGGTGGTGGCGGTGGACGCTCCGGTGGCGGCGGCGGCGGTGGTTACGGCGGTGGCCGTAGCAGCTACTAAGTTACTACCTGAATTGGGGGCCAGTCTCCCAGTCAAATAAGGGCCTTCTGGCCCTTTTTTCATGGGCAAATGGTTTGCACGATCACACTTGCGTGGCGCGGCGTTTGCGCGGACGACCCGACAGCGCCTTGTCGTACAGCGCATTCGGCAGCAGACGCAACAACTTGGCGACCCAACTCATCTGCCAAGGAATCACGCGATAACTTGCGCCCGAGGCGATGGCCGTAAAAGCCTGATTCGAAAAATCATCGACCTGCATTAGGAAAGGCATCGAATAGCGATTCTGGCGGGTGAGCGGTGTATCGATGTAGCCCGGGCAAATGGTGACAACCTTGACGCCGGAGTTACGCAGCTCGCCGCGCAAGCTTTCACAGTAAGTAATCACCGCTGCCTTGCTGGCGCAGTAGGCACCATGGCCGGGCAAACCCCGAACACCCGCCACACTGCCAACCCCGACCAGACGCCCAGAGCCCCGGTGAACCATGCCATCGATAAATGCGTGAAAGGTAGCAGCTAAACCCACGTTATTGGTCGCAAAGGTACTTGCCATCACATCCAGGTCAGCCCGATCGGCAGTATCCATGCCAATGCTGATACCGGCGTTGGCAATTACCACATCGGGCAAACCCTGCTGTTGGAAGCACAGTTGGGCCGCAGCCACAATACTGTCAGTAACTGCAACATCGGCGCTGTAAACGGCAAAGCGGTCGGCGTGCAAACCACGCGCGTTGGCCCAGGCCTGAATCTCAGCCGTACGGCGCGCCACCAAGGCTAGCGAGTAGCCCGCCAGGTAATAGCGCCAGGCCAGGGATTGCCCAATGCCACTGGAAGCACCCGTGATGAAAACAAGTGGGGCCATAGCGGTGCCTTGGTAATGTTTAAGGAGTTGCAGGGTCCAACGTGCCACGCACATGGCCGCGCATTTGTACAACTTGCTCGACGTTGTCGTAGTCCAGCGCGTCGGCGCTGAAGCGGTCTTTGCCTCGCATTAGTATGACCGGCTTGTGGGAGGTGACACGCTCGGTGGTCATAAAGGCATGCAGAAATTCACCGCGGTATTCCATGCGCGGCAATACCTTGCCGTTCTCGGACGTACTGGCTTCACGCACCACAACAGCATCACCCAACAGCTGAACTTCTGAAGTGTCCTCATTGGTCAGGCCACGGGTCGCTGTGGCGGTGGTCAGGCGCCCCTTGTCGTCATACGACTTGATGCGGATAGCGTCAATTTCCAGCCACTGGGTATCAGGGTAATGGCGCGCTTTATCCCCCAACACCTCACTGCGCACGCGTCCGTCGGTATCAAAGGTGCGCACCGAAAAACCACTCATAAAGTAATCTGGGTCGTGTGTTAGGGGGCGTTGCGCCGTGGGCGTGCCAGGGGGTGGTGCGCTGTGTACCAACCAATAGGTGGCCAAAGCCAGTGCACCCATGACCAGCAAGGGCAGATACAACACAAATCGATCCCAAGTGTCTTTGAACATGGCAGTGGGGTGCTATCGGGTGTACTTATCGAACAGATCAACATAACGGCCACTGGCCACCGTCAGCAGATCGCAAAACTCACGTGCTGCGCCATGTCCGCCAGCGGCCTGTGTTACGTAGCTGGCGATAGCGCGTACCTCAGGGTGCGCATTCACAGGAGCGCATGACACCGCACTCCCGCGCATGACCGGCATGTCCGGCCAGTCATCGCCCATGGCCGCTGCATGCGCCCAAGTCAGCCCCAGGGCTTGCAGGCTCTGTTCCGCACAGGGGCGTTTGTCCTCGGTGCCAAAGTGCGCATGGGTGATGCCCAGGGCCGTGAGCCGAAGGCGCAAAGGCACAGAGTCGCGACCAGTGATCACCACCGGCGTGATACCAGCTAACTGCAAAAGCTTTAGGCCATGACCGTCCAGCGTGTTAAAGCGTTTAAGCGTTTCACCCGATTCAGACATAAGCAGACCGCCGTCGGTCAACACGCCGTCCACATCAAAGAATGCGACTTTGACGTCTTGGGCTCTGAGCAGCAAAGCGGGATCAAATTGAATCACAGGAGTCATCAGATCACCTTAGCCCGCATCAAGTCGTTGCTATTCACGGCACCGCACAAGCGCCCCGTGTCGTCCACCACTAGCACGCTGGTGATGCGGCGGCTCTCCATCAGTTCGGCTGCGTCCACCGCCAACGCATTACTCTTGATGACACAGGGCGATGCGTGCATCACGTCCGCAGCCGTCTTGCCGCGCAAATCAACACCTTGCTCGAGCAAGCGGCGCAAGTCACCGTCGGTAAAGATGCCCAACACGTGGTCTTCTGCGTTTACCACAGCCGTGGCGCCCAAGCCCTTGGCACTCATCTCGCGCATCAGCTCGCTGAAACCCGTGTCGGGCAAAACGCGGGGCGCGGCATCGCCCGAACGCATTACATCGCTGACGTGGGTGAGCAGCTTGCGACCCAGAGCGCCGCCGGGGTGAGAGCGCGCAAAGTCTTCAGCACGAAAGCCCCGAGCATCGAGCAAGGCCACCGCCAGCGCATCACCCAAGGCCAGTTGGGCCGTGGTGCTAGCCGTGGGGGCCAAATTGAGAGGGCAGGCTTCTTTATCGACCGCGCCATCCAACCACAAGTCGGCGTGTTGGGCCATGGTGGACTCGGCATTGCCGGTAATGGCCACGATGGGTGTACCCAGACGTTTGAGCACTGGCAGGATGGCTGCCATTTCCTGCGACTCTCCGCTGTTGGAGATGGCCAGCACCAAGTCGTCAGGGGTGATCATGCCGAGATCGCCGTGGCTGGCCTCGGCGGGGTGCACAAACATGGCGGGCGTGCCAGTAGAAGCCAGCGTGGCGGCAATTTTGCGGCCAATATGCCCGCTCTTGCCCATGCCCATCACGACCACGCGACCACGCAGCGCCAAGATCTTCTCCATGGCTTGCGCAAACGAGGGCCCAATACGCTGCTTTAAGCCCAATATCGCTGACGCTTCGATGTCAAAAGTTTCATGGGCCAGGTCAATGGCGCGTTGGGCGTCCAGACGGGACGGCGGGAATGCGGGCAAGCTCATCCGTTCATTTTATAGAGCTGCGCTTGTCTTGCTAGTATTGGCGCATGACTGCCCTCGAAATCACCCTGCTGTATTTGCTGGCCGCCGTGGCGGGCGTGGTGGTTTGTCGGCTTTACAAACTACCGCCTATGCTGGGCTATTTGGCTGTTGGGGTGTTGATCGGGCCCAACGCACTTGCGTTGTCGCAGAACGCCGATGGCGTGCGCCACCTAGGCGAGTTTGGGGTCGTGTTTCTGATGTTCGTGATCGGGCTTGAATTCAACCTACCCAAATTGCGATCCATGCAACAGCATGTGTTTGGACTGGGCCTGCTGCAGGTCACCGTCACCATGGTCGGCGCCATGCTTGCAACCTGGGCGCTTGCCACACTGGCGCCTCAGTTGTGGGGCATGAGCTGGCAGACCTCATTAGCGCTCTCCAGTGCACTGGCCATGAGCAGTACCGCTATTGTCGTGAAGCTGATGGTGGAGCGCATCGAGATGGAGTCCGAACACGGCAAGCGCGTGATGGGCATTTTGTTGTTTCAGGATTTGGCCGTGGTGCCGCTGCTCGTGTTGATACCGGCGTTGGGCGCCTCGGGCGAGCAACTGATGCAGTCGCTGGCCATGGCGGGCTTGAAGGCTGCCGTACTGATTACGGTGTTGCTAGTGGGTGGACGCCATGTGATGCGCTGGTGGCTGACGTTGGTCGCACGGCGCAAGAGCGAGGAGCTGTTTGTATTGAACCTGTTATTCATCACGCTGGGGCTGGCCTGGCTGACCGAGATGGCGGGCTTGAGCCTCGCGCTGGGGGCCTTCATTGCCGGCATGCTGATATCGGAAACCGAATTTAAACACCAGGTGGAGACCGATATTCGCCCTTTCCACGATGTGCTGCTGGGCCTGTTCTTTATCAGTATCGGAATGCTGTTGGACTGGCGGTTGGTGCTGGAGCGTTGGCCTTTGGTCTTGTTACTAACGCTATTGCCCATTCTCTTCAAGGCTGGCGTGGTGACGGGGCTTTCCCGCGTGCTCGGTGCCAGCACCGGGGTGTCATTGCGTACTGGCCTGTACCTAGCTCAGGCTGGTGAATTCGGCTTTGTGTTGCTGACACTTGCACAGCAAAATGCGCTGGTGCCGCCCACTTTGTTGAATCCGATTTTAGCCAGCATGGTGCTGTCGATGCTGGCGACGCCCTTCATCATCATGTACAGCAACCGTATCGTGCTCAAGCTGGTGGCCAGTGAATGGTTACAACAGTCTTTGCAGATGACATCCATCGCGCGCAAGGCCATCAATACCAACCGGCATGTGATCATTTGCGGCTATGGCCGCTGCGGACAAAACCTGGCGCGCATGTTGGAGGCCCAGGGCATCCCTTATATGGCGCTGGACACCGACCCTGACCGGGTGCGCCAAGCCGACGCCGCCGGGCACTCTGTGGTGTTTGGCGATGCCGGTCGTTTGCAGGCGCTGATGGCCGCCGGCCTGGCGCGGGCTAGCGCCGTGGTCATCACCTACTTGGATATTCCTGCGGCACTCAAGGTGCTGGGCAACACCCGTACCCACGCGCCGCAGGTACCGGTGATCGTGCGTACACAGGACGATTTGAATTTGAAGCAGTTGCAAGAAGCCGGTGCGACCGAAGTGGTGCCCGAAGCCATCGAAGGCTCGTTGATGCTGGCCAGCCACGCACTGGCTTTGGTGGGCGTGCCGATGCGCAAGGTGATTCGCATCGTGCAAGACCAGCGCGATGCACGGTATAACCTGCTGCGCGGTTACTTTCACGGTGCCGACGATAACTCGGTGGACGAACTGCACCACGAGCGCTTATGCACCGTGAGCATGCCGCAAAGCAGTCGTATTCCTGGCAAGGCGCTCGGCAGCTTCGACCTGGACGCCCTGAATGTGCGCGTCGTTAGCTTACGCCGCAGCAATGGCAAAACTGTCGACTTCGACGTGTCCTGCCTGCTGGAGCCGGGCGACACGTTGGTGCTGTCTGGCCAGGCGGAGAGTCTGGCGCTGGCCGAGAAGCGGCTCTTCAAGGGCTAATTCCTGCTCCGTGGCAGTCGGGGCACAATACGCGGTTACGCCGAACTTTTCTCCTGTCTCTTTTTGTCTATGCAAAACCTCAGCATTAACCAATACTTGCGTAACCATATCCGCACCGTTCCGGATTGGCCGGTGCCAGGCGTGCAGTTCCGGGATATCACGCCCTTATTGCAGGATGCCAAGGTGTTCCGGGTCATGATTGATGCATTTGTGCACCGCTACATGGATCGTGATTTGCGTCCGGACGTCGTGGCTGGGCTGGACGCACGCGGCTTCATTCTGGGTGCCGTCGTTGCCTATGAATTGAATGTGGGGTTTGTGCCCATCCGCAAGAAAGGCAAGTTGCCTTTTACGACCGTTGAAGAGACATACGAACTGGAATACGGCAGCGCTACGGTGGAGCTGCACACCGACGCCGTAAAGCCCGGCGACCGCGTTCTGCTGATTGACGATCTGATCGCTACAGGCGGCACCATGATGGCGGGCAAAAAGTTGTTAGAAAAATTGGGCGCGCACGTGATGGAGGGCGCAGCCATTGTTGATTTGCCCGAACTGGGTGGCTCGGACAAACTCCGGGCATCCGGCCTTTCACTATTCACTTTGCTGGACTTTGCCGGCCACTGAGGCGGCAAGGAGCAATAGCCGCGAAGCGCGCCTAATTGAGATCGCCGTATTGCGTGCCGCTCAAAGGCGAGGCACGGCGGTCCACTTCAAAGTCATCCGTAGGCTCCGGCACGGGGTTGCGTCGCCCTGACTTGATGATTTCACCCGGGGCGGACAAAGGCATAGGGGTTGTCGCTGAGGCAATGGCTTGCTTGAACGCAGCGACTTCGTCGGCATGCAAAGGTTCAAATCGGGGTTGAGGTGGCGCCTGCGGCCTTGGGGGCGTAGCCGTGGTGGCGGATGCGACAGTTTGAGCCGACTTGGACAAGCCTGATGTGACATGTTCATGCAGCCGCCAGTACACCGCGGTCACCAAAATGTCGTGCCGCGTTTTGGCGTTTTGCGCGATAACGCCCTCAATCTCGGCCAGTCGCTCTGGTGCTCCCGCATCCTTGCGGGCCAAGTCCATCATGATCAGGTACTGGCGGCCCCGGGAATCTAGGGACAGCACTTTGAATTTGTAACTGGCAGACAACACGCCAGCCCGCGTCATGGCGTCTCGCACCACGGTGTAGAGCAACTCGCGGCGTTCCAGGCGCTCGCTCTTGCGGTTGGCGGCATGGCTGGCACTGCCGTCGTGCCCCCGGTTGGATGACCCTCCTGCACGGAGCGGCACCGTGGCATCTACATGCGCCAAACCCGAGCTCTGCTGGCCCGCCGCGGCATGGGCTGCTGGTTTTCGTACAAACCACTGGAAAAGGGACATTAGTTTCTTTCGATATCCAAGACCATGTCAGTGTAGTGCAGCTATTTACCGATACAAAACTTGGAAAAGATGATGCCCAGCAAGTCATCGGATGTGAATTCGCCCGTAATGTCACTCAGCGCGTTTTGCCCCAGCCGCAGCTCCTCTGCCAGCAAATCCAGCGCCTGGGCCTGCGCTCTCAGATGTTGGGCAGCAATCTCCAAATGCTGCTGTACGCGCAGCAAGGCCTGCACATGGCGTTCCCGCGCAATGAAAATGCCGCCCGCCTGCGCTTGCCAGCCGGCCGCCTTGAGCAAGGCCTGACGCAGCTCTGCCAAACCCACACCGGTTTTGGCCGACAGCGTGATGCCCGCGCGTTCTGACACCGCATCCACCGAGTCGACTTTGTTCCAAATATCGATCACGGGTGTATTTTTAGAGAGCTTTTGGCCCAGGGCCCGCGTAATATCTGCCTCTTCTGCTATGTAATTAATAGCATTAATGCGGGTCAGGTCATGGATGAACAATACAGCGTCTGCGTCTTCGATAGCCTCCCACGCGCGGGCGATGCCGATTTGCTCGACCACATCGTCGCTGTCGCGCAGGCCCGCAGTGTCCACCACATGCACCGGCACGCCTTCAATCTGAATCGTTTGCTCCACCCGGTCACGCGTGGTGCCGGCAATCGGCGTGACGATCGCCAGCTCGGCACCAGCCAGCGCATTGAGCAAGGAAGACTTGCCAGCATTGGGCTGCCCGGCAATGACCACCTTGATGCCCTCACGCAGCAGCGCGCCCTGGGTAGCGCTTTGCTGCACACGCTGCAAAGCTGACTGCAGCCGATCAAGCTGACCTTGGGCATCTGCTTTTTTGAGGAAATCGATTTCTTCTTCTGGAAAATCCAGCGTGGCTTCTACCAGCATGCGCAGATGAATCAACGCGTCGCGTAAGGCATGGATCTCTTTGGAAAAAGCACCTGATAAGGAGCGACCGGCGCTACGCGCCGCCGCCTCGGTACTGGCATCGATCAAATCCGCAATCGCTTCGGCTTGCGTCAGGTCGATCTTGTCATTTAGGAAGGCGCGCTCGGTGAATTCGCCTGGGCGCGCTAGGCGTAGCTGAGCGGCCTGGCCCAGCGCCATGCAGCGGGCCAGCAGAAGCTGCAAAACCACCGGACCACCGTGGGCCTGCAGCTCCAGTACGTCTTCGCCGGTAAAAGAGTTCGGGGCTTGAAAGTAGATGGCCAGCCCGCGGTCAATCACACCGCCCTCACCGTCCTGAAAACCCAGGTATGTCGCCTCGCGCGGCTTCAGGCTGCGCCCACACAGTCCCTGCACCACCGCAGCAATATCGGGCCCGGAAACGCGAACGATCCCCACCGCCCCCCGCCCCGGCGCAGTAGCGATGGCAACGATAGGAGCTTGGCCGGTGAGCATAGAAGGGAAGTTTATCCAGAGATACCGCGGAACTGGCTTTGCCAGGCCGCTGGTATCGCCCCCCAGGGGGGGAGGCGCCGCAGGCGCCTCGGGGGGGTATTACTTGAACTTCGGTAGGTTGAACTGCGGTGGCACACCCATGCGGGTGTTGATGATCCACTGCTGAGCAATCGACAAGATGTTATTGGTAATCCAGTACATCACCAAACCGGCCGGGAAGAAAAAGAACATTACGCTAAAAATCAGCGGCATGAACCACATCATCTTGGCTTGCATCGGGTCAGGTGGTGCCGGATTCAACGCGGTTTGCAGTAACGTAGTCAGTGTCATGAAGACCGGCAGGATGAAGAAGGGATCGGGCGATGACAAGTCATGAATCCACAGAGCCCAAGGCGCGTTACGCATCTCCACGCTGGACAGCAACACCCAATACAGCGCAATGAACACCGGGATCTGCACCATGATCGGGAAGCAGCCACCCATGGGGTTGACTTTTTCTTCGCGGTAGATGCGCATCATCTCCTGCTGCATCTGCTGTGGGCTGTCTTTCAGACGCTCGCGCATTTCCATGATCTTGGGGTTCACCGCCTTCATCTTGGCCATGCTGGCATAGGCCTTGGCATTGAGCCAATAGAACGCAATCTTGAGTAACAGTACCAGGGCCACGATCGACCAGCCCCAGTTTTGAATGACGGTGTGCAATTGGTCCAACAACCAATACAAAGGCTTGGCCAGAATAGTCAGCCAGCCGTAGTCTTTGACCAGCTCCAGGCCCTTAGCCAAGGCTTCGAGTTTTTTCTCCTCTTGCGGACCGGCAAAGAATGTGGCGTCCACCGACTTGCTGGCGCCGGGCTCTATCGTGCTGAGCGGCGCAACCATCGTGGCGCGGTAGCAGCAGTCGGCCATTTCGGCGCCAATGTCTACGCCGTCCAACGAGAACGTGCGCTCTACGCCTTCAGGCAAGATCCAGGCGCTGGCAAAGTAATGCTGCACCATGGCCACATAGCCATTGTTGGCGGTCTTCTCGTAGTCTGCCTTCTTGTTTTTGATGTCTTTAAACTCGACCTTTTGGTACTTCTTGGCTTCGGTATAAACCGCAGGACCGGTGAAGGTGGAATAGAACGAAGACTCGCCCGCTGGCTTATTGCCATCACGTACCAACTGCAAATAGAGCTGCGGTGCAATGGGTGCTGCCGACGTGTTGGTCAGCGTGTGTTTGACGGCGATGTCATAGGCACCACGGCGAATCGTGTAAGTCTTCACCAGCTTGATGCCGCCCACGTCTGCAGACGTGAATTGCAACACCAGTTCATTCTCGCCATCGGCCAGCGTGCGCGGGCCGGTCGCGGTCATCGGTGTCTTGTGGGTGGGGAAGGCGCCGCCGGTGCTGCCCGCCACCACGCCAGACTGGGCCTGATAAATGCGGTCTTTGCTGTCGTCCAGCAGCACAAAATTGTGCGACTTGTTCGCCATGTCGATGTGCTTCAGGAACTCAGCACGCACCAGAGATCCGCCTTCAGTGTCAAAAGTAAACTTGGCCACATCGGTGGTCACGTCAAATCGTACTTTGGGAATCACGGGGGCGGCGGGCGCAGCGGCCGGAATCGCTCCTGCCACAGATGCTACAGGTGCCACGGGTGCCACGGGTGCCACGGCATTTGGTACGCCGGAATCCAATCCGGGCTTGCCAGGAGACGATGCTGCAGGCACGCTGGTCGTAGACGGCGTGAGACCCGGGAAGAAAGTGGGTTTCTTCCCGTTATGGATTTGCCACTGGTCCCACAGCAAAACCATGGAGAAACCAAAAATCACCCACAAAATGGTGCGGCGAATATCGTTCATGAAGTCTTCTTTTCAGCAGTAGGGGAAAGGAGTCGGCGAAACAGCCGGGGGGGCTCGGCGGGTACTGGATCATGGCCGCCCGCACACCAAGGGTGGCAACGGGCAATGCGCGCCGCGGTTAAATAGCTGCCCACCAGCGCGCCATGCGCGTCTAACGCGCCCAAGGAGTACATAGAACACGTCGGCTCGAAACGGCAAGACGTCCCAAGCCAGGGGCTCAACGTCAAACGGTAGGCGCGAACAACGCCCATCAGCAGGCGCTTGATCATACCGCCGCCGCACGGGAAAACAGTTGTTGCAGCTCGCTTCGAACCGCGCGTTTCAAAGCATCGGAGGTCGCACTGACGTACTGCGCCCGATCAAAAGCCGCACGCAAGCGAACCACATGGGCTTGGTGGGCCAATGTGGTTTCCAGTTCGGAGCTCAAGCTGTAAATCTGGCGTTTGATGGTGTTGCGGGTTACTGCCCGCTTGGCCCACCGTTTGGGGACCATGGCCCCCAACCAGACCCCGTCATGGGGGAACAGTGACAGGGCTGATTCAGACTGCACTGGCGTAGCAGTGGCCGCCAACGGGCAGCAATGCAACGCAAAGTGGGCCGTTCGGGCCAAAGTCCGCCCAGCCAAAGCTGCCTGAAATTGGGGTCGAGTTTGTAGCCGTTGCATATCAATAGTCACCCGAGCTGGTAATCAGCAGGGTGCGCAGTTGTTAACGGCAGCCGACCCGATCCGTCAATTAGACGGCCAGACGCTTGCGGCCTTTGGCGCGGCGTGCGTTGATTACGGCGCGACCACCACGGGTTTTCATGCGAACCAGAAAGCCATGGGTACGGGCGCGGCGGATTTTGGAGGGTTGGTAAGTGCGTTTCATAGTAATCTCTTCTCTAAGCCCTAGACACAATCAGAGCAACCCGCGATTATCGCAAACTTTCTGAATCAGGGCAAGGCCTTACACGGGATATGGTGCGTAAAGCGCTAACTTGGAACGATTTATAAAAATTGTGGATAAGGTTTTGATAAATTACAATTCCTCGCGCAGCAGCGAACAACTATCCACAGAAGCTGACCACAACAATGACAGCGGGACATCCCTTTACACCCCCCAACTCGCCCGGATTTGAAATCGGCCAAAGTCTTTGGCAAAGCTGCGTCGATCAACTGGCCCAAGAGCTGCCAGAACAGCAGTTCAACACCTGGATCAAGCCTCTCACGGCGGCCGTGCAAGAGGACATGTCCAAGGTCACGATCTTTGTTGCCAACCGCTTCAAACTCGACTGGGTGCGCGCGCAGTACAGCGGCAAGATCACCAGCTTGCTGGAGAGGCTGTATGGCCAGCCGATACTGGTTGAGTTAGCGATCACTCCTAGAGAAGCGCCCGTCAAGCAAGCTTATGCACCGGCTGCAGCGCAAACTGCCGCGATCGAAGAGTCGTCAGAAATGGGCGAAGACCTGCGTAGCAGTGGGCCCAAGAATCGACTGAACAGCATGCTCACTTTTGAGACGCTGGTGGAAGGTACCGCCAACCGTATGGCGCGTGCCGCGGCTATGCACGTGGCCACGATGCCCGGGCATTTGTACAACCCGCTGTTTATTTACGGCGGTGTCGGCTTGGGTAAGACCCATTTGATGCACGCTGTGGGTAACCGGCTGCTGACGGACAAACCGGGCGCACGAGTTCTCTACATCCACGCAGAGCAATTTGTCTCGGATGTGGTTAAGGCCTACCAACGCAAAACTTTTGATGAATTCAAGGAGCGTTACCACTCTCTGGATTTGCTGTTAATCGACGATGTGCAGTTTTTTGCCAACAAGGAGCGCACCCAAGAGGAGTTTTTCAACGCCTTTGAAGCGTTGTTGGCTAAAAAGTCCCACATCGTGATGACCAGCGACACCTATCCCAAGGGCCTGGCGGACATTCACGAGCGTCTGGTTTCGCGTTTTGACTCCGGTCTGACCGTAGCGATCGAGCCGCCCGAATTGGAAATGCGGGTCGCGATTTTGATCAACAAGGCGCGGGTCGAGGGCTCCGAAATGCCCGAAGAAGTGGCATTTTTTGTAGCCAAAAATGTGCGCTCCAACGTGCGCGAGCTCGAAGGCGCGCTGCGCAAAATCCTGGCGTATTCGCGGTTTAATCAAAAAGAGATCTCGATTGCGCTGGCCCGGGAGGCCTTACGCGACCTGCTATCGATCCAGAACCGGCAGATTTCTGTGGAAAACATCCAGAAAACGGTGGCTGACTATTACAAGATCAAGGTGGCCGACATGTATTCCAAGAAGCGCCCGGCCAGCATCGCGCGCCCCCGCCAGATTGCGATGTACCTGGCTAAAGAACTGACACAGAAGAGTCTTCCAGAAATTGGAGAATTATTCGGCGGGCGCGACCACACCACAGTTTTGCACGCAGTGCGAAAAATTGGGGGCGAGCGCCAGCAGATGACCGAGTTGAACCAGCAATTGCACGTTCTAGAGCAAACGCTGAAGGGTTAGTTAGAAAAAACGCCGAAACCCCAAAAAAGCGGCCCAAAGCTGGGAAAATGGCGGGGTTTGATAAAAATTAGGCCGCCAACACCAACGAGCCACAACAGACACTAATGAAGAGGTTGACATGATCGTATTAAAGGCAACGCAGGACACAGTCCTCTCGGTTCTGCAATCCGTCGCGGGCATTGTCGAGCGGCGGCACACCTTGCCGATCCTGGCTAATGTGTTGGTACGGAAGACTGGCACCTCAGTGCAGGTAACGACTAGCGATTTGGAAATTCAGATCCGCACCACAGCCGAACTGGGTGGCGACACCGGCAACTTCACCACTACCATTGGCGCGCGCAAGCTGATCGACATCTTGCGCACCATGCCCTCAGACCAAACCGTGTCGCTTGAGTCCAGCCAAAGCAAGATCATCGTCAAGGGTGGAAAGAGCAAATTCACGCTGCAAACTATGGCGGCAGAAGACTTCCCGCTGGTGCAAGAGTCGGCCAACTTTGGCCCGGCTTTCAGCGTGCCACAAAAGGTGCTGAAGGGTTTACTGAGCCAGGTGGCTTTTGCGATGGCCGTGCATGACATCCGCTACTACCTGAACGGCATCTTGTTTGTGGCTGAAGGCAAGCAATTGAGCCTGGTCGCCACCGATGGCCACCGCCTGGCATTTGCCAGCGCCACCCTAGATGTGGAAGTGCCCAAGCAGGAGGTGATCTTGCCGCGCAAGACCGTGGTGGAGCTGCAGCGTTTGCTGTCGGATGCGGAAGGCGCGATTGAAATGCAATTTGCCAACAACCAGGCCAAGTTCCTGTTTGACGGTATGGAGTTCGTGACCAAGCTGGTCGAGGGCAAGTTCCCCGACTACAACCGCGTCATCCCCAAGAACCACAAGAACAGTATCACGCTGGGCCGGGACGCCTTGCTGAAGACTTTGCAGCGCACCGCGATTTTGACCAGCGACAAGTTCAAGGGCGTGCGCCTGAACATCGACCCCGGCAGCCTGCGCGTAGCTTCCAACAATGCTGAGCAGGAAGAGGCGGTGGACGAGTTGGACATCGACTACGGCGGCGACAGTATCGAGATTGGCTTCAACGTGACCTACCTGATCGACGCACTGGCCAATATGAGCCAGGAGATGGTCATACTGGAGCTGTCTGACGGTAATAGTTCGGCCCTGTTCACCATCCCGGACAACGCTACGTTCAAGTACGTGGTGATGCCGATGCGGATCTAGTGCTATTAAGTTTATAGCTACCCGCGCAATCAAACCCCCGGCCTCCGGGGGTTTGGTCATTAAAGATTCGAAAGAAAGTTAGCCATGACCGAAGAAAACAAAGTCCCCGTACCTGCCGACCGTGGCGAGAAAGATGGCGCCGACGCGGTAAATACCGGGGAAAGTGGTGCCGATAGCTCCAACTTCCAACCGACCATCGACGCGCACCAGGTCGGCGCCTCTGAGGCCTACGGTGAAGGCTCCATCCAGATCCTGGAAGGCCTGGAAGCCGTGCGAAAGCGCCCTGGCATGTACATCGGCGATACGTCAGACGGCACGGGTCTGCACCACTTGGTATTCGAAGTGGTCGACAACTCGATTGACGAATCACTGGCTGGCCATTGCGACGATATCTTGGTCACTATCCACTCGGATAATTCGATTAGCGTGGTCGATAACGGCCGCGGTATTCCGACCGGGGTAAAGATGGATGACAAGCACGAGCCCAAGCGCTCGGCCGCCGAAATCGCTTTGACCGAATTGCACGCGGGCGGCAAGTTCAACCAGAACAGCTACAAAGTGTCGGGTGGTTTGCACGGCGTGGGTGTGTCTTGCGTGAACGCGTTATCCAAAATGTTGCGCCTAACGATTCGCCGCGACGGCAAAGTGCACGTCATGGAATTTAGCCGTGGTTTCGTGCAGAACCGCATCACCGAGGTGCAAAACGGCATTGAAGTGTCGCCGATGAAGGTGATTGGCGAGACCGAAAAGCGCGGCACTGAAGTTCACTTTTTGCCCGATCTGGAAATTTTTCAGACCAACAACGACTTTCATTACGAGATTTTGAGCAAGCGTCTGCGGGAACTGAGCTTCCTGAACAACGGCGTCAAAATCCGCCTCAAAGACGAGCGCAGCGGCAAGGAAGACGACTTCTCGGGCGCCGGAGGCGTCAAGGGCTTTGTGAACTTCATCAACAAAGGCAAGACGGTGTTGAACCCCAACATCTTCCACGCCACGGGCGACCGCCAGAGCGACCAAGGCACGAACATTGGCGTGGAGGTGGCGATGCAGTGGAACAGCGGCTACAACGAGCAAGTGCTGTGCTTCACCAACAACATCCCGCAGCGCGACGGTGGCACCCACCTGACAGGTCTGCGCGCCGCGATGACGCGTGTCATCAACAAGTACATCGATGAATCCGAGATCGCCAAGAAGGCCAAGGTCGAGGTCAGTGGCGACGACATGCGCGAAGGCCTGTGCTGCGTGCTGTCGGTCAAAGTGCCCGAGCCCAAGTTCTCGAGCCAGACCAAGGACAAGCTGGTGTCCAGCGAAGTGCGCGGCCCCGTAGAAGACATCGTGTCCAAGCTGCTGGCCGACTACCTGCAGGAACGCCCGGCTGATGCCAAGATTATTGTTGGCAAGATCATCGAAGCCGCACGCGCCCGCGAAGCCGCGCGCAAGGCCCGCGACATGACACGCCGCAAGGGCGTGCTGGACGGCATGGGCCTGCCCGGCAAGTTGGCCGACTGCCAGGAAAAAGACCCGGCCGGTTGCGAAATCTATATCGTCGAGGGTGACTCCGCCGGTGGCTCTGCCAAGCAGGGCCGCGACCGCAAGTTCCAGGCGATCCTGCCGCTGCGCGGCAAGATTCTGAACGTTGAGAAAGCGCGTTATGAGAAGCTGCTGACGAGTAATGAAATCTTGACGCTGATCACCGCCCTGGGTACCGGTATCGGCAAGGCGGGTGGCACGACCGGTAACGACGACTTCAACGTCGCCAAGCTGCGCTACCACCGCATCATCATCATGACCGATGCCGACGTGGACGGCGCCCACATTCGCACGCTGCTCTTAACCTTCTTCTACCGCCAGATGCCTGAGCTGGTGGAGCGCGGCCACATCTACATTGCGCAGCCACCGCTGTACAAGGTCAAAGCCGGCAAAGAAGAGCTGTACCTGCAGGGTGCCAGCGACCTCGATAACTTCCTGCTGCGCATCGCGCTGGTTAACGCATCGGTGTTCACCGGCGGACCCAACGGCACCACCATTGCAGGTGAAACCTTGTCTGAACTCGCGCGCAAGCATCAGATTGCGCAGGCTGTCATCGCGCGGCTGAAGAACTTCATGGACGCCGAAGCCTTGCGCTCGGTCGCCGATGGTGTGGCGCTGAATCTGGACACGGTGGCCGATGCCGAAGTGTCCGCTGCCGCGCTGCAAGCCCGACTGCCCGATGCCGAAGTGGCGGGCGAATTTGACGTGCGCACCGACAAGCCGATTTTGCGCATCAGCCGCCGCCACCACGGCAACGTGAAAAGCAGCGTGTTGACGCAAGACTTTGTGCACGGCGCCGATTACGCCGCGTTGGCCGATGCGGCCAATACCTTCAAGGGATTGCTCAGCGAGGGTGCCCGCGTGATGCGCGGTGAGGGCGAACGTCAAAAGGAGGAAAAGGTCAACGACTTCCGTGAAGCCATGGCCTGGCTGATCACGCAAGCAGAGAACGGCACCAGCCGCCAGCGCTACAAGGGTCTGGGCGAGATGAACCCATCCCAGTTGTGGGAAACCACCATGGACCCCACCGTGCGCCGCCTGCTGAAGGTGCAAATCGACGATGCGATTGAAGCTGACCGCGTGTTCACGATGCTGATGGGTGATGAAGTGGAGCCGCGCCGCGAGTTCATTGAAACCAACGCCCTGCGTGCTGGGAATATCGACGTTTGAAGCCAAATCAGGCCATGGCCCAGGTATTTCCTGCCTGAGCTGCTATTAATGTGATAGCAACTAAGGCCTGCGTTGCACGTCTTGTTGTTTGGCGCTCGCAACGCATAACGGACGTTTGAAATTCACACCTGAATCGGAAGCCCACTTTTTTCGGATATCTTCGGCCGATGGCAAGTAGCAAACAATCCTCCAAAGTCACCCTCGGCATGGTAGCCGAAGCCTGTGGCGTATCGCCCAGCACCGTGTCGCGCATTCTGAATGGCACGGCCGTGGTCAGCCCCGAGAAACGCGAGGCCGTGGACAAGGCAATTGCCGAGCTGGGCTTTGTGCCCAACCCGATAGCCCGGGGGTTGGCGGGCGGGCGCACGCTGAGCGTGGGCGTGGTGACCCAGGCGATCGATAGCCCGTTTTACGGCGTAGCGCTGCGCGGTATCGAGGATGAACTCAGCACGGCAGGTTACAGCCCGTTATTCGTTAGCGGCCACTGGAACGAGGCCGAAGAGGCGCGCTGCATTGACGTGCTGCGCTCACGGCGCGTAGACGGCATCATTGTGCTGACCGGCCGCCTGAGCGATGACGCGCTGCGCGATTTGGCCCACCACATGCCGGTGGTGGTGACCGGTCGCACGATGGCCGCGCCGGGTCTGTATGCGCTGGACTTCAACAGCTTTGAGGGCGCGCGTTTGGCCACCCACCATTTGCTCAGCCTGGGGCATCGGGAGATCGCCTTTATCTCCGGCCCCCAAGTCCACCCCGATGCGATGGCGCGTTTGCGGGGCTACAAATCAGCCTTGGCTGCAGCGGGTATCAAGTTCAAGCCCGCTTTGGTGTTACCCGGCACTTACCAAGAAGAAAGTGGCCGGATGGCGGTAGAGCGCCTGCTGGACAGTCGATTGAAGTTCAGCGCCATCTTTGCGGCCAACGACCAGATGGCCTTTGGCGCCGCGCTGGCGCTGCACCGTCGGGGTCTGCGCGTGCCCGACGATGTGTCTTTGGTGGGCTTCGATGACCTCGCCATTGCAAGCCATTCGGTGCCGCCGCTGACCACGATCCACCAGGCCTCCCACGAGCTGGGACGATTGGCGGCCATCTCTTTGTTACAACTTCTCTCGGGTCAGACACCCACCGCCAAGTTGCCAGAACCCCGGCTGATTGCCCGCGCTTCTACGCGCGCACTGGCTACGTCACCCGCCCATTAAATCCTGCGCGCATGGGCCGGGTTTGCGGGCCTGTAATGCCCACCGGGTAGATACCCTCAGTTGACATGGCGATTTCGCCCTGATACATTCTGAAAGCGCTTTCATACTAGGCGCAACGAAATTTCAAAACGGCCATTGTGGCCCCCAAAATCAGGCCTACCGCTAAAACCAACGACGCGCCACCATGAAATTGCTCCGCCTGTCACCGACCTGGACGCCCTATGTGCTGCTGAGTCCGTTCGTGATCCTGTTTCTCGTCTTTGGCGTGTTTCCGCTCGGTTTCTCGATGGTCCTGGCCTTCCAGAGCTGGGAACCCACCAGCGGCCTGGACGCGATGCGTTTTGTGGGTCTGGATAACTTTGCTTTCGCGCTGCGGGATGAGTGGTTCTGGAAATCGTTGAAGAACACGGCCTGGCTGGCCTTGGTGTCGGGCGTACCGCAGCACCTGGTGGCCATTCCGCTGGCCTACTTCATCCATTCGTCGTTCAAGCGCGCTCGCAATGGCGTAGTCGGGGCGTATTTCATGCCTTACATCACCTCGTCGGTGGCCATTGCGATCCTTTTCAGTTCGCTGTTTTCGACCGACTTTGGTCTGATCAATGTGGCGCTTCAGATGCTGCACCACACGCCGGTCATCGGCTGGTTTTTCCCCGCTGCCCCCATCGATTGGCTGAACCAGCCCGACAACATCAAACCCGCCATTGCGCTGATTGTGTTCTGGCGCTACGTCGGCTTTAACCTGGTGCTCTACCTGGCAGCGCTACAAACCATACCGCCCGACATTTACGAAGCTGCAACTATGGACGGTGCGGGGCGCTTCCAGAAATTCTGGTACATCACACTGCCCAGCCTCAAGCCGATGATGTTCTTTGGCGTGACTTTAAGCGTCATCGGCGGCTTGCAATTGTTTGAAGAGCCTTTTATCTTGACAGGCGGCAAGGGCGGCTCGGATCAGGCAGGCATGACCACCGCGGTGTACCTGTACCGCATGGCCTTTGACTTCAATGACTTTGGCGCTGCCAGCGCCATGTCGTGGTTGTTGTTTGTGGTGGTGGCTGTGCTGACCTGGGTCACCAACCGCGCCTTCCGCCAGCGTGGCCAATGATCACTGCACACCCTTTATGAAAACTGATCGTTTGGCCCCCTGGGCTGCTTACTGTGTGGTGGGAGTCGGCATGCTGTTCATGCTGGCACCTTTCTATTTCATGTTTGTGTTTGCCACGCAATCGCGCACCGAGATCTTTAGCCTACCGCCACCCATGTTTTTCGGCAATGACTTCTTCAACAACTTGGCCATCCTGACCCAGAAGATTCCGTTTTGGCGCAATTTGGGCTGGAGCGTGTATGTGGCGCTCGCGTCCACTGCGCTCACGCTGCTGTTCTGCTCCATGGGTGGGTATGCGTTTGCCATGTTTGACTTCCGTTTCAAGAACGCCTTCTTTGGTTTGGTCATGGGCACCATGTTGCTGCCATCCTTTATGAACATGATTCCCACTTTCATGATCATGGACATCCTGGGCTGGATCGACCAGCCGCGGGCTTTGTACATCCCCGGTGCCGCCAGCGCGTTCGGTATTTTCCTGATGCGGCAGTTTGTCAGTTCGTCCATCCCGCGTGAGCTGGTGGAGGCCGCGCGCATGGATGGTTGCAGCGAGCTGGGTATTTACTGGCGCATCGTGCTGCCGCTGCTCAAGCCCGCGCTGGGTACGCTGGGCCTGATCACGTTCATTGCGTCGTGGAACAACTTCATCGGGCCGCTGATTGTGATGCGCTCACCGGATATGTACACGCTGCCGCTGGCTCTGCGCAGCCTGCAAAGCCCGGTGGATACCGAGTGGGGCGCGCTGATGACAGGCTCTGCGATTGCCACCCTGCCGCTGATCGTGCTCTTTGTGATCTCCTCCAAGCAGCTTATTTCTGGGCTGACAGTGGGTGCTGTGAAGTAAGCCTCGCTACGACACGCCTCTTCATCTTCTTTTTCTCAGAATCCATGACCACGCCCGTGCCACCCCCGACCAAATCCCAGTTTCCCGATGACTTTGTGTGGGGCGTTGCCACCAGTGCATTCCAGATTGAAGGCGCCGCCTTGCAAGATGGCAAAGGCCCTTCTATCTGGGACAGCTTTTGCCGCCAGCCCGGGACGATTGCAGACAACAGCAATGGCGACATTGCCTGTGAACACTATGCGCGCTGGTCGTCAGACTTGGACATGATTGCCGACCTGGGCGTGGATGCGTACCGCTTTTCGATTGCTTGGCCCCGCGTACGCCCGACCGGTGCGGGTGCCTGGAATGACAAGGGGCTCGACTTTTACGAGCGCCTGGTAGACCGCTTGCTGGCGCACGGCATCAAGCCTTATCTGACACTAAATCACTGGGACTTACCCGACGCGCTGCAAGCCAACGGCGGCTGGGCGCACCGCGACACCGTGCACCGCTTTGTGGAATATGCCGAGGGTATTCAAGCCCGCATGGGTGACCGCTTGGCCTCGATTGCCACACATAACGAACCCTGGGTGGTGGCGGTGCTGGGGCACGAGTCGGGCGTGTTTGCGCCAGGCATTAAAAGCCGCGCAACAGCTGCCCAGGTGTCGCACCATTTGCTGCTGAGCCACGGCTTGGCCGTGCAGGCGCTGCGGGCGCAGCGCAGCCAGGCTTCGCTGGGGATTGTGCTGAATCTGTCGCCCATGGTTGCTGCCACCGATAGCGATGCAGATAAAGCCAAGACTCAACTGGAAGACGGCAAGCTATTGCGCTGGTACATGGACCCGCTGTTCAAGGCCAGCTATCCGCAAGATGTGCTGGAACATCTGGGTTCCGATGCGCCCACCATGGAAGCGGGTGACTTGAAGAACATTGCGGTGCCGATTGATTTTCTGGGCGTGAACTATTACTCGCGCTCGGTGATCAGCGCCGACAACTCTTGGAAAGCCGGGTCTACCGGATTGGAAGTGACCGACATGGATTGGGAGGTCTACCCCGAGGGCTTGACCGAGCTGCTGGTGCGCATGCACCGCGACTACGCGGTGCCGCCCTTGTATGTGACGGAAAACGGTGGTGCTTTCAAGGATGCCATGCAAGACGGGCGCGTGCACGACCAGGACCGCACCAGCTACATCCAGCGCCACATTGCTGCAGTTGGTGCGGCCATGAACCAAGGCGTGCGCATGCAGGGCTATATGGTCTGGAGTCTGATGGACAACTTTGAATGGGCGTCCGGCTACGAAAAGCGCTTTGGCATCGTGCATGTGGACTACGCCACCCAGGTGCGCACGCTCAAAGACAGCGCACGCTGGTACCGGGATTTCCTGGGTCAAACACAATCACAGCGCGTAACGGCACGCTGAATCTTGCTACTGCGATAAGGACACCACCATGGGCCAGGTTTCACTGCGGGCACTCCGCAAAAGCTACGACGCAATCGAAGTCATCCGAGGTATAGACCTGGATGTAGTTGAAGGCGAGTTCCTCGTCTTTGTCGGACCTTCGGGTTGCGGGAAGTCCACCACGCTGCGCATGATTGCCGGTTTGGAGACGATTACCGGCGGCGATTTGCTCATTGACGGCGTGCGCGCCAATGACATGCGCCCCGCCGACCGCGGTGCCGCGATGGTGTTCCAAAGCTATGCGCTCTACCCCCACATGACGGTCGCCGAGAACATGGGCTTTGCGCTCAAGATGGCCGGTGTGTCCAAGGCCCAACGCAATGAACAAGTGGGACGCACCGCCGAGATTTTGCGCATCACCGACTTGCTGGGCCGCTACCCCAAGGAGCTCTCGGGCGGGCAACGCCAGCGGGTGGCCATCGGCCGCGCCATCGTGCGCAAGCCCAAGGTGTTTTTGTTTGATGAGCCTTTGTCCAACCTGGACGCCGCGCTGCGGGTGAATATGCGCATTGAGCTGTCACGCCTGCACAAAGGGCTGCGCACCACGATGATTTACGTGACCCACGACCAGGTGGAAGCCATGACCATGGGCGATCGCATAGCGGTGTTTAACCAGGGCAAGATTGAGCAGATTGGCGGGCCCATGGACCTGTACAACCGCCCTGCCAATGAGTTTGTGGCGGGCTTCATCGGCTCACCGCGTATCAACTTCATCGATCGGCCCGAAGCAGGCAAAGCGCCTATGCCCCACGTGGAACTCTGGAAGAGCTTGACCCAAAGCGCACACCCTGATGCGCAACGCGTTGGCATTCGCCCGGAGCATGTGGGTGTGGGCTCCCCCGAGCAGGGTGTACGCGCCATGGTAGAGCTGGTGGAGCAACTGGGCGACTCGGCCATGGTGCATCTGCGTGTTGATGGCATTGCGACATTGCTGATCGCCAAGATTGCAAGCCATGAGGGCACGCTGGCCACTGGCCAGGCTGTTGGTTTGCTCATTGGAGCCTCGCCCAAAGCGCTGGCATTCGATAGCCAAGGCCTTTTGCTCGCATGACCCCCTGCGCAGCCCGCACCGCTGTTCAGTATTTTTTGACCGCTAAGGACAGCGGACCCGGCCTTGCACCACAACCTGCCTTAGCATTGGATAGCAGCATGCTGGCGCCGCTGGATGGTCCCCATGTGCTGGTCAACCCAGGGCGCAAATTTCAAGAGGTCTTGGGCTTTGGCGCCGCATTTACCGAAGCCGCTGCCGTGACCTGGAAAGCCCTGCCTGCGGCGCAAGCGGACCAGGTACTGCAAGACTACTTTCACCCCACACGTGGCCATGGTTACAGCCTGTGCCGCGTGCACATGAACAGCTGCGACTTTGCGATGGGCAACTACGCCCACACCGAAGTGGCGGGTGATGTGGAATTGAAGCACTTCAGTATTGACCGGGATCGCGAAGCGCTGCTGCCATTCATCAAGGCGGCACAGAAGGTCTCTGCGCGGCCGCTGCAATTGCTCGTGTCGCCCTGGAGCCCACCCGCCTGGATGAAGTCCAACGGCGAGATGAACCATGGTGGCAAGCTGCTGCCCGCGTATGCGCCAGCCTGGGCCCAGTGTTTTGTACGTTTCATCCGCGAATACGAGGCTGAAGGCGTACCGGTGTGGGGCGTATCAGTGCAGAACGAACCGATGGCTGTGCAACGTTGGGATTCCTGCATTTACACCGCCGAAGAAGAGCGCGATTTTGTGCGCGACCACCTGGGGCCGGCGCTGGCCAACGCCGGGCTGGGCCACATCAAGATCGTGATCTGGGACCACAACCGCGATCTGATGGTGGAACGCGCCAGTGTGGTGTATTCAGATCCAAAGGCCGCGCAGTATGTGTGGGGCTGTGGCTTTCACTGGTATGGCGAAGACCACTTTGACCATGTCCAACTGGTGCACGACGCCTGGCCGGACAAGGCCCTGCTGTTCACCGAAGGTTGCCAGGAAGGTGGCCCGCACCACGGCGCATGGGCGCTGGGTGAGCGCTATGCGCGCTCCATGATCAATGACCTCAACCGCTGGACCACGGGCTGGATTGACTGGAACTTGTTGCTGAATGAGGCCGGTGGGCCAAACCATGTGGGCAATCTGTGCAGCGCACCGATTCTGGCGGACCGTGCCACTGGCACGCTGCAGCACCAAAACTCTTTTGCCTACATCGGCCATTTCAGCCGCTTTGTGCAGCCCGGCGCACACCGCGTGCTGTGCGCAGCCAGCCGCCAGGATCTGGAAACCACAGCGTTTGTAAATCCGGATGGCAGCACCGCAGTGGTGGTAATGAACCGCACGGAGGAAGACATTGCGTTTACGCTGCGGGTGCAAGACGCCCACTGCGCGGCGAGCCTGCCGGCGCGGGCTATTGCGACTTTTGTGATGGGTTGCCCAGGCTAGGGGCCAGCGCCTTTAGACGCTGTGCTTTGACATATTGCGTGATACGCACAAAAGTGTCCGTCCAGTAAATATTGCGGTGGCTCGACAGGTATTGCAATAGCGCTTCATGGGCCTCACGGGACACCGCCAAATAATCGCCACCCACGCCATGGAATGTGATGTTGACCATGGTCCCCGTGGCTGCGGCGCGTTGCACTAGCGCAATCAGTTGGTCGCCGCTCATGTCAGTCGCCACTTCAACGCCCACTGCATACGGATCCAGCGTATTCATGTCGGAGACCACGCCACCAAACTCTGACCTCATCGCTACAAAATCGTCGTGCAGTACGTTTAGATAAGGTTCGCCCGCTGCGAACAGGTCGCCACACGGCGCCGCAAAGGTACGCGCCTGCAAGCCATCGATGGCCTGCAGCATGCTGTTGCCCACGCGGATTTGCGCCACTAATTGCGCAACGCTGGTCGTATCCAAGTCGTTGTCCGCGCTCACCCAACTTCGATCGGGTGCCGAGCGGGAGCATTGGTGGAACAGCGTGTGATTGCCCAGCTCATGCCCTTGCCCCGCCACCTTTTTCCAGACTGCTAGCCGCTTACGCACAGTGTCACTACTTAGGGTGAGGTAGAAGCTGGCCTTTAAACCATGCCGATTCAAAGCCGGTACGGCGTAGTCCAGCTGTGAATTGAGTGCATCGTCATAGGCCAGGCTGACGGCAGCGCGGGCCTGGTGGGGCCAGACCCAAGGTGTCGCGGGGGATTGCGCAGCTGCGGCCCACGAGGCGGCCGCCGCAATGACTGCCAGCAACGCAGAGATACCGTGTTTCATTTGGGCTTTTGGTAGACGCGCACGTATTCCA
>JANYEE010000258.1 GCA_025363275.1 Burkholderiales bacterium | reverse complement strand
GACGCCAAAGCCGTGGGCGGCGCCTGCCGCCACGGACTGCGCAGCATTGAAGACTGCTATTCGTTGAACGAGAAAGCATCCCGCGCAGCCATCTTTGCCGGCTGGAAAGAAATGGACCAGTACATGCGGGATAACAAGATTGAGGGCGTAGCGCCCCAGGGTCTGAAACCCGCGCCGATGGCTGCGCCTGCCGAAGAAGTCATCGTGGACGAACCCAAAGCCAAATCTAAAACTAAGGCCAAGAGCTAGCCAGCGCGGTAGGCACGGGCCCTCAGTTAACCAGGTCGAACACCGCCATGCTTTCCACGTGGGCGGTGTGCGGAAACATATTCACCACCCCCGCACTGGTACACCGGTAACCCGCTTGCGTTACCAGCACACCCGCATCCCGCGCCAACGTAGCTGGGTTACAGCTCACATACACAATCCTCTTGGGCGGGAACCAGGCTTTCTCTGCGGCCGTGGCACGGCCATCGACCTTGCGCTGGCTCAACTCGGCAAGCGCTTGCACCAGCGAGAAGGCGCCTTCACGCGGTGGATCGACCAGCCATTTGTCGGCAGCGCCATCCGCCACCAGCAACTCGGGCGTCATCTCAAACAAATTACGCGCTACAAATTTAGTAGCACCTAAAGCATATTCCACCCGGGCCTCAGCCTGATTTAGCTTCAAATTCTCTCTGGAACGGGCTACCAGCGACTCGGCACCCTCGATGCCCAGCACCTCGCGCGCCTGGGTGGCCAGGGGTAACGTGAAGTTGCCTAAGCCGCAGAACCAGTCAATGACCCGCTCCTGGCGCGTTACCGCCAGCAGGCCCAGCGCGCGGGTTACCAGCACGCGGTTGATGTGCGGATTCACCTGTGTAAAGTCGGTCGGCTTGAATGGCATCACCACACCAAACTGCGGCAGCGCATAGGCCAGTTGGCCCGTCTCGTGGCCGGGCAGCTCATCTAGGCGGTGAATCGAATCTGGCCCTTTGGGCTGCAGCCACCACTGCAAGCCGGGGTTAGCAGCGGCGAACACGCGCAGGCGCTGCAAATCGGCATCGCTTAAGGGTTCCATGTGGCGCAGCACCATGGCGGTTACATCGGCCGTGCCGCCGCCCTGGTCGCCCACAGCCAGCTCGATCTGCGGCACAGTCTCTACGGCGTCCATAGCCCCGATCAAGGCGCGCAGCGGCAGCAGCATGGCGCTGACGTGCGGCGCCAGCACCTTGCAGGTCTTCATGTCAGCCACGTAATGGCTTTTGCGCTCATGAAAGCCAATCAGCACCTCCCCCTTTTTGCGCACAAACCGGACCGAGATCCGCGCTCGGTAACGGTAACCCCAGGCGGGGCCTTCGATGGGGCGCTGGATGTTGCCGGGCTTGACCTTGCCGATGTGCCACAGGTTGTCCTCCATCACGCGCTGCTTGACAGCGACCTGGGCGGCCGGGTGCAGGTGCTGCATCTTGCAGCCGCCGCAGGACTGGGGCTCCAGGCCAAAGTGTGGGCACTCAGGGCGTACGCGCTGCGATGACTCTTTGTGAATGACGCTGAGCGTGCCTTTCTCGAAAGCGGCCTTGCTGCGGTGAATATGGGCGCTAACGGTCTCAAATGGCAGAGCCCCGTCGATAAAGACCACCTTGCCATCGGGCCGGTGCGCCACGCCCTGGGCTTCCAGGTCAAGCGATTTCACTTCCAGCCAACCCTCGAGCAATGGCTTTCCTGTTTTCTTGATTTCTTCTACTTTGGTATCGGTCATAGCCCACTATTGTCTCAGGTAGAGCGGGCAAATCTGCGTCGGGCCGCCCCAAGCAGATAAGCCCCCTCGGGGGGCAGCGACCCGCGCAGCGGCGGAGCGTGGGGGCCGGCAATTTCCCGCCGGGCCGCCCCGAGGGAAATTAACCCCCTCGGGGGGCAGCGACCCGCGCAGCGGCGGAGCGTGGGGGCACTATTTCACATCAGCGCGTCGCGCGTGATCCCACGGCGACTGATATGCCGCTTGAGCTTCAGTAAAGCCTCGTTTTGCACCTGGCGCACCCGCTCTCGGGTCAGGCCCAGGCGTTGGCTCAACGTATCCAGGGTTTCGGGCTCGCGGTTATGCAGGCCGAAGCGGCCCTCCAGCACCTCGCGTTCGCGGTTGCTCAGGGACGCAATCCAGCTTTCTAGCAACTGGTCCACTTCGTGGGCCTGGGCGGCATCCTCCGGGTCCAGCGCTAGCTCGTCCACCAGAGTGTCACCCAGCGTCTGGTCTTCCCCCTGGCGGTCCAGCGTGGCGTCTAGCGAGCGCGGTGATTCGCCCATGGACAGCAAATCGGCCACATGGTGCGCATCCTGGCCCAAAAAAGCGGCAATATCGTCGACACGGATACCCTCAGGGCGCTGGGCGACCAGGTTGGCATCACTCTCCAATAAACGGCGTGCCCGCAGCACTTGCTGCAGCTCTCGCACGATGTTGACCGGCAAGCGCACTGCCCGGCCCTGGTACATCAGCGCGCGGTCTACCGACTGACGTATCCACCAGGTAGCGTAAGTCGAAAACCGGAAACCCCGCTCGGGCTCGAACTTGCCGATGGCATGCATCAGCCCGAGGTTGCCCTCTTCAATCAAATCGCCCATAGGCACACCGCGCCCGGCATAGCCTTTGGCAATACTGACTACCAAGCGCAGGTTGTGTTCGATCATGCTTTGGCGTGCAGCAAAGTCGCCCGCGCGGGCGCGGGTGGCAGTTTCAAACTCTTGTTGGGGGGTAAATAGCTCGGTGCGGCGGACGCCACGCAGGTATTGAGCGAGTGCGTCACCAGCGCCGTCCACGGCTGCCGCAGCCAGAGGGTCGACAGGCTCGGTGGCCTCCATCTCGGCAGGCTCAGGTTCCGTCTGCGCGTCGTCTGCTTCCAAATAGATAGCACCCCGGGCAGGTTCTACCTGGGCTTCAGCCTGCAAACCCACTCCATCCAGCTTTTCAATGCGCGTGTGGAAGGGTTTCATGGTGAACAGTCGCTAGTGGGCGGGCAGGTATTTGGTGGGGTCCACCGCAATACCCAAACGCCGCAGTTCAAAGTGCAATTTCACGCGATCGGTGCCGGTACTGCCCATCTCTGCGATCTTTTGGCCCTTTTTAATACGCTGATCTTCCTTTACCAACAGCGTGCTGTTGTTGGCATAGGCTGTCAGGTAGGTTTTGTTGTGCTGCACGATGATCAGGTTGCCATAGTGGCGCATAGTGCCCTCGCCCGCGGCAGCCCAGATCACGCGCCCATCGGCAGCAGCCACTACAGCATCACCGCTGGCGCCACCGATATCGATGCCCTTGGACTTGCCTTCGTCAAAGCCGGCGATCAACGCACCGCCACTAGGCCAGATCCAGCCCAAATCGTCATCGCTAGACGCCGACGCAACAGGCGCAGCAACTGGCGCCGAGGAAGTGGCAGCAGGCGCAGAGGCGGGCTTGGCAGGCGCACCCGGTGCAACTGTTGTGGCCACCACCGCGCCAGAAGTTACCGGCTTGGTGACAGCAGACGTTCCTTCAATCACCGGCGGAGCCACACGCAGCACTTGGCCGATCTCAATCTTGTTGGGGTTCTCCAGATTATTCCAGCGGGCAATATCTTTGTGGCTGGCGCCGTTTTCCAAGCCAATGGCGATCAGCGTGTCTTTGGGCTTGACGGTGTAGTAGCCAGGCTTGCCCGCATTCTCGGAGCCAGGTGGCAACTTGACGACCGGCGCCGGCGTTGGGTCGGTCACCGCCACAGCGGGCTTCGGCACATTGCCACGGTCTTCTACAGGCGCGCGGCTCAATGAAACAGAACTGCATCCAGACAACAAAAGGCCTGCGACCACTACCAGCGCCCACAGGCTCCATTTCGTTTCAACAGGCTTCACACCAAACATAATCTCTCCGTTCAAGCAACGCCTGATTTTAGGGGGACAAATAAGACCGCCTCCAAAAGCGTATGGCGCACACCCTGGGGCGTCTTGTCCAGCACTATCAACGACTGCGAACCTGCAGCACCCAGGCCCGTGGCAACAGGCGCTACCAAGCGCCCACCGACCGCCAACTGGTCCACCCAGGCCTGGGGCACGGCCTCACCGCCCGCAGCTGCAATGATGGCGGCATAGGGCGCACCTTTGGCATAGCCCACCATGCCGTCTCCAAACAGCAAATGCAGATTGTGCAAGCGCATGGGGCGCAGATTCTCTCGGGCCTTGTCGTGCAGGCCCCGAAGGCGCTCGATGCTGTACACCTCATCGGCCAGCAGGCTGAGCACTGCGGCCTGGTACCCGCAGCCGGTACCGATTTCGAGCACGCGGCCTAGCTTGCCGATCTGTCCATTGCACAGCAGCTCTAGCATGCGCGACACCACGCCCGGCTTGGAGATGGTCTGACCCAAGCCAATCGGCAGGCTGGTGTCTTCATACGCTTGGTTAACCAAGGCGCTATCTACAAACCGATGGCGCTCCACCGTGCCCATAGCCTTTAAGACCAGGGGGTCGCGTACGCCCTGAGCCGCAATCTTTTGCACCATGTTGTGGCGCACGGCCATCGAATCCATGCCGTGCCCGCGTGATTCAGCCACTGGCGCCGCCGGGGCCACCGCGCGCGGCTTGGCCGCTGCGGGGTGCGCCTTGGCATCCATCTTGGCCGGGAATGAGGGCCGTGGCTTCATAGCCGTCATGCGTGGGCCAACAATGCAGCGGTCTGGGCCCAATAGCCCAGCTTCTCGTGGTCGGTTAGGTCCACTTTCAGCGGCGTCATCGCCATATGACCCTGCGCTGTGGCGTGAAAATCGGTGCCGTCGGCATCGTCTTTGACAGGACCGGCCGCGCCGATCCAGTACATGGTCTCACCGCGCGGGCTCTGCTGCATGATGACTTTTTCTGCCGCGTGGCGCCGACCCAGGCGACACAACTTCATGGCGCCAATCTGCTCATACGGCAGGTTGGGGATATTGACGTTGAGCAACCAGGGCGTGGGAGAGATCAGACGCTGACTTTGTAGCGCCAGCACCATGTCACGCGCCTTACGGGCGGCGGACTCCAGGTGAATCCAGTCGCGTTCGACCTGTGAAAAAGCGATCGCGGGAATACCGAACAAAAAGCCCTCCATCGCTGCACCCACCGTGCCGGAGTAAATGGTGTCGTCACCCATATTGGCACCGTTGTTGATGCCGGACACGACGAGATCTGGCCGGTAGTCCAACAAGCCCGACAACGCAATGTGCACGCAGTCGGCCGGAGTACCGTTCACGTATCGGAAGCCATTGGCTGCCCGGTGTACGTACAAGGGCGAATGCAGGGTCAGCGCGTTGGACTTGGCGCTGTTGTTTTGCTCGGGGGCAATCACCTCCACCTCGGCCACGTCTTTGAGCGCTTCGTACAGGGCCACAATGCCCGCAGCTTGGTAGCCATCATCGTTGGAAATCAGTATTTTCATAGTCAGTTTTGTTTTGGGAGATTGTAGGTGGGCCACCGCGGCCGCCGTCGCCCGGGGGACAATTCAAAAATCGTTTCGTATGCGTTACGCAAACGCTGCGCCTATGATGCGAGCAATCTTTTTGGAGACTTCCTATGCATGCCTGGCTCTGTGAAAACCCCACTGGCGTTGACGCCCTGACCTGGACAGAATTGCCCACACCCCAGCCCAAAGCGGGCGAAGCACTGCTGGAGATCAAGGCCGCCAGCCTGAATTTTCCCGACATCCTGATCGTCCAAAACAAATACCAGATGAAACCGCCGCTGCCCTTTGTGCCGGGCTCGGAATACGCAGGCATCGTGCAAGCCGTAGGCGAAGGCGTCACGCACTTGAAGGTGGGCCAGGCAGTAGCCTGCCTGAGTGGTACCGGTGGGTTCGCTACACACACCATAGCGCCTGCCGCAATGTGCATGCCGCTTCCAGCTGGGTTTCCGATGGTGGATGCTGCGGCCTTCATCATGATCTATGCCACCTCGTACCACGCGCTGGTAGACCGCGCGCAGCTCAAAGCGGGCGAAACCGTGTTGGTGCTGGGCGCTGCGGGCGGCGTGGGCACCTCTGCGATTCAAATCGCCAAGGCAATGGGTGCACGCGTAATTGCGGCTGCGTCCACCCAGGAGAAATGTGATTTATGCAAAAAGATTGGTGCCGACGCGACTATCAACTATTCGACGGAGAATTTGCGCGATGCTATCAAACAGCTGACCGACGGCAAAGGTCCCGATGTGATTTACGACCCGGTGGGTGGTGATTTTGCTGAGCCTGCTTTCCGCTCCATCGCTTGGCGTGGCCGCTACCTGGTGGTGGGCTTTGCCTCCGGCCCGATCCCTGCCCTGCCCTTCAACTTGGCACTACTCAAAGGCGCGTCCATCGTCGGTGTCTTCTGGGGCGACTTTGCCAAGCGCGAACCCAAAGCCAACGCCGCCATGATGGGTGAACTGGCCCAGTGGTATGGCCAGGGCAAGATCAAACCGGTGATTGACCGCGCGATGCCAATGGCTGAACTGAAGGCCGCTTTTGCGCACATGGGTTCGCGCGGCGTGATGGGTAAGCTGGTGATGGTCAACCCCTGATTTCGCGTCTGAGCAGCTTGCTCGCGCAAGCTGCGACAACAGCACTCAGCGTGGCGAGGGCGTAAAAAAACCTGCTTCTTTTTGGAAGCAGGTTTTGTTTATTT
>JANYEE010000222.1 GCA_025363275.1 Burkholderiales bacterium | reverse complement strand
TTTAAACGCTTTAAGCCTGTGGCCCAGGTATTTATTGCCTGAGTAGCTATGAATTTAGTAGCGTTTTGGTGCTGCAGCTAAGCCAACGGGCTGCCATCCACAAACACTTTGATCTCTCCCGGCGCCATGGCCACCCAGGTTTCATTGGTGGTCAGCGGTTCGGTCACCACCACCACCAGGCGATCGTCCATGGAATTCAATTCGGACAAGTCCACGCTCACATCTTCGTCTTTGAGCTGCACCTGGCTGAACGGGTGCTGACGCACCACGTAGTGCAGCTTGGTGCTCGCGTGGGCCCACAGGGCCTGGCCGTTGCTCAGCAAAAAGTTGAAGGTGCCGTTCTTGGCAATACGGGGCACCAGCTCATTCAGGGTGTGGGTCAGTTCCTCCACACTGGGCACGCCCGCGTGGGATTTGTTCATCTCCTGCAGCAGCCAGCAAAACGCCAGTTCGCTGTCGGTGCTACCCACCGGCTTAAAGCTGCCGTGAAGAGGCGGGTGGAAATCTTTCAAATCTCCGTTGTGGGCAAACACCCAGTAGCGTCCCCACAGCTCGCGCGCAAAGGGGTGGCAGTTTTCCAGCGCCACCGCACCCACGGTGGCCTTGCGCACATGGGCCACCACGTTATGGCTTTTGATGGGGTAGGTGCGCAGCATTTGCGCAATGGGGGATGTAGCTGCACTTTCTTTGTCGACAAAGTGGCGGGCGGCTTTGCCCGGGGTCAGGCCATCGCTCTCAAAGAAGGCAATACCCCACCCGTCAGAGTGATGGTCGGTGCAGCCGCCGCGCTGGGCAAAGCCCGTGAAGCTCAGCGTCAGGCTGGCGGGCAAGTGGCTGTTCATTCCTAGCAGTTGGCACATCCGAGCAGTGTACTGCGCGCCACGCGCCGACGTCTTGTTACAGTAACGGTCTACACACCCAATTCACCAGTCAATTAGAAGAACGGGGACAACCATGACGACCAAAGCATCCAAAATCATATACACCCTGACCGATGAGGCGCCACTGCTGGCCACCCACGCATTTTTGCCGATCATTCGCGCGTTTGCGAAGCCGGCGGGTATTGACGTGGCAGAGTGTGATATTTCAGTAGCCGCACGGGTGTTGGGCGAGTTTTCAGATCATTTGAAAGACGAGCAAAAACTCCCTGACAACCTGGCCGAGCTGGGTCGCCTGACCCTGCTGCCCGATACCAACATCATCAAGCTCCCCAATATCAGTGCCTCCGTAGGGCAATTGATTGCCTGCATCAAGGAACTGCAAGCCAAGGGCTACGCGTTGCCTGACTACCCGGAAGTACCCAAGACGGACGAAGAAAAAGCGATACGTGTGCGCTACTCCAAGTGCATCGGCAGCGCAGTCAATCCGGTGCTACGCGAAGGCAACTCCGATCGTCGCGCGCCCAATGCCGTCAAGGAATACGTGCGTAAGAACCCGCACAGCATGGCCGACTGGAGCCAGGCTTCGCGTACCCACGTGTCCCACATGCACCATGGCGACTTCTACCATGGCGAAAAGTCCATCACGCTGGACCGCGCGCGCGACGTCAAGATGGAGCTACTGACAAAAAGCGGTAAGACTGTTGTGCTCAAAGCCAAGGTCTCGCTGCTGGACCGTGAGGTCATCGACAGCATGTTTATGAGCAAGAAGGCGCTGTTGGAGTTTTACGAGAAAGAAATCGAAGACGCACACAAGACGGGTGTGATGTTCTCGCTGCACGTGAAGGCGACCATGATGAAGGTGTCCCACCCCATCGTGTTTGGCCACTGCGTCAAGATCTTTTACCGGGATGCCTTCGACAAGCACGGCAAATTGTTTGAAGAGCTGGGTGTTAACGTCAACAACGGCATGGCCAACCTCTACGAAAAAGTTGCCACGCTGCCGCAGTCCAAGCGCGAAGAAGTCTTGAAAGACCTGCACGCCTGCCACGAACACCGCCCTGAGCTGGCTATGGTCGATTCGGCCAAGGGCATCACCAATTTCCACTCACCCAACGACATCATCGTGGACGCCTCTATGCCCGCCATGATTCGCAATGGCGGCAAGATGTGGGGTGCTGACGGCCGCTTGAAGGACGTGAAGGCCGTGATGCCTGAATCGACCTTTGCCCGCATTTACCAGGAGATCATCAACTTCTGCAAATGGCACGGCGCGTTCGATCCGAAAACCATGGGCACCGTACCCAACGTGGGTCTGATGGCGCAGCAGGCTGAAGAATATGGCTCGCACGACAAAACCTTTGAGATATCGGAAGACGGCGTGGCCAACATCACCGACCTGGCCACCGGAGAAGTACTGCTGAGCCAGAATGTGGAAGCAGGCGACATCTGGCGCATGTGCCAGGTCAAGGACGCTGCGATCCGTGACTGGGTCAAGTTGGCGGTGAACCGTGCACGCAACTCCGGCATGCCGGTGGTGTTTTGGCTGGATTCGTACCGCCCGCACGAAGCGCAACTGATCACCAAGGTCAAGATGTACTTGCACGAGCATGACACCACGGGTCTGGATATCCAGATCATGAGCCAAGTGCGTGCTATGCGCTACACGCTGGAGCGCGTCATCCGCGGCCAGGACACCATCAGTGCGACTGGCAACATCCTGCGCGACTACCTGACCGATCTGTTCCCCATCATGGAACTGGGCACCTCGGCCAAGATGCTGTCCATCGTGCCGCTCATGGCCGGTGGCGGTATGTACGAAACGGGCGCGGGCGGCTCGGCGCCCAAGCATGTGCAGCAGTTGGTGGAGGAAAACCACCTGCGCTGGGATTCATTGGGCGAGTTTTTGGCGCTGGCCGTGTCGCTGGAAGACCTGGGGCTTAAGACCAGCAACAACAAGGCCAAGATTCTGGCCAAGACGCTGGATGCGGCGACGGGCAAATTATTGGATAACAACAAAAACCCATCGCCCAAGACCGGCCAACTCGACAACCGCGGCAGCCAGTTCTACCTGGCCATGTACTGGGCCCAGGCGCTGGCCGCCCAAACCGACGACACAGCCCTGCAAAGCCACTTTGCACCATTGGCCAAGACGCTGGCAGACAACGAGAAGAAGATCACCGACGAGCTCAATGCTGTGCAGGGCAAACCAGCGGATATTGGCGGCTACTACCTGGCGGACCTGGCCAAGGTGACTGCGGTGATGCGCCCTAGCGCTACGCTGAACGCCGCTATCGGTGGCTAATCAGCGCTAACCCGGGGTTGCAGAGTGCCCGATCAAGGCGCTCCACACGCTAGGCTGCACCGCGAGGTGCGGCCTATTTTTTTAGCTTCTCGGACCACAGTTGTCCACCCGTCGCCCAGTTGTGCGCCGGCACGTCGGTAATCAGCACATCCACCGAGTCGGGCGAACCACCCAGTACTTCGACGCTGACGCGGGTGATCGCTTCGACCAGTTTTTTCTTCTGCTCAACAGTACGGCCTTCGATCATTTCAACGTGGTAGGTGGGCATGGTGGCTCCTGTGATTCTGTGGGTTTAACAAAGGACCGGATTATCACGCGTGACCCCGGGGGCATTCATGCACAGCCCGCGGGCGTTTAGACTGCGCGGGTTCTGTTTATTTCAGGTGATTGTTTGGCTGGTTCGTTTTCTTTCAAGGCATGGTTTGCCGACCCTTGGGCTACGCGCCTGGTGCTGGCCTGTGCGTTTGTGCTGCATTACGCGTTGGGTGCCACTGTGGGCCTGTCGGTGGACGAGGCGCACTACGCGCTGTATGCCACCCACCTGGCCCTGAGCTATTTTGACCATCCGCCCCTGGTGGGCTGGGTGCAATGGCCCTTGGTGGCTTTGAGTGCGCCGGTAGACGTGTTGCGCTGGATTCCGGAGTTGCTGTGGTTGGGTGCGGCGCTGCTGGTGTTTCAGATCGCGGAGCGTCTGCAGGCGTTGATGCCGGGCATTCGCCAAGGTATGGGTGCAGGGTTTTGGGCCGTGCTGGTGATGGCCCTGGCGCCGCTGTTGCACGTGTTGGGCATCGGCCTGCTGCCCGATACCCTGCTGATGTTTTTTACCGCGCTGTTGATGTGGCAAACCCTGGGCCTGATGGCGCCCGGCGCAACCGCAAGCGGCGCGCGCTGGTTGGGGTTGGGCGTGGTGTTGGGCTTGGCGGGCTTGAGCAAATACACCGCCATCTTTGCGGCACTGGCCGTGGCGGCGTGTTTGCTGGCGGCACACGGCTTGCGCCTGTTGCGCAGCCCTTGGCCGTGGGTGGCTGTGCTGCTGGCCATCGTGGTGGTGTCGCCTGTAGCGCTTTGGAATTATCAAAACGGCTGGATCTCCTTCATTTACCAAACCCAGCATGGCAAGGGCGGTGGCTGGCATGGTGTGCCATTCATTCAATTTTTGGTGGTGCAGTTGTTTGCTTACGGCCCTTTGCTGCTCTGGGGCGTCTCTGGGTGGTGGGCGCTGCGCGCCACGGCAGCGCGCGCGTTGCCGGTGTTCTTCGTGTTGCCCTTTGTCGTGTTGGCAGGGCTATCGGGTGGGGGCAGCAGCCTGCCGCATTGGACGGCGCCGGCCTGGGTGGCGCTGGCGCCTTTGGCCGGTGTGGGCCTGGTCGGGTTTTTGCAGCGCAGCGCCTCGGTGTGGCGCACCTGGTTTGTCGCTGGGCTGGCCGCTGTGCAACTGGTCATGGGGCTGGTCTTGATGGGCCTGATGGCGAGCGGCGGCGCGCCGTGGCTCACATCCGCGCGCCCCAACCCGTTTGCGGATGTGCATGGCTGGGAGCAGGCGGGCGTGCGCGCACGGGCGCTGGCCCAGCAGCAAGGTCTGCAGAGTGTGTCAGCACAAAACTGGACGCTGGCCAGCCGCATCGGCTGGTACGCGCGGCCCCTGCCTGTGCATGTGCTGGAAGACCGTTTCGACCAATTCGACTTCTGGGCGGGCGACTTGCCCCAGGGCGGCAACACCTTGCTGGTGGACTGGTCGCAAATGGCATACGAAGTGCCGCTCGCAACTCCGGCCACGCCGCATGGTTTTGTAAGCTGTACCTTGCTGGAAACGCTACCCGCCGTGCACTGGGGTACGACGCTGTCGACCTTCTATTTTTACGACTGCCGCCAGTGGGTGGGCGAGCCCCAACCTCGGCTGAGGAACCCATGAACGCGCCCTTGAATTCCCGGCCTCCCCGCCAGATCCCGCTGTGGGTGTGGGCACTGCCGCCGCTGCTGTTTGTGGCGTCTGCGCCGCTGTGGTTGCACTGGTATGAGCCCACCATGTTTCTGGCCATCAACCAGGCGTGCCTGGTGTTGCCAGCGGTGGTGTGGACTGGGCTGTCGCTGCTGGGTAACGCCTGGGCAGTGCTGGGTTTGACCGCGCCGCTCCTGGTGGTGGCGCCCCGGCTCATGTGGGCATGGCTGTGTGCGGCGCCGTTTGCGATTGCATTCGCGCGCGGGGGCAAGGCCTTGCTGGAAAGCCCGCGCCCAGCAGCCGTGATTGACAACCGCCAGATGCGCATCGTGGGGGAAGTGTTGGAGAACGTTTCCATGCCCTCGGGCCACACCCTGACGGCGTTCGCGGTAGCTTCGGGGATCTACTTTGCGCTGCCGCTGGCGCGGCGGTGGCGCCATGGCTGGCTCTTTGTGCTGGCGGCGGGCGCAGGCCTGTCGCGCATCGCCGTGGGCGCGCATTGGCCGGGTGATGTGGTGGTGGGCGCCAGCTTGGGCCTGCTCAGCGGCATGCTGGGGCAGTGGCTTCTGGTGCGCCTGAAGCCCGCTCATTTACTGCCCACCGCTTGGAGCCCGCGCCTAGTGGCCGCGATAGTGCTGGCCGCGGTGTACCACCTGCTGGCGGAAGAATTGGACTTTGAAGAAAACCACCTGATGCAAGGTGTGCTGGCCGTGGTGGCGATAGCGTCGCTAGTGGCCTTTGCTATTCAGAACGTGCAGGCTCTGCGTACGCGCCTGCGCCATTTGCAGCGCTAGCGCGCTCAATGCGGCATAGGCAGCACCCGCATCGCCCGACCACGCGGCTACGGCGGCACCCTGGCGCGCGATAGCTGCCACATCGCCACGCGCTGCAGGGCCAGTGAGGGCACCTTGTGGGCCCAGCGCGTTGATGTTGGCCACAGCGTTATGCAACAAACCGGCGCGGAGCTCCGGTATCAAGGCGGGTGGCACGCCGGTGCTGCGCCACAGGTCTTCTGCGACCGATTGCAGCACCGGCAGGAAGTTGGTGGCGAACACGGCGGCTGCGTGGTAGAGCAGTTTGTCGGCGCTGGCCACTTCAAAACAGCGCGCACCGATAGCGGTCAATGCGGCTCGCAATGTCGTGCAAGCCACGGGGTCGCCCTCCAGTGCGCAGGCCGTGCCAGTGAACTGGGTGACCGCCACTTGCGGTGTGGCAAAGCTCAAAATGCAATGCGCGGAGGCGGTGCGCCAGCCCAGGTCGCGCAAGGGCGCCAAAAGGTCGGAGCCCAAGGCACCACTGCCGTGAAATACAAGTGGGCCACTAGGACTGGGGAGCTGGGTGGCAGGGTGTTCTGCGTAGGTCAAGGAGGAGCCCGCAGAGCGGGCGGGGGACACGGAGCAGAGCGCCCTGCCGCCCAGTTCCTCAGGCCCCGCGTGACTCCCTTGCACTTGGGTTTGAATGTCAGCTAGTTGCCTCGCCATGTCTGCAATCTGTGCATCGGGCGTGGCAATCATCCAAAGGTCGGCCGGACGCATGTCGGCCAGACAATTGACGACGTTACCTGCGCCTATGAATTCAATCGCCGCCGCAGCGCTGGCCGGCGAAGTGGTCAGCACGTCTTGAATCTGCAACCGGCCATGCATATGCCAAAGGCGCGCCAGGGTTTTGCCGACACGACCACAGCCCACCAGGTTTATGCGTTGCATGGCGTCGTCTCCCTTCACACCACCAGCGGTGCTTCCTGCATGGCCTCTATTTGCTCTTCCAGCATCTGCACCTGGCCCCGCCAGTAATCGCTGGAGCCAAACCAGGGGAAGTTGTGCTTGAAAGTTGGGTCGTGCCAACGCCGCGCCAGCCAGGCGCTGTAGTGAATCAGGCGCAACGTGCGCAGCGGCTCGATCAGCGCCAGCTCGGCCCGGTCAAATTCGCGGAATTGTTCGTAGCCATCGACCAGCAAGCCCAGTTGGCGGCTGCGCTGCTGGCGGTCGCCGCTGGTGAGCATCCACAGGTCTTGTACTGCCGGGCCCATGCGTGCGTCGTCCAGGTCTACAAAGTGCGGGCCGGGGCCAGCAGCCAGGGCGGCGTCGGACGGTGTCCACAAGATATTGCCGGGATGGCAGTCGCCATGCAGGCGCAGCAGTCGAATGGGGTCGCTGGGGCTATTTTTTGAGTCATTTAGGCCGCTGGCCCAGGTTTTTGTTGCCTGAGTAGCTATTAAATCAATAGCAACTTGGCATTGCCGCGTCCATGCGGACTGCACATCCAGCGGCACCTTGTCGTTCTCCAGCAGCCACTGCATAGAGTCCACGCCAAAGCTTTGCAGATTCAGCGACGGGCGCACGGCAAAAGGCTTTTTGGCGCCCACCGTGTGGATGCGCGCCAGAAAGCGGCCAATCCATTCCAGCACCTCGGCATCGTCCAGCTCGGGCGGGCGGCCACCGCGGCGCGGGCTGACCGAGAAAGCAAAGCCGCCAAAGTGGTGGAGCGTGGCGCCGCCCAGAACCAGAGGGCCAATCGCCGGAATTTCTGCCGCCATCAGCTCCGCTGCAAAGTCGTGCTCTTCGTGGATCTGCGCATCGCTCCAGCGCTCTGGCCGGTAAAACTTGGCCACCACCGCACTGCCGTCTTCCAGTTGCACTTGGTAGACGCGGTTTTCATACGACGACAGGGCGGTCAGCCGGCCATCGCCGCGCAGGCCTACGCTGTCCAGCGCGTCCAGCACCAGGTCGGGGGTCAGGGGTTCAAAGGCATGGTGCATGGCGGTATTGTCCCCGCATTAAGCGAGTAGGGACTTAGCCCCACTGCCCAGACGCAGGGCATACGCCAGCCGGTTTACCATTCACCCACACTTGTTCTTCATTGAGCTTCAATGCGGTAGTTGCGTCCGTGTCAAACGTAACTCCTAGCGAACGCGCCACCTGCATGTTCTCGATGGGAAGCTCCCATGTCAAAAACAGCTGGCTGCAATCCCGTTTGGTAGCGAAGTCGGCCGCGTTGAAGCCATTGCTGCTGCGATCAATCACCGCATGCGGTTGGCCGGTGTCAAAGACTAAAACCGTGCCACGCGTCAGAGGAATGCGCTCATCCGTGGCCGGGAAGTGCACGTCCAGCCCTTTGTCCTCACTCACAAACAGGTTGCAAAACGCCGCGCGACCGTACTGCGCGCCATCGTGGTGGTAGCGCGCGCCGCGGCAGGCCATCAGGGCGATGTCACTGGATGCGAGTACATCGCCAAGCCCTACGCTACGCGTCCAATCGGCCACCGCCTTCACGCAGTAGGCGAAATCCGGCCAGCGCATACGCGCGCGGGGCAGTGACAGGTCCTCGACATCACCGGGCTCCAGGCCCAGGCGGTGGCTGATGTCGCGTTCCCAATCTGCCACCAGCCTGGCGGGTAGTGCGGGAATGTTCAGCGTACCCGTCAGCACCACATCGCTCACGCTGCGGCTGCGTATAACGTCTCCGCTCCAAAAATAGGCTGCCAAAGCGCCTGCCTGCGTCATCCCAAAGGCCCCAAATCGTCACCATACAGATCGCGCTCCGCGCTGTCCGAGTCGGCATCCGAGTCTGAATAGCCCTTACCGCCTTTATCACGATAGGCCCTCCCATCCGCTGTGTTGGCCAACAGTTCAAACGGCAGCGTTTGCTTGACCAGAATGATGGTGCACGGAGCCTCCATCGCTACCTTGATGGGCACGGTGGCCACCAAGCGCTGCGTCTTTAAGCCATGGGTGGCCGCGCCCATCACGATCACGCTGACGCTGTTGCCGCGGGCATAGTCCAGCAGGGCTTGGGCCACATCACCGCTCTCCAATACATGGCACGACACCTGGTGGCCGGGATGGTCCAACGGCCGGGCCCACTGTCGCAGCACCGTCAGGTAACGGCGTTGCAGGTGGGTCTCGCTTTTAGTTTCTTCAGATGTGCTGGTCTGGCCGGGCGAGATGACCGTGACGCAGGCCAGACGCGCACCCGGCCGCGTACCAAGCGAGCGCGCCACCGCCTGGCGCAGCGAATATAGAGTGGCATCGCTCACATCTTGGTGGGGCACTGCCACCATCACGATGGGTATCTCTTCTATCTGCTGCGCCGGTAGCGGGCTGGGTTGGTAGTGCATACCTGCCGCTTTCACCCAGCGCTTGAAGTGGGTGCCAAAGCCGGTGCCCACCACGCTGCGGCCTCGCGCCGTGATCGTCACCTGGTCAGGGTGGGCCAGATCAAAGGCCAGATGGGCCGCCGATGGATAGCGCTTGGCGGCTTCGGGCTCCAGACAACGCAGTACCACTTCTTGCAGCCAGTCGGGCAGCAGCGCCTTGATTTTGCGCGGCGGCACCGGGTCCATCCACAGGCGCTGGCGCAGCCCCGCAGCGGTTTGCGGCTCACCAAAGGGAAGCGCGCCGGTGCACAGCTGGTACAGCATCACGCCGATGGCGAAGATGTCGCTGCGCGGATCGCTGCGTACGCCCACCACCTGCTCGGGCGCCATCCATGCGGGCGAGCCCACGGCCTTGCGCAATTGCTCGGCCAGCAGGTCCGGGTAGTGGGCGTGGCACGAGAGGCCAAAGTCCAGCAGCACCGCACTGCCATCGGGCCGGAACAATACGTTGGCGGGCTTCAAGTCCAGGTGCACCGTGTTTTGCTGGTGCAAGGCGTGGGCGGCCTTGGCCATGGCTACACCCAGCCGCGTAATGGTGTCCACATCGGGGCAATCAGGGCCTCCAAGCCAGTGATCCAGCGTTTGGCCATCGATGTATTCCATCACCAGATAGGGCATGCGGTCCAGATCACCCGCAGCGACAAAGCGTGGCACGTGGCTGCCGTGCAAAACCTTCAAGATCTGGCTTTCAATCTCAAAACTAACGATGTTCTCGGCACCATCGCCCGTTGTCATACGCGGCACCTTCATGGCCATCGCAAAGCCGGGGTCAGCGTGGCCCCGGCTGTAGTGCACGCGGTAAATGTGGGCCATGCCACCCGAGTGGATGCAGGCGTCTACTGTGAATCCGTCCAGCGACTCGCCCGGCTCCAGCAATTTCATCGGCCGCGCTCCAGCCGGTCGGCAAAAAACTCCGGCAGCCCCGCCCGGCGAATGGCGTTTGCAGCGCCGAGATGGTCATAGGGCACGCGGTGAAATGTGAGCTCGGCACGGTCGGTGTCGAGTACGGCGTACATGGCTTGGGGCTTACCATCGCGCGGCTGGCCCACCGAGCCTATGGTGCCCAGCCAGTGACGGTGCTTGGGCACTGGCACGGCTACGCCGGGTTGGGGCGTGAATAGCATCAGCTCGTCTGCCGCGCCGCGGTAGTACAGGCTCTGGTTGTGCACATGCCCGCCAAACACGTAGCGCACACCGGGCCAGTGGCTGGCAGCGTCCAGGCTGGCTGCAGCGGCGCGCGCGTCGTACACATAGCGCCATAGCTCGGGTCGGTCGGCGCTGGCGTGCACAAACAGGGCCGTATCGTGGTGCAGGCTCAAAGGCAGCGTATCCAGCCAATGACGCTGCGCATGCGACAGCTGATTGTGCGTCCACAGCGCGGTGGCATCGCCAATGGTGGTCGCTGTTGCAGGGGGCGCCACGGCCATTGCGTCGTGGTTGCCCTTTAACACTTCTGCACCTTCCTCCGTCAGAAGCAGAATGCGGTCCACCACCTCGGAAGGGTTGGCACCGTAGCCCACCAAATCTCCCAAAATCATGAAACGTTGCACTTGCTGCAAGCGCGCGTGGGTCAGGCAGGCCTCCAGGGCCTGAAGGTTGGAATGGATATCGGACAGCAGGGCAAAACGCATTACAAAGACAGTATGTGGCCCGCGTGTGGATCGCCCTTGCCACCTAGCACCTGGGCATAGGCCGCTTGCACCGCAGCCTGTCCCTGGTGGCGCTCTACCGTCAGCCAGGCGTGGCCTGGTTTTTGGACCTTTGCAATGAACGCGCGCCAGCCCTGCACCATGCGCTGCGCCAGGCCTTGGCTGCCCCATTCGGCACTGCGCTTCTTGATTTGTGCGGGCGCAAAGAACAGCGTGGCTTTTGGGCCCGGCAAGTCTTTGGCGCCGCCCATCTGTGACACATGCGTAGCGCCAATGGAGCTGCTGAACTTGAGCTGCTTGCAGTGCGTATGAATGGCTTTGCGCAGCGTGGCGTTGCCTGCAAAGTCCACATACACGCAGGGCGCATCTGGGGCAATTTGGTCGAGCTGATCGTAGGTCAGCACACGGGTGTAGCAGCCCAGGCTTTCGCAAAACGCCACATTGCCGGGCGACGTCAGCCCCACCACATCCACGCCCTCATGCTGGGCTAGCTGAAAGGCGGTGCCATAAGCGGTTTTGCTGGAGGCGCTCGACAGCAGCAGTTGCGCGCGCTGACCTGGTACCGCAGTGGCTCCAAAGAATGCGTTATCGGCCAGAAAATCATCAATCAACCACGAGGTGATGAACAGCGGACGCAACAGGGACTGTAGATCCTCCGTATCAGCGGTGTAGAACGGATCGGCACTGCAGCGCATGTACTGGTTGTAGACCGGGTGCAGTTCGGCACGGTGGGACGCCGTATCAAAAAAGTAGGCTGGTGAAATGGTGCCCGGCGTCAGATCTACGCTGTTGGCCATGGGGAAGTAGCCGTAGAGCTTTTCGCCCACTTCCAGCAGTGGGTGGTGGGATTCCTGCACCGTGCCAAAGCCCCACACCGGGATGCGGCCCCAGGCTTTGTCTTGCGCAGGAAAGAAGCGCCAGTACTGCATGGCGTCGCCCATGGCGGCGTAGGTGATGTTGTTGGAGGTGAGGGCAAAGCGCTCAATGGCGACACGGATCTGGCCCTGGGCCAGCGTGGGCGCGGGCGCTGTTGCAAACTGGGTGGTTCCCAGGCTGTCCTTGCGGACAAGAAGGTTGATTGTGTTCATGCCCCCTACCTTAATGCAAACAGCCGACCCCAACAATGGGGTCGGCTGCGCAGGTGACACAGGTGCGTTGAAGCTTTCGCGCCGCGAGGCGCGGTTACTTAAACTACTGTCAAAGTTACTTCAATGTTGCCGCGGGTGGCGTTGGAATATGGGCAAACCTGGTGCGCCTTATCGACCAAAGCCTGGGCGGCAGCCTTATCCATGCCAGGGATGCTGATGTTCATCTGCACCTCAATGCCAAAGCCAGCGGGGATCTGGCCAATGCCCACCGTCGCATCAATGCTGGTGTCTGCGGGCAAAGCAATTTTTTCGGTGCCAGCTACAAACTTCATCGCACCCAAAAAGCAGGCGCTGTAGCCGGAGGCAAACAGCTGTTCGGGGTTAATGCCGCTGCCAGGGCCGCCCATCTCCTTGGGTACTGCCAGCTTCACATCCAAAATACCATCGGATGTACGGGTCGTGCCATCGCGGCCGCCGGTGGACTTGGCGTGGGCTTGGTAAATCACTTTTTCAATCTTGGTCGTCATGGTGGCTCCTAGGGGTTACTGCGGATGCAGCGGGTTAAAAATGGTTCAGTTGGCTGCGCAGCGCTTTTAACTGTTGGGTCAGTACCATCAGTTCAGATACCGAGCAATTGGCTGCCTCGGCCACGCAGGGAGGAATCGTGGCCGCGCGGGCCTTGAGCTTTTTGCCTTCTGGCGTGAGCGATACCTGCACGCGACGCTCGTCTTCCTGGGAGCGCACGCGCAGCAGCAAGCCGCTGGTTTCCATGCGTTTGAGCAAAGGAGTCAGGGTGCCGGAATTGAGGTATAGGCGATCGCCCAATGCGGTGACGGTCAATCCGTCTTGCTCCCACAGCACTAGCAGTACCAAGTACTGCGGATAGGTGAGGTTGAGGGCGCTAAGCAGCGGGGTATAGAGCTTGGTCATGGCCAGGGACGCCGAGTACAAGGCAAAGCACAGCTGGTTGTCCAACTGGAGTGCGGAATCGACATTCAATTTTGGCATGTGTTGAATTATTGCACACAATTAAATCGTGCACAATTTAAATTCAAATCACTCCACATCCAACGCAGGGTCGCGCAGGTAAATGCCGCGCCGTTTGCGTTCGGTACGTGCCGGGAAGGCAATGTTGCGCTCAACCCAATTACGGAGTTTGATGGCGGGTGTTGAGGGCTCGCGGGCCAGATACAGCAGCAAAGCATCATCGCGCAGGTGGGGCTTGCCATCGAAGACCTGGTACCCACCGGGGTAGGACTGAGCGAGGGCTTTGTCGGCCGCGCCGCTGCCCACAATACGGCGTACGTCCGACAAGGCCATCCAGCGGCCAAAGTCGTCGTCTTGCACGATGCGCAGGTTGAAGTTGAGGTAGACGTAGTGTTTGCCGTTCAGCGGTGCCAGCACAGCCCAGCGCATTTGCCAGCCCATCTCGGCGGTGAGATCGATCGCCAAGCGGGTAAACGCCACGCCGACAATCGGTGCGCCTATCACCAAGCCGATAGCCCCCAGCCAACTAAACAGGCCCCACAGAGCCAGACCGCATACGAGCAGCGCCCCGAGTGCGCGCCAAAAGTAGGTGTTGGAAGGCATAGGTTTGCGCCCCTTACTGGAAAGCCACTTCCGAAAAGCTGCGTAACTTGCGGCTGTGCAGTTGGTCCGTGCCCTGGGCGCGCAACAGCTCTAATGCGCGCATACCAATGCGCAAGTGCTGATCGACCCGTTCGCGGTAAAAGTGGTTGGCCATGCCGGGCAACTTGATCTCGCCGTGCAGCGGTTTATCACTCACACACAGCAGCGTACCGTAGGGCACGCGGAAGCGAAAGCCGTTCGCAGCGATCGTGGCGCTTTCCATGTCCAAAGCCACGGCGCGGCTTTGGCTAAAGCGGCGCTGGGGCTGGTTGTCGGGCAGCAGCTCCCAGTTGCGGTTGTCAGTCGATGCCACGGTGCCCGTGCGCATGATATTTTTTAGTGCAGCCCCTTTGCACTGCGTAACGTCGGCTACCGCTTGTTCAAGCGCCACCTGTATCTCGGCCAGCGCGGGTATGGGCACCCACAGCGGCAGCTCCTCGTCCAGCACATGGTCTTCGCGCACATAGCCGTGGGCCAGCACATAGTCGCCCAGCCGTTGACTGTTGCGCAGGCCCGCGCAGTGGCCCAGCATGATCCAGGCGTGGGGGCGCAATACGGCAATGTGGTCGGTAATATTTTTGGCATTGGCCGGGCCTACACCAATATTCACCATGGTGATACCAGCGCCATCGGCACGCACTAAGTGGTAGCCCGGCATTTGCGGCATACGGGGCGGTTGCTTTCCCAGCGCGTCTGCCGCTTCGGGGGGCAAACCAGTGCGCCGGGTCACCAAATTGCCAGGCTCCACGAAGGCGATGTATTCACTGTTGCAGTCCCGCATGGCCGCATGCCCCAGAGCAATGAATTCGTCGATATAAAACTGGTAGTTGGTGAACAACACAAAATGCTGAAAATGCTCGGGGCCAGTGCCGGTGTAATGCCGCAGCCTGTGCAGCGAATAGTCCACCCGCGGTGCGGTAAACAGCGCTAGCGGTTGTGGCTCGCCGGCCCTGGCCTGGTAGGTTCCGTTGGCAATGCCGTCGTCCATCGCGGCGAGGTCGGGTAGGTCAAACACATCGCGCATCAGCATGCGGCGCTCGGCTGTCATATTGCCTTCGACATGGTCATGCTCAGCGAATGAGAAGTGCACCGGGATAGGCTGGCCACTGGTGCCCACCTCGAGCTCCACACCATGGTTCTGCAGTAGCAGCCGGAATTGTTCCAGATAGTAGCCGCGGTACAAGTCGGGACGCGTCAGGGTGGTCTCAAAGCGGCCAGGTCCGGCGACAAAACCATAGCTCAAACGGGCCGAGTCAGCATGCGTTTTGCGGCTCACGGTGTCGGTGTGAATACGCACCAGGGGGTAGCAAGCACGTACATGGTCCAGCGCGCCGTCCCCAGCCACAAACTGATGCATGGCCTGGCGCAAGTGGCTAATGCTGGCGTCATAAATGCGGGCCACTTGTTGTAGAGCGAGCGCGGGGTTGGTAAAGCGTGCGGGAGCAATGAAGGTTGGCAGGTTTGACATCTTTGTATTGTGACTGAAGCGGCTCTGTGGCGCGGGTCGCAAAAGCTGTCACAGGCCTGGCAGACATCGGCTGTGGGGCCACCCCGGACGGTGCGCGCGCGCGCGCCAAATCCCAAGCCATAATGGAGCACTGAAGAGCCTGCTGTGCAAGATCCCAACGACTCACGTTTTCAAGAAACCGGCTTCCCTTCCCTGAGTTGGGAGGAAGAGGATTTGCCCACGCGCCCCATGCCTTTGCATGAGCGACCTCTGCAGGCCCGCATCGACGCCGAAATGGCGGTCGTCGCTCAGCACCACATTCGGATTGCCTTGGCCATTGAGAAATTCTGGGGACACCGCGACTGCGTGGAATACCTACAGACTCTGATCTTAAGTGGGGGCGATGTGGACGGGCGGTCCCGGGTCGGCTTTAAATCGGAAGTGCTTTCCGCCCTGATGAATCTGGTAGCCCTGCATCGCCAGGAGTAGCCGCAAACCCGTTTGTATGAACCCAGCTGCAACCCCCCACCAACACAATTTTGACGTTCTGATTATTGGTAGCGGCCTGGCGGGCCTGACGGCCGCACTGCTTTTGGCGCCAGGGCGCAAGGTGGCGGTACTGACCAAGCGGGAGCTTAGTGATGGTTCCAGCGGTTGGGCTCAAGGCGGCATGGCAGCCGTGCTGGCTGAGGGTGATTCCATCGACCAGCATGTCAGCGACACCCTAATTGCCGGCGGCGGCTTGTGCGACCTGGACGCAACCCGCGCCGTGGTGGAAGGTGCTCCGCACGCCATTGCCTGGCTACGCCAATTGGGCGTGGCATTCACCGAAGACCATGACCACCCGGGCGAACTGCACCTGACCCGCGAGGGCGGTCACAGCCAACGCCGCATTGTTCATGCAGCCGACGCAACTGGCGCAGCGGTGCAGCAAACCCTGATCCAGCGCGTCAAGGCTACACCCAACATCACGGTGTTTGAGCATTACATGCTGGTCGATGCGATCACCGACCGGCATCTCAAGCGCAGCGGAATCCGCTGTTACGGCGCTTATGCGCTGGACGTCAAAACCGGCGAGGTAGCCACTTTTGCTGCACCCCAGACCATTCTGGCCACGGGCGGTGCGGGCAAGGTGTATCTGTATTCCACCAACCCGGACACTGCCACCGGAGACGGCATAGCAGCTGCCTGGCGCGCGGGCTGCCGGGTGGGCAATATGGAATTCATCCAGTTTCACCCTACCTGCCTGTACCACCCCGATGCGAAGTCGTTTCTGATAACTGAAGCCGTGCGGGGTGAGGGCGGGCGCTTACTGCTACCGGCCAGCGCCGGAGGCACCCGCTTTATGCCTTCCCACGACCCACGGGCCGAACTGGCACCGCGTGATGTGGTAGCCCGCGCCATCGACTTTGAGATGAAAAAGCATGGCCTGGATTGCGTGTACCTGGACATCTCGCACCAGAGCCCCGAGTTCTTGAAAGAGCACTTTCCTAACATTCTGCAGCGGTGTCTGGAGCTGGGCATCGACATCACCAAGCAGCCCATCCCCGTAGTGCCCGCCGCCCACTACACCTGCGGCGGTGTCATCACCGACTTGGCGGGGCGTACCGACCTGGGTGGCTTGTTTGCGGTGGGCGAGACGGCCTGCACCGGCTTGCACGGCGCCAATCGCCTGGCCAGCAATTCGTTGGTGGAGTGCGTGGTGTTGGCCCGCGCCACGGCGCAGGCTATTGCGGCCGATGAGGGGGCGTTGGGGAAACCGACCGAAATGTTGGCGCTGCCCGCTTGGGACGAGAGCCGCGTTACAGACGCCGACGAGGCTGTAGTGATTTCGCACAACTGGGACGAGCTGCGCCGCTTTATGTGGAACTATGTGGGCATTGTGCGCACCACCAAGCGCTTGGAGCGCGCAGCGCACCGTATTGCACTGCTGCAGTCGGAAATTCAGGAGTTTTATTCCAACTTCCGCGTTAGCCGCGACCTACTGGAGCTGCGCAACCTGGTGCAGGTGGCCGATCTGATTGTGCGTTCCGCCCACGGACGCCATGAGAGCCGGGGCCTGCACTTCAGCCGCGATTACCCCGAAATGGCTGACCAGGCTGTGCCGACGATCCTGACACCTGCGCTACAAAAAGCATAGCTGCTTAGGCAGGAAATACGTGGGCCAGCGGCCCAAAACGCTAAAAAACGCCTTAAAAACTCTCCCAGCCATCGGTTCCAGCCGGTTTGGCTTTGGCGAAGCTGGTGGTGGCCTTGGGCGGGGCCAGCTAAGGCGGATGCGCGCGCCGTTGGTTTGGGCAAAGGCCGGGCGGTATGCGTGCTGGGCCGCTTGGGTGCAGCGCGTAGGTTGCTCTGCTCGGAGCCCGACAACTTGAAGGTGGCAACCACACCCACCAAATCTTCAGCCTGGCTTTTCAAGCTGCTGGCGGCGGCGGCCATCTGTTCCACCAGCGCCGCGTTTTGCTGGGTGGCTTGGTCCATCTGGCTGACTGCTTCATCGACCTGGCTAACACCCAAAGATTGCTCGTTGCTGGCTGCGCTGATCTCCCCCATGATGTCGGTTACCCGGCGAATCGAGCTGACCACCTCGGTCATGGTTACCCCAGCCCTGTCCACCAGAGTCGTTCCCCGCTCGACGCGCTCTACACTGGCGCCAATCAGGCTCTTGATTTCTTTGGCCGCCTCGGCACTGCGCCCGGCCAAGCTACGCACTTCACTGGCCACCACCGCAAAGCCACGGCCTTGCTCCCCGGCGCGGGCGGCCTCTACCGCGGCATTCAGCGCCAATATGTTGGTCTGGAAGGCAATGCCGTCGATGACGCTGATGATGTCGGAGATGCGCCGGCTGGATTCGTTGATGCCTTTCATGGTTTCGACCACCTGGCCCACCACTTCGCCGCCTTCAATGGCTACCTTGGAGGCGCTCACGGCCAATTGGTTGGCCTGGCGTGCCGAGTCGGCGTTTTGTTTGACGGTGGAGCCCAACTCTTCCATGGAGGCTGCGGTTTCTTCCAGGGCGCTGGCCCAGCTCGTCTTTGCGGTTGACCACAATAGTTTTGGACAAATCGCCATCGGCAATGTTCTTTGCCAGGGCGACAGCTTGTTGGACTGGACCCACCACACTGCGCGGTATAGCCCAAATCAGCCAGCCGCCAACGGCCACAATCACCACCAGCACTCCCAGCATGACCGCCTCAGACGAGGCCACGAGCTTTTTGACCTTTTCGGCTGCCAGCCCCGTGCCGTCTAGATTGAACTTCAATACAGCCTCCATCGCGACGTAGGCCTGGCGAAAGGCGTCTGGGGCTTTTTCGCCAAAGCTCTGCTGCACTGGAGCCAGCTTGTCGGCCGCACCCGCTGCGTCAGCCAGGCCCGACAAGCTGGTTTGCGCAATCTTGAAATAGGCATCACGCTTGGCCTGGTAGTCGGCGTACAGCGCTTTTTCGGCATTGCCCTGGGCAGCGCTCTCTTCGGTGTAGGTGAGCAGGGTGGCGGCATACACCTCGGTCGCCTTGTAGAGCTCGGATTCAATGGTTTGAATCTTCTTGGCAAAGCTGGCGGCGTCGGATGGGTCCCGACCCGCCATGCGGTCGCTGACCGCCAGGTAATGGTCCGCCACAAAACCTTTCATATGGCCCAAGTTGTCAATCGCCGGAATCCAGGAGCCGCTGACCTCTCCTGACTCGTACTTCACTGAAACATTGTTTTTCAGGGATATACCGGTACTGAGCACAGCCAAAAACAGTATCAAGGACAAGCCTGCGGTGATGCGGGTACGGATACCAAAGTCGTTGAAGTTCACGGTGGTGCAATCCTCAACTAAGACGGCTTTCATCTTCACCGATTTTTTGCGAATACCGCAATTTAGGCATCAAAAAGACGCGTGCTGGGTCCTGATACTTTCCTGATGCCGCCAGTGGTAGTCTGCATTCCATGAACAAGTTCACGGGTAAATTTGCCGCGTTGCAGCCAGATTGGGCGCAGCTATGGGGCGCTGTCGCTCTGCTGGCGGGGGTGACGGGTTTGGGGCTCTGGGCGGCTGAGCGTCTGTCCATCACCAGCATGGCCTTGCTGTATGTATTGGCGGTGGCTCTGGTGGCTTACTGGGTGCGCCCGCTGGCCGCGCTGGGCGCAGCCTTGCTGGCGGTCATGGTGTTTAACTTCTGCTTTGTGCCGCCACGTTGGACTTTTAGCGTCGATGGACGTGACAACCTGATCGTGCTCGCCGTACTGTTGTTTGTGGCCCTGGTGGTCAGTCATTTGGTCGGGCGCTTGCGCCACCAGACGGCGGTGGCCCGCTGCAATAGTTGGCGCGCCCGCCAACTGCAAGACCTGGCGGTGGCGCTGGCCGAAGCGCCCAGCGCCAATGGCGTGCGGGTCTTGACCCTGCGCGCCCTGGAGAAAGCCTTTGTAGGCCCCGCAGTGGTCACGCTCTTGCAAGCGGATGGCAGCCTGGCCTGCGACCCCGGGCTGGAGCAGCACATTGTGGATGGCATGTACTGTTGCATGCGCGAAGCCGCCCCGCTGGGGCCCGGGACCGGACGGTGGCCGGGCCTGAACGCCTGGTATGTGCCCCTGGGTAGCAAAACCCGCATGCAGGGGGCTGTGTACATCGGGCAGGTGGAGGCTGCGGACGAAGCCGGACGCGAACACGCCCAGGCCGTGTGTGCCCTCGTAGCCCAAACCTTGTGGCGGCTGCAGTTGTCGGTGCATATGCAGGCCTCGCAAGCCCAGGCCCAGCGCCAGCAGCTTCAGGCCACCTATCTGGCAGCCATCTCCCACGATCTACGCACGCCCCTGGCCGCCGTGCTGGCGGCCGCCACGGCGCTGCAGACCCAGCGCGACAAGCTCAGTGGGGGTGAGCAAGAGCGCTTGGTAAGTAGCATCGTGCGCGAAACCAGATACCTGTCCAACGTCACTGAAAACACCTTGCAACTGGTGCAACTGAGCAACACCACCCAGACGCTGACGCGCAGTTGGGAATCGATGGAAGAGATCGTGGGGGCGGTGCTGCTGCGCACCCGCGCGCGCGATACCGGGCGGCGCATCAAGTCCCGGGTGCCGGATGGGCTGCCTCTGATTCGGGCGGATGCCGTGCTGCTGGCGCAGTTGTTGGGCAATCTGCTCGACAACGCCCTGAAGTACAGCAGCGGTGCCATCGAGCTGGACGTGCGTCTGGAGGCCCCCACCCTGCAGGTGTCGGTGAAGGACCACGGCCCTGCCATTGCGCCTGACAAATACCAGTCCATTTTTGAACCCTATGCACGGGGTGACCAGAATGGCACCAGCGCCCGCCGTGGTGTTGGCCTGGGGCTTGCCCTGTGCCGCGCCATTGCCCAGGCACACGGTGGCCAGCTCAAGCTCTGGCCCCGACGCACGGGGGGCAATCGTTTCACGCTGGAGCTGCCGCTCGACCCCAACCCACCTTCTGGAGAAATGCCATGAGCCTGCGCGTGCTGGTGGTGGAAGATGACCGCGAAATTCGCGCTGCGGTGCAGGCCACATTGGCCGTGGAAGGCTTTGAGGTGCAGACCGCCGTGTCCCTGAGTGAGGCCTCAGCATTGCTGCGCCATGACCTGCCCGATGTGCTGGTGCTGGACCTGGGCCTGCCCGATGGCGATGGTGTGGACCTGGTACGCGAGGTGCGCCAGCAGCATGCCTTGCCGATACTCATTGTCTCGGCGCGCCACCAGGAGGCGCAGAAGATTGCGCTGTTGGATGCCGGGGCGGACGACTATCTGGTCAAGCCCTTCAGCGTGGCGGAGTTGCTGGCCCGCATCCGCGTGGCCCTGCGCCACCGGGGTACCACCCTGGCACCGGCCGTTACGGTGCACAGTCTGGAGGATCTGCACATTGATTTGCAAACCCGCGCAGTGCAGGCCAAGGGCGCCGCCGTGCACCTGACGCCGACCGAATTCAATTTGTTGGCCCGCCTGGTGCGCAGCGCCGGGCGCGTGGTGACCCACCGGCAACTGCTGCGCGATGTGTGGGGCCCGGAGTACATCGAACACACGCACTATTTGCGCCTGTACATGGGCCAATTACGCGCCAAGATCGAGCAGGACCCGGCGGAGCCACGGCATTTGCTGACCGAAACGGGGGTGGGCTACCGCTTGGCAACACTTATGCCTTCCTGATGCGCTTTGCAAGACAGTTATGCCATGACCAATACGACAAACCGCGAAAGCGCAGCGGCACTCACCCTGGGTGCCTTGGGTGTGGTGTACGGAGATATCGGGACCAGCCCGCTGTACACCATGAAGGAAATTTTTAACCCGGCCATGGGCATACCGCTGGATGTGGCGCATGTCACCGGGGCGGTGTCCGTCATCTTCTGGGGGCTGATGATGGTGGTCACCTTGAAGTATGTGCTGCTGATTCTGCGCGCTGACAACCGGGGCGAGGGCGGCATCATGGCGCTCACCGCACTGGCGGCCAAAGCCGCGGGCACGACGCCCACGCGCCGTTTGGTGCTGTTGCTCACGGGTGTGTTTGGTGCGGCCTTGTTTTATGGCGACAGCGTCATCACGCCGGCCATCTCGGTGCTCAGTGCGGTGGAGGGGCTGGAGGTGGCCACCCCCGCCTTCAAACCCTATGTGCTACCGATTTGTGCAGCCGTACTGGTGGGGCTGTTTGCGGTGCAGCGTTTTGGCACGGGTCTGGTGGGCAAACTCTTTGGCCCGGTGATCGCCCTTTGGTTTCTAGTGCTGGCGTTTACCGGGGTGCTTGAGATCGCGCGGCACCCGGCTATTCTGGCAGCGCTCAATCCTTTGCAGGCAGTCGCGTTTTTGCTAGACCAGGGCTGGCATGTCTTCATCGCAGTGGGGGCTATCGTCTTGGCCTTTACCGGTGCAGAGGCTCTGTATGCCGACATGGGCCACTTTGGTAAGCGGCCGATTCAAACGGCTTGGCTGGGCATGGTGCTTCCGGCCCTGGCCTTGCACTATATGGGCCAGGGGGCCCTGCTGCTGAGCGACCCGTCTGCGCTGGATAATCCGTTTTACAAAATGTTCCCCGCGCAATGGCTGATTCCGGCCGTCGTACTGTCTACTGTGGCCACGGTGATTGCTTCGCAGGCGGTGATTTCCGGCGCCTATTCCATGACCAAGCAGGCTATCCAACTGGGATTGTTGCCCCGCATGCACGTGGTCTACACCTCGGCCAAAGAGGCGGGCCAGATTTATCTGCCGGGCGTCAACTGGTTGCTGCTGGTGTCGGTGCTATTGGCGGTCTTCGGCTTTGGTAGCTCTTCGGCCATGGCCTCGGCTTATGGCATTGCGGTCACCGTCACTATGCTAATCACCACGGTGTTGACCTTCTTTGTGGTACGCCAGGGCTGGCGTTACCCGCTGTCAGTGGCGCTAGCGTCTACGGGCTTGTTTCTGGCGTTAGATTTGTTGCTGGTGGTGTCGTGCTCGGTCAAGTTCTTTCAGGGTGGCTGGTTCCCGCTGGTACTGGGCTTGGGCATCTTCACGGTCATGGCCACCTGGCGGCGGGGGCGCGAGCTGCTGATGGCACGTATTCGTGCCGACGACCCAGAACTGCTGCCCTTTATCACTGCGCTGTCTAAGGACACCATGCGCCGCGTGCCCCGCACTGCCGTATTTGCCGTGGCCAACCCCGATACCGTGCCCCAGGCCCTGATGCATAACCTCAAGCACAACCAGGTGCTGCACGAGCGCAATCTGATTTTGACGGTGGTGTTTCATGACGTGCCCTGGATTGCCTTCAATGAGCGGGTGCGGGTGCTACCCCTGACCCCTGGCTTCTGGCGGGTGGAGGTGAACTACGGCTTCAAAAACACGCCCGATATCCCCAAAGCCTTGGGTCTGTGCCAGCAGCATGGGCTCCAGATCAATTTGTTTGAGACCTCGTACTTTTTGAGCCGTGAAATCGTGGTGTCCACCCATGGCTCTGGTATGGCCCCGTGGCGTGAGGCCCTGTTTTCGGTGATGTCGCGCAATGCCGGTAGCGTGGCGGGATTCTTCAAACTACCCAACAACTGCGTGATCGAATTGGGCACGCGGGTGCAGATCTGAGCGGTCCGGCAATCGATGGTGAGAGCTTGTGCGCATCATCTCGGGCAAGCGTGCTTATGTCACAAAACTCTCAGCTCGCACCCAGGTGGGGCTGCAAACTCCCGGCCCCCAAAGCTTTTTTCTGCGCCGCGGTAAAGGCCAGCATGCGGTCTATCGGGCGGCGTGCCAGCAGGCCCAGGGCCGGGTTCACTTGTACTTCATTGGCGCCAGTTTCCAGAATATGGGCCAAGCCGGCCAGGCCGTTCATGGCCATCCAGGGGCAGTGCGCGCAGCTTTTGCAGGTAGCGCTGTTGCCCGCGGTGGGAGCTTCATAAAACACCTTGCCCGGGTTGAGCGTGCGCAGTTTGTGCATCATGCCGTTGTCGGTGGCGACGATGAACTCTTTGGCATCCATATCGCGCGCCGCTTTCAGGATGGCGCTGGTCGAGCCTACGGCGTCGGCCAGCGCCACCACATCGGCGGGTGATTCGGGGTGTACCAATACCTTGGCGCCTGGGTGTTCTTTTTTGAGCAGATCCAGCTCCAGCGCTTTGAACTCGTCGTGCACGATGCAGGCGCCGTTCCAAAACACCATGTCGGCCCCGGTTTCGCGCTGGATATAGCCGCCCAAGTGGCGGTCGGGTGCCCACAAGATTTTTTGGCCTTGCTCCTTGAGGGCACGCACGATATCCAGCGCACAACTGCTAGTCACCAGCCAGTCCGCGCGGGCTTTGACCGCAGCGCTGGTGTTGGCATAGACCACTACGGTGCGGTCTGGGTGGGCATCGCAAAAAGCTGAAAACTCATCGGCGGGGCAGCCTAGATCCAGCGAGCAGGTGGCATCCAAGTCGGGCATCAGCACACGCTTTTCGGGTGACAAAATTTTGGCCGTTTCGCCCATGAATTTAACACCCGAGACTATGAGGGTTTGCGCTGCGTGGTCACGCCCGAAGCGGGCCATTTCCAAGGAGTCGCTAACCAGGCCGCCAGTTTCTTCGGCCAGGTCCTGCAGGTCGGGGTGCACGTAGTAGTGCGACACCATGACGGCGTTTTTGGCCTTCAACAGACCACGGATTTTGTCTTTGAGTGCAGTGCGCTCAGTCTGCGTGGGCTCTACGGGCACGCGGGCCCAGGCGTGGCGGGTGCTGCAAACACCGGCGACTGCGGCGTCGCTGGTGTCGGGTTGGTCGTAGTCAACGGCAATGGTGATGGTTTGCATGGCGGGCTCCTGAGGGTCTTTTACAGGCTGTGATCAAAACGCATGGAATAGTCGGTGGCGCGTACGTCCTTGGTCAGCGTACCAATCGAGATCCGGTCTACGCCGGTCTCGGCCAGCGCGCGCAGGCCGTCCAGGGTCACGCCCCCCGATATCTCCAAGACCGCCCGCTCTGCGTTGATGCGCACGGCCTCGTGCAGCGTCGGTAAATCCATGTTGTCCAGCAGCACCATCTTGGCGCCACACTCCAGAGCTTGGCGCAGTTGCACCAAGGTCTCCACTTCAATTTCCACAAAGTCAGCCTGCACTGCCAACTGCGCGGCTAGCGCCATCACCTGCGCAATGCCGCCGGCCGCAGCGATGTGGTTTTCCTTGATCAAAATCGCGTCGTACAGGCCTACGCGGTGGTTGGTGCCACCACCGCAGCGCACCGCGTATTTCTGCGCCAGGCGCAGGCCTGGCAAAGTCTTGCGGGTGTCCACAATATGGGCGCGTGTGCCACGCACGATGTCGACATACTGCGCCGTCTTGGTGGCTACGCCGCTGAGTAATTGTAAAAAATTCAGTGCGGTGCGTTCGGCTGTCAGCAGCGTGCGGGCGCTGCCGCGCACTTCAAACACCACCTGGTTTTCGGTGCAATGCTGGCCGTCCAATACATGCCAGGTGATCTGCGCCCTAGGGTCGAGGCGCAGCACGGCGGCTTGCACCCAGGCGCTACCGCAAACCACGGCGCTTTCGCGGGCCAGTACGCGGGCGTGGGTGGCTCGGTCGGCAGGGATTAACGAGGCGGTCAGGTCGCCAGTGCCTACGTCCTCCAGCAGAGCACGTGTCACATCGTCCTGGGCCAGTCGGGCCAGGGCCACCGGGGAAAAATCAAAAGTCTTGGGCATAAAGGGCTGCAGTTGCGGGCACGTTGCTATTGTCCTGCATGGAAGTTGCCATCGCGTGGACGGGGGCACAAGCCTGAACCGTGCCGCCCTGCTGCGACGCGCGGATGCTGCGCGATACCAAGGACAGCGCCTAGGCCAGGATTGCGTCGTTTTAGGGAGCGAGGACGCCCAGAGCCTCTTGCCCGTTAGCGCAGCGGGCACAAATGCAAGCGCGGTGGACGGCGTTGTCGGGCAGGCGTGACAGCAGCTCTGCGCTAAAGGTGGCCTTGGTGCACCAGCAGGGCGGCTGCTTTTTTTTGGTGCTGCGTTCGATTTCCATCGCGCATTGGTTGGACTGGCTACACAGCGGGCACACTTCGGGGGCTAGCGGGGTTGGGGTTGTCATGGTGATTGCCAGTGTAGCCACCGCGGCAGAAAAGTGAATCAGACATGGCGATAGAGATTGAGCGCAAATTTTTGGTGGCCGACACATCGACACAAGCTACCTGGCGGGCTGCGCCCGGTGCGCACTACCGCCAGGGCTACCTGAACCGCGACAAGACCCGCACGGTACGCGTACGCATTGCCGGGGACGCCGCATTTTTGACTATCAAGGGCATCAGCGTGGGCGCCACACGCGCTGAGTTTGAGTACGCGATCCCTGTGGTCGATGCGCAAGCGCTGTTGGCGATGTGCGACGGTCCGCTGATTGAGAAGACCCGGCATGTGCTGGTGCATCAGGGCACGACCTGGGAGGTGGATGACTTTGCCGGTGACAACATGGGCCTGGTCGTGGCGGAGGTGGAACTGCACAGCGAGGCACAAGCTTTTGAGCAGCCTGACTGGCTAGGCGACGAGGTGACGCAGGATGCGCGTTATTTCAATTCCAACTTGGCCAACCACCCGTTTGCGCGTTGGTGATGCCCTTCACAGTGTCTCCACACTTGCCAGGCACAGTGCAGGGAGCTGGCCTTTAGTGGGTTGGCAGTTCTGCACCATTCCCCACAATCCACATCACTTCGGAGGTTTTTTATGGTTCGTATTTCCATCTGGGTACGTAGCGTAGTTTTAATCAGTGCAGTTGGCTTGGGCGGCTTCGCCCGGGCCCAGCAAAACCAAGGCAAATCACCACAGCCTAGTGCTGCCAATGGACAGGCTGAGGGCCAAGAGCCACCCCGCCATGGCCCTCCAGCTGAAGCATTGGCCGCCTGTAAAGCACTCGCCAGCGGTGCAGCTTGCGTGTTCACATCGCCCCGCGGCGCAGAGACCGGGAGCTGCTTTGCACCCGAGGGCAAACTGCTGGCCTGCCGCCCAGCGCGCGGATCAAAAGGGAACGGTGGACAGGGTCCGAATGGTGGCCAGACGCGGCCTAAGCCCTGAACTGAATCCGCAGATCCCCGGGGGCTGCGCGTCTTGCTAAGGTCTGGCGGGGTAGCGTTTCGCGAGCGTGGTCTGCAGCAGGTCTAGGGCGCCGTCCCAGCCTCCATTTTGCTGCTGGCGCCCTACCTGAAATCCAGTGAACCACGGTGATGGGTTGCCAGTGTCCTGCCAGCGGAATTCTGCCGGTGAAGGTACCAAAATATCGCCACCCTTACCCAGTGCAGCCATCAAATGCACATTGGTGTTACTGACGCCCAATAGGCTGTCTAAGGTGGATAGCAGCGCCAGCAATTCGGTTAGATCGTGATCGAAACCACTGGCGTCTAGGCAGCGTTTGGGGCCCAGTTGCGCTTGTACCCAGGCCAGCTCATCGGGCGCAGGCTTGCGCTGCAAAATCACTACATCAACGTCCAGCGGCTCTAGCAGCGCAATCAGTGCGGGGAGTGAAACTTCCTTCGACAGCCAGCGGTTGCCTCGCGCGTCGGCCTGGGGCTGGGCCATACCGGCGCGCCAGGTCAGGCCCACGCGCGGGCGCTCTCGGGCCAGCAGAGGGTATCGCTGCCGCCAGCTTTGCACTGCGGCTTGGTTGGCCGTCAGGCGCAAGGACGGCGGGTAATCCAGTGCGCCGAGCGCCAACGGCAAATCCCCAATTAACAGCGCAAGCGCCCCTTCCTCTGCCTGGCTGTCAGGTGCCAGGACGTAGTCGATGAGCCCTTGTACCTGCCACAGGGCCAGCAGCGGCAGCAGCTTGGTGTTGCAGGGCTGGTAGACCACCGTGGCTCGCCGCGCTTTGAGCTGCGGCAGGTAGCGCAAGAAAAACATCTCATCACCTAGGCCTTGCTCGCCCCGCAGCGCAACAGTCACGCCGGTCAGATCTGCGGGCAACTGGGGAGTCCGTGGCGTCCACTGCGCGGGCGCGCCCTCCATCTGGTGGCGGTTAAAGCGCCAGGCGTAGTGCATCCAACCCGTTTGCAATTGGCCCTGACGTAGGTGGATCAGCGCTAGGTTTTGGTGGGCCTGCAGATGCACTGGGTCAATGCGCAGTGTTTGTTCAAAGGCTTGCACGGCCGCTTCGGTCAGGCCGCAAGCGGCGCAGTTGGCACCTAGGTTGTAGTGCAGCCGGGCTGACTGGGGGAAGCGCTGAACCGAGGGCTCCAAAAACTGCAGGGCCTGCGCAGGCTGATTTTCTTGTTCGTAAAACACTGCGAGGTTGTAGGCGGCTGCTTCGCTGTGCGGGTGGGCCACAAAGGCCTGGAGTAGCGTCACCTCGGCCAGCGCGGCACTACCGGTGCGCTGCAAGGCCCGCCCGAGTGTGAGTGCGCATTCGAGTGCCAGCGCGGTGTCGTTGCCTACGTCCAGATCGGTTAGTACGGCAACGGTGTCAGCGTAGCGGCCCAGGTGGAACAGCGACTCGCCCAGCCAGAAACGGGCGTAGCGATTTTCAGGCGCCAGCAGCAGGGCTTGGTGGTAGGCGTGGGCGGCGTCTTCAAAGGCCTGCTGGTCCAAGTGCTGCTCGCCGCGCAGCATCCAGTCTTGCAAACTGGGAGCCGTAGGGTGCGACGCGCTCATTCCTAACGCCGCTAACGCTGCAGAGAGTAATCCGCCAGCAGACGCTCGCGGTGCCACTCGGCGGCCATCGGGTCGTCGGCGTATTCGTGGAAGCAGGGCGTGCCCAGCGTCCAGTGCAGCAGCTTGGCATCCACGTTGGCGCCCAGCTCCTGCGGTAGCCAGTTCCAGACCTTGGGCAGCGCGCCCACCAGATCATCCGTGAGCCAACTGAAGCGGTGTAATTGCGCACCGGTACCGGCTTCTACAAAGGCCGGTGTGACTACGCGATTCGCCGGGTGGCCGCAGTTCCAGAGCACTACGCTGGACCAGTTCTTGCGCGGATAATCCTGATTTTTAGAGCCCAAGTATTTGCCGTGGGCTTTTGTTTTGTAGTCGTGCTGCACGCACATCACGGCCTTGGTCTCGTCGCGCAAATCCCAGAGCTGGCTGATGTCGTCGCGTACCACCATGTCGCCATCCATAAAAATGGCCCAGCCGGTGTAGTCGGTCAGGTGCGGCAGCAAAAAGCGGCTGTAGATGAACTGGTTGCTGCCATCGGCATGGGTCTCGCGGTACTCGTGCAGGTTGTTCAGCGCCAGTGGCGTGATGGCCACCGGCCGTTGGGCCTGGCGGATGATGCTGTTGGCGCACACGTGGTAGGCCACCGCCTCGCGTGGGTCATAGCCAATGAAGACGCGGATCATGGGCTGGCCTTTGCGGTGAAAAGCGGGCGAGGGAAGTGCTGCAGGGGGCAGGTACGGCGCATGCGCTATGGTAGGCCCTGCAGTAGCCCCGCTAAGCCCCAAAAAGGCGGGTTTTGCGGGTTTTATGGTCAAAAGTGGCTGGGGCCCAGGTGGAATATACCTGAGCTGCTCCTAATTTAGGAGCATT
>JANYEE010000198.1 GCA_025363275.1 Burkholderiales bacterium | reverse complement strand
CGTCAAAAACGACATGAACCACACGACGTGTTGTTGTTTTTTGAAAATTGAAACACGTTCTGTTGACGTGTCGCCGGTGGCGACATAAGCTGCTCACCTGTCGATAAAACGAGCTTTTTGCATCATGACTGACGCTGCCCCCGTTTGGCTCCCCGAGAAGCCCCACAACCAGTTGCCCGCGCTACCTCCAGCGCACGAGCTGGAAAGCCACGCAGTGCTCAAGGCCTGCATTGAAGCCCGCGCCGCGCTGGCCGAGCTCAAACAGGCCGCCGAACTCATCCCCAACCAGGCGATGCTGATCAACACCATCCCGCTGTTGGAAGCCAAAGACAGCTCGGAAATTGAAAACATCGTCACCACCACCGACCAGCTGTTCCAGTACGCACAGAGCCACGAAAGCGCGGACCCCGCCACCAAAGAAGCACTGCGCTACCGCACCGCGCTGCACCAGGGCTTTCAGTCGCTCAAGGCCCGGCCGCTATGCACCGCCACCGCCGTAGACGTGTGCCGCACCCTCAAAGGCGTGGATATGGACATCCGCCGCACCCCGGGCACCCAGCTCGCCAATGACCGCACGGGCGAGGTGGTCTACACCCCGCCCGAAGGCGAAGCCCGCTTGCGCGACATGCTGGCCAACTGGGAGCGCTTTCTACATAACCAGACCGAGCTGGACCCTTTGATCCGCATGGCCGTGGGCCACTACCAGTTTGAAGCCATCCACCCATTCACTGATGGCAATGGACGCACTGGCCGCGTGCTCAACATCCTCTATCTCATCCAGGAAGAGCTGCTGAACCTGCCCATCCTCTACCTCAGCCGTCATGTGATCGCCCACAAGGCCGATTATTACCGCCTGCTGCTCAGCGTCACGCGGGACGGAGCCTGGGAGCCCTGGCTGATCTTCATGCTGCAGGCCGTGGCCGAGACATCTAAATGGACCACCGGCAAGATCGCCGCCATCCGCGCGCTGGCCGAGCACACCACCGAGCATGTGCGCACCCGCCTGCCCAAGATCTACACCCGCGAACTGGTGGACGTGATCTTTGAGCAGCCCTATTGCCGCATTGGGAACTTGGTGGACAAAGGCATTGCCCAGCGCCAGGCCGCATCGCGCTACTTGCACGATTTGGCCGATATCGGCGTGCTCCGCGAAATGTCGTTGGGCAAAGAAAAGCTCTTCATCCACCCGAAGCTGATGCAACTGCTCAGCCGTGACAGCAATCAATTTCAGCACTACGCTTGAACGTATAGTCACCAACCATGCCCCCATCGAATTTCATCTACGACCAGTCCGCCATCAAGCCGAGTCACGTCGTCAAGGAAGAGCAGATCGAATACGGTTTCATCGGCAAACTTCAAGGCCTCAAGTACGAATACCGCCCCGACATTCGCGACCGCGCCGGGCTGGAGCGCAACTTCCGTGAAAAGTTTGAAGCGCTGAACCGAGTCAAGCTGTCAGATGGAGAATTCGTCCGTCTGCTGGACGAAATCGTTACCCCTGACGTATTCACCGCCGCCAAGACCCTACGCACTATCAATTCGTTCACCCGCGAAGATGGCACGCCGCTGAACTACACCCTGGTCAATATCAAAGACTGGTGCAAAAACACCTTCGAGGTGGTGAACCAGCTGCGCATCAATACCGACTACTGCCACCACAGGTATGACGTGCTCATCCTCATCAACGGCGTGCCGTGTGTGCAAATTGAGCTGAAGACGCTGGGCATCAACCCTCGGCGCGCCATGGAGCAAATCGTTGACTACAAAAATGACCCCGGCAACGGCTACACCAAGACGCTGCTGAGCTTTCTGCAGCTCTTCATCGTTAGCAATCGCACCAATACCTACTACTTCGCCAACAACAACGCGCGCCACTTTGCGTTCAATGCGGACGAACGCTTTTTGCCCATCTACCAGTTTGCGGACGAGGCCAATAACAAAATTGCTCAGCTAGACGAATTTGCTGACAAGTTCTTGGTCAAATGCACCTTGGGCCAAACCATCAGCCGCTACATGGTGCTGGTGGCCAGCGAGCAAAAGCTGCTGATGATGCGCCCCTACCAGGTGTATGCCGTGAAGCAAATCGTGGACTGCATTCACCAAAACTGCGGCAACGGCTACATCTGGCACACCACCGGCAGCGGCAAGACGCTGACGTCCTTCAAAGCATCCACACTGCTCAAGGACAACCCAGATATCGAGAAATGCCTCTTTGTGGTGGACCGCAAAGACCTGGACCGCCAGACCCGCGAAGAGTTCAATCGCTTCCAAGAGGGCTGCGTAGAGGAGAACACCAACACCGCCACGCTGGTGCGCCGCCTGCTGTCTGACGACTATGCCGACAAGGTCATCGTTACTACCATCCAGAAGCTGGGCTTGGCGCTGGATGAAAACAGCAAGCGCAACAAGCAGCAAAAGAAAGATGGCAAGGCCACCTTCAAAGAGCAACTGGCACCGCTGAGCGACAAGCGCATCGTCTTCATCTTTGACGAATGCCACCGCTCCCAGTTTGGCGATAACCACGATGCCATCAAGAACTTTTTTCCCACGGCCCAGCTCTTCGGTTTCACCGGTACGCCCATCTTCGAGAAGAACGCCACGGTCAAGCAGTTCGAAGGCGAAGAAGGCCAGCTACGCACCACAGAGGACATCTTCCAAAAGCAGCTGCACGCCTACACCATCACCCACGCCATTGAAGACGCCAACCGCGATGACTTGCTCTCTTTTGAAGCGGTGATTCCGCCGCCACTCGAACAAAAACGTATTGCCGACTGCCTCACCACCCTTGACACCCTCATCACCACCGCCTCCGAGGAACTCGAAACCCTCAAGACCCACAAGAATGGGCTGATGCAGCAGCTTTTCCCCTTGGCGGAGGCGGTTGAGGCATGAGCAACCTGATTATTTACCCCACCGATGACGGCAAGAGCCAGATGCGTGGCTGATTTTGGTAGAAAAGGACAACGAATGAAAATCGATTTGATCGAAGTTTCAGGCTTCAAAAGTGTGGCGGACCTTCAACTGTTGAATTTAGAGCCGTTCAGTGTATTTGCTGGGCCGAATGGTTCTGGCAAAAGCAATTTGATGGATGCGTTGTCCTTCGTCAGTGCTGTCGTGGAGTCCGGGGCGGTCAAGGCTTTGCGCCAGTTCCGTGGTTTCCCTCAAGTTCACAGCTACAAGCTTCGAAAGCGCAATGCCCGGACTTTTGGTTTCGGCATCCGTGCAACTTTGGATGGGCAAGCCCTAGCCTATACCCTCAAAGTGCACGACATGGATACGTCCCCCGTGCTGGATGAGACGCTGGTGGTGGACGGGAAGAAGCTTTTGGAACGGAAAAAAGGGAGTGACCCCGTCATTTCCTCATTCGATAGTGATAAATCCATCACCATTGAAAAATTACCACCGGACATGTCGGGGCTGCTGTTTACCCAGGGTGAATTTCTGCTCTACGACTACTTGACCAATGTCGAGGTTTTTCGCTTTGACCCATTGGGTGCGAAAGAGCCCGATGGCTCCAGCGCTGATACCACCGCATTGCACCCTAACGGGCATAACGTAGCGACGATGCTTGCTTCTCTTGAGAAGGATGAGGATTTCCGCACTCAGGTGATGGAATGGATGAACCTTTTGGTGCCGGGCATGGAGCACGTTCGCGCTGAGCCTGACCGCCTGAGCGGAGGTACGGTGATTAAGTTCAAGGAAGAGGGCACCAAGGCGCACTTCCCTGCGAACCTGATTTCGGATGGAACGATCTACGCGCTGTGCATCATGACGGCTGTACTCAGTCGCGCTAAACGGCATGGCATCACGCTGATAGAAGAGCCCGAGCGAGGGCTACACCCCAAAGGCATTGAAGCCTTGGTGGACCTGATGCGTCAAAACGCCAGCATCGAGCATCCAGTCTTTGTCACAACGCACAGTGAGTCATTGGTTCGCGCATCCAAGGTTACGGAGTTGTGGTTGGTCAACAAACTGGAAGGAAAAACTGTTGCAAAGAATGCTGCTCAAAGTAGCGCTGCATTGGATGGCCTGAACCTGGACACGGCATGGCTCATGAACATGTTTGATGGGGGGCTGCCATGGTGAAAGTGGGGTTCATTGTGGAAGGGGATTCCGAAAAGGTCCTGATCGAGTCCGCCGGATTTAGAAAATGGGCGGGCGATCAGGGGCTCGAAATTTGTAGCCCAGTGATCAACGCCAAAGGCGGTGGGAATTTATTGCCGCACCATATCAAGCCCATGTTGGCTCAATTTGCTCGTAGTCAACCCGACCACATAGTGATATTGACGGATCTGGAGGATGCGGCAAATGTGGAAGCGGTCAAAGCCCGCATAACAACCGAACACACGCAGTTGATTTTTGTTGCTGTCAAAGCGCTAGAGGCCTGGTTTTTGGCCGACACCGATGCTATGCGTCGTTGGCTGAATGTGCCGGAGTTTTTTGAACCTACACCAGAGCAAACCTTTGAAATGCCTTGGGAACGGTTGAAGGAAGTGGCTAAGGCACACGACTCCAGGGGACCTGGCAGCAACAAGGTCATTTTTGCGAAAAAGATGTGCGGTGCGCTGCGATACGAGCTTGAGCGGGCAGCAACGCATCCGGCATGTCCTAGTGCAAAAGCTTTTAGGGATGGACTGGTCGAATTGGGTGGCAAGAGCTCCCCCTTGCAAGGATGAGCAACCTGATCCCCTACACCACCGATGACGGGAAGAGCCAGATTCAATTGCGGGTTGATCCGGGCACCGTGTGGCCCAGCCAGCTGGAGATGGCGGAGCTGTTTCAAACCAGCAAGCAGAACATCGCCAAGCACCTCAAGGCCATCTTCACGGAGCAGGAGCTGAGCCAAGATTCAGTTGTCAACCAACGGTTGACAACTGCCGCCGACGGCAAGAACTACCAAGTGGCGCATTACAACCTCGACGCCATCCTGGCCGTGGGCTACCGTTGGGAGCCGACGGAGGCCATGGGCGACGACGTACGATTCAAAAACCATGGCCTGGCGCCCAAGTCGGCGGCGGACTTTGCCTTTTTGCTGCACGGCTTTCACTTCCTGAAAGACCAGGGCGTGATGGCCATCATCCTGCCGCATGGCGTGCTGTTCCGTGGCGGGGCCGAAGAGCGCATCCGCACCAAGTTGCTGAAGGATGGTCACATCGACACGGTGATTGGGCTGCCGTCCAACCTGTTCTATTCCACTGGTATTCCGGTGTGCATCTTGGTGCTGAAGAAATGCAAGAAACCGGACGACGTGCTGTTCATCAACGCGGCTGAACACTTTGTCAAAGGCAAACGTCAGAATCAGCTGACGGACGAGAACATTGCAAAAATTATCCAGACTTACCAGTTCCGTGAGGAAGAAGCGCGATATTCACGCCGGGTAGGTATGGCTGAGATTGAAAAGGCGATTGCTGCAGCCAAGGAAAAGCACAACGGCTTTTTGAAAGAGCTGGGTTTGAAGCTGCTGCCCTGAGCCCGCTAACGATTGAACACAATCAACAAAGCCCGCCAGGCTCTCACCTGGCGGGCTTTGTCTTTGGGGTGTTAGCTGACGCTTACTTCCCCAACTTCAAGAAATCATCCCCCTTACCCAGCTCCAACATCCCCGCATTCGAATACACCTGCAGCTTCGCCCGCGTATCCGTAATGTCTAGGTTGCGCATGGTCAGCTGCCCAATGCGGTCCAGCGGCGAGAACGGCGCGTCTTCCACCTTCTCCATGCTCAAGCGCTCCGGCGCATAGGTCAGGTTCGGCGATTCGGTGTTCAACAACGAGTAGTCATTGCCGCGGCGCAGCTCCACCGTCACCGTACCGGTGATGGCACTGGCGATCCAGCGCTGCGCCGTCTCGCGCAACATGATGGCCTGGCTGTCGAACCAGCGGCCCTGGTACAGCAGGCGGCCCAGCTTGCGGCCGTTGTCGCGGTATTGTTCGATGGTGTCTTCGTTGTGGATGCCGGTGACCAAACGCTCGTAGGCGATGAACAGCAGCGCGAGGCCGGGGGCTTCGTAGATGCCGCGGCTCTTGGCTTCGATGATGCGGTTCTCGATCTGGTCGCTCATGCCCAGGCCGTGGCGGCCGCCGATCTCATTAGCTTTGAGGATCAGGCTCACCAGGTCGGGGTATTGCACGCCGTTCAG
>JANYEE010000189.1 GCA_025363275.1 Burkholderiales bacterium | reverse complement strand
GTGTGTCAAAGATGTCGATTTCGTAGTTACTGTGCACGTGCTGCAAGATGGCGGCCAGGCGCTCAAGGCCCATGCCGGTGTCCACGCAAGGGGCGGGCAGCTTGTTCAGGCTGCCATCGGGCTGCATATCAAACTGCATGAACACATGGTTCCAGATTTCAATGAACCGGTCACCGTCTTCACCGGGGCTGCCTGGCGGGCCACCGGGAATGTGGTCGCCGTGGTCGTAAAAGATCTCGCTGCAAGGGCCGCAGGGACCCGTGTCAGCCATCATCCAGAAGTTGTCTGACTGGTATTTCTTGGCCCCTTTTTTGTCGCCAATGCGCACTACGCGCTCGGGCGGAAGACCAATCTCCTTAGTCCAGATATCAAAGGCTTCGTCGTCGTCGATATAAACCGTGGCCAGCAGCTTCTCTGCCGGCAGGCCATACACCTGGGTCAATAGCTCCCAGCCCCACTTCAGCGAATCGCGCTTGAAGTAGTCGCCAAAGCTCCAGTTGCCCAGCATCTCAAAAAAGGTGTGGTGGCGGGCGGTGTAGCCCACGTTTTCCAGGTCGTTGTGCTTGCCACCGGCGCGCAGGCAGGCCTGTACCGATGCGGCGCGCACATAAGAACGCTTGTCCGCGCCCAAAAACACGTCCTTGAACTGCACCATGCCCGAGTTGGTAAACATCAGCGTTGGGTCGTTGCCGGGCACCAGCGGGCTGCTCGCCACCACGGTATGGTCCTTGGAGGCAAAGAAATCGAGAAAGGTTTTGCGAATGTCAGAAACACTCATTACAGCTTGGGTCATGGCAAATCAATCTTAGGATTGGGAACTAGCTCTCCATTATCGCCCGGGGCCAGAACTAGCCAATTCGGGCCGCGCAAAGTGGTACCACACCCTGTCGCCACAGCGGCGCCCCCGGGCTGGCAAAAGTCGCTACCCTTGGGGGTTGGATTCCAAGCACCTGATAAGGACACCGCCATGACAGCCATTGCCTCCCCTCTCTCTACGCTCAAAGACCCCAGTTTGCTAAAGACCGACGCTCTGATAAACGGCGAATGGCACGCGGGCGCTGCGGAACAGCGTTTTGACGTAGTAGACCCCGCCACCCACCAAAAGCTGGCTGATGTCGCCAATATGGGCCCGGCCGATGCCGAAGCAGCCATTGCCGCCGCCAACGCCGCTTGGCCTGCTTGGCGCAGCAAAACTGGAAAGGAACGCAGCACCATTCTGCGTAAATGGTTCGATTTGCTGATGACCAACCAGGACGATCTGGGGCGGATGATGACCGCAGAGCAAGGCAAGCCGCTGGCAGAGGCCAAGGGCGAAGTGGCCTATGGCGCAAGCTTCGTAGAGTGGTACGCCGAAGAAGCCAAGCGCGTCAATGGCGAGACCTTGCCGCAGTTCGACAACAACCGACGTCTGATGGTCATCAAGCAGCCTATCGGCGTATGCGCGGCGATTACGCCGTGGAACTTCCCGTTGGCCATGATCACCCGCAAGGTGGCCCCCGCCCTGGCGGCCGGCTGCACCGTCATCATCAAACCCGCCGAGCTCACGCCCCTGACGGCCCTTGCAGTGGCCGAGTTAGCCATGCGCGCCGGCATTCCCGCAGGCGTGCTCAATATCCTGAGCGCCGATGCTACTAACTCGATTGCCATCGGCAAAGTGCTGTGCGCCAGCGATGTGGTGCGCCACATCAGCTTCACCGGCAGCACCGAGGTGGGCCGCATTCTGATGGCGCAAAGCGCACCCACTATCAAAAAACTGTCGCTGGAACTGGGCGGCAATGCGCCCTTTATTGTGTTTGACGACGCCGACATTGACAGTGCCGTAGAAGGCGCGTTTGCCAGCAAATACCGTAACGCGGGTCAAACCTGCGTCTGTACCAACCGCTTTTATGTGCAAGCTGGGGTGTACGAACAGTTTGCCGAAAAGTTTGCCGCCAAGGTACGCAGCGCTAAGGTGGGTAATGGCTTTGAAGATGGCGTGAACCAAGGCCCGCTGATTGAAGAGGCCGCCTTAGAGAAAGTACAACGCCACGTGGACGACGCCGTGGCCAAGGGCGGGCGCGTGCTAGTGGGCGGCAAGCGCCTGAGCGCATTGGGCTCGGGCCAATTCTTTGAGCCCACACTGGTAGCCGACGCCACACCCGACATGCTGTGTGCCCAAGAAGAGACCTTTGGCCCCTTTGCACCCCTGTTTAAATTCAACACCGAACAAGAAGCCATTGACGCTGCCAATGCCACCGAGTTTGGCTTAGCCAGCTACTTTTACAGCCGCGATATCGGTCGCATCTACCGCGTGGGCGAGGCGTTGGAATACGGCATGGTCGGTGTGAATGTGGGTATTCTGGCCACCGAGCACGTGCCCTTCGGCGGTGTCAAACAGTCCGGCCTGGGCCGCGAAGGCTCACACTTTGGCATGGATGACTATGTGGAGATCAAATACCTCTGCATTGGCGACATCCTCAAATAAAGCCCACCACTAGACTGCCGCTTAGTCCATACGGACTATTGGCGCGACGCAGCATTTACTTACAATTCAATACAGGGAGGGAATTGGTTTGGGTGCCGCACACCAGCCGCCAAGCCCTTAAATAAATTTAAAAAAGCAGGGTCTTTGCCGCCATGACACACCGTTTTCTTCACCGTTTGATCGTTACCGCCACACTCACAACAATGGCGTTTTCAGCCCAAGCGGCATCGGATACCGTCAATGGTTCTAGCTTTGTTAACGGCTCCACCACTTTTACCCAGACTTTTGCGGATGGCTTAGCCACCACCTTCACAGCGGGCCAACGCAGCTTCGAAAAGAAAACACAAGCCGGCCTGACAGGCGTGGGTATTGCTGGTGGCCGCACAGGCGGTGAAATCGACATTGGCGAAACCATCAGCGGCAGCTTTTCCAAAGGCGTCACTGTCTCCAGCATTACTTTGGGACTGCTTTTTGACGGCCCTGAGTACGGCGACGTCAATGAAGTGGCCCAGATAACAGCCAATTACGCTGGTGGCGGTTCTTCAATCTTTACTTTGACTGCCAAAGGTACGCACACTGCAATCTGGAGCTTGGCCACCAGCGGCGTAGCCTCATTGGGCAGCGGCGCTGTGGATGGTGGCACTGGCGCCTGGACTGTCACCAATCCGTTTGGCAATAAGGTCATTAGTTCTCTGGTCTTTACTGCGGCAAATGGCATTGCGG
>JANYEE010000109.1 GCA_025363275.1 Burkholderiales bacterium | reverse complement strand
ATTGGCCAGGTGTTGAATGATGGCAATGGTTTTCATCGATACTGGCTGCGTCCTCGGTTCGGAACCTCCCAATTCAGAAAATCCCATGATTGATTTGTACACCGCCGCCACGCCCAATGGCCACAAAGTCTCTATCGCCCTCGAAGAGCTGGCCTTGCCCTATACCTTGCAGGTCATCAACCTGTCCAAGGGCGAGCAAAAGGAGGCGCCCTTTTTGAAGCTCAACCCCAACGGCCGCATCCCCGCGATTGTGGACCGTGCGGCCGATGACTTTGCCGTGTTTGAGTCGGGCGCCATTTTGATCTACCTGGCCGAGAAGACTGGCCAACTGATGCCCAGTGATGCCAAGGGCCGATCTAAGGTGCTGCAGTGGCTGATGTTCCAGATGGGCGGCATCGGGCCGATGATGGGCCAGGCCAATGTGTTCTACCGGTACTTTCCTGAAAAAATCCCGGCCGCCATTGACCGCTACCAGGGCGAGAGCACGCGCCTGTTTCGCGTGATGGATGGCCACTTGGCGGACCACGAATATCTGGCGGGGGACTACTCGATTGCTGACATTGCGAACTGGGCTTGGGTGCGTACGCACAAGTGGAGCGGAGTGTCCACCGAAGGCCTGCCGCATTTGCAGCGCTGGATTGACGCGATTCGCGCGCGGCCTGCAGTGCTCAAGGGCATCGAGATGCCGCCGTCCAACTTGAACATGCGCGTGGACGATGAAGCCAAGGCAAAACAATTTGCCGAGGAAGCCCGCAAGATGGTGGAGACTGGCAAGTCCCGTGATGGGGGTGTCTGACATGAAACTCTATGTATCGCCCCGCGCACCCAACCCCCGGCGCGTGACCATGTTCCTCGCCGAAAAGGGCATTACCAATATTGAACTGGTGACCGTTAGCATCGGCAACAACGAGCACCAGTCCGAGGCCTACCGCGCCAAAAGCCCGCTGGCCAAAGTGCCCGCGCTGGAGCTGGACGATGGCCGTGTGTTGACCGAGACGCGTGCCATCTGCACCTACCTGGAAGGCCGCTACCCCGAGCCCAACCTGATGGGCGTGGATTTTGAAGAGCGCGCCTTCATTGAGATGACCGACCGGCGCATTGAGTTCTATCTGCTGGGCGGTTTTGCCAACTGCATCCGCCACACCCACCCCGGACTGGCGCCGCTGGAGCAGCCACAGTTTCCAGACTTTGGCCGCTCTCAGGGTGAAAAGGTGCGCGGCGTGGCGCGTTGGTTGGACAGTGAACTGGCCAAGCAGCCCTATGTGGGCGGCGCGCGCTTCACCATTGCCGATATCACCACGTTTATCGCGCTGGAGTTTGCGCGCGGGCTGATGAAGTTCAACCCCGGCGAGGAGGGTATGCCGCATCTGCAGGCGTATCGCGACCGGTGGCTGGATCGGCCCAGTAGTAAGGTGCAATAAATCATGATTAAAACTTTTCACCCTAGCTTTGCCCGCGCAGCCCTGGCCTGCACGCTAGTGTTCGCGGGCGGCGCAGCGCAAGCGCATTTGGGGGGCGGCCTAGCGTCCGTACAAGCCGATGGTGTTGCCTGGCAAGCTCCTGCAGTATTTGTCAGTGGTGCGCGGTTCTCCGTGTTTACGCACACCACTGCGGAGGGCGTGAAAGTGCGGCAATTTGTATCCCTTGAAGGTCTGGTGTTTGCAGTCGCCTGGGATGGCCCAGTGCTGCCTGACATGGAGCGCTTGCTGGGCGGCCAATTTCCGTTGTACCAAAACGCATTGCAACAGCGCAAGCGCAGTGTGCGGGTCGATACGCCCTCGCTCTCGCTGGAGTCCGGCGGCATGATGCGCGCCTTTGTGGGGCGCGCTTATTTGCCAGACCAGTTGCCTGCGGGCGTTACCGCGTTAGAGCTGCAATGAGGCGGCTGTTAAGTGTGTGGATGACAGCGTGGCTGTGCGCCTGCGGTGGCGGGGGGGGCGGTTCAGCACCTGCTACAGGCTCCGCGCCGGTGACGCAACCGCCAGTATTGGTCGCCACCAATGTGCTGCCTATGGTGGTGGGGGTTGGACCCGGTAATAACGTCAATATTCCTTATGTTTCGGTGCGGGTGTGCGCTCCTGGTACGTCGGATTGCCGCACTATTGACAACATCCTGGTGGACACTGGTTCCACGGGTTTGCGGTTGGTCAGCTCGGTCATGTCGGGCCTGGCCTTGCCCGCACAAACGACGTCGGGCAGTGCAGTGACGCTGGAATGTGCGC
>JANYEE010000099.1 GCA_025363275.1 Burkholderiales bacterium | reverse complement strand
TTATTGCAGTCGCCCGTATTGGGTGCCGCCAATCATGATGCCGCCATCCAGGGGCGCCAAATCGGATTGGTATTCCATATCACCCACCTGCAATGCGGGCGGCGTGTAGCCGTTTTTCAGGGCGGCCATAAAGGCACGCGTTTCCTCTTCCGAGATCGGCTGGTATTCATGGCCGCTGATGGACGCGATCCGGCTTTGCGGGGATACCGGGTCGGGGGCGTTGCCGTTGCGCGCTCCTACGCGGGCCTCGCCCAAAGCTTCACCAGCACGCGGAGCATGTATTTCAAACTGGCTCTCCGTCTCGCTCACGCGCCAGTAGGTGCCGTCCACCAAGATACCAAACCGCTTGTAGGTATTGATGCGCATTTGCTGCTCGATAGCCGCAAAACTGCGCAACTTGTTCTCTTTGTTGGTAACGAAAGATTTGGCCACATCAATCATGGCGATGAAGCGATGGTGACGCTCATCCACTGGCATGACCTTGAACTTGTACATGCTGCCAATCACTTCCATCGACAAAAACGTATCACGGATCGACTGATAGAGCATTTCCCGGCGAAATGCCTTGCGTTCGTCCAGGTCCATACGCCTTGCAGTGGCCACGGGTTCTATTTCTACCCGTGCAGAGAGGGCTTTTTTCTTTATGAATGCAAACATTTTGGTCCAAGCAAAAACAGTCCAAAACAGCCTGACTCTGCGGTCCCTTGCTGCCAACGAGCGTTGAGACTAACGACAAACTTACAGTCCGTCAAAAGAGCAGACCGATATAGGCCGCTAATGCGTACTTTGGCACTTGGCTTGTACGATTTCTGCAACAACCGACACTGCAATCTCAGCCGGTGTTTTTGCACCCAGACGGAGCCCAACCGGCCCATGCAAACGGTCCAAGTCTTTCGGCTGCAGATCGAAATGGGTTGCCAGACGTTCTTTGCGTACCGCCTGGTTGCGCTGAGATCCCAGCGCACCCACGTAAAAAGCATCGGATTGCAGGGCTTCCAGCAGGGCCATGTCGTCAAGTTTGGGATCGTGCGTGAGCGCAACAATAGCGGTGTGGGCGTCTGGTACCAAATCGCGCACAGCATCATCGGGCATGCCTGCCACCACGCGCACACCGGGCAGGGTAGCCGCCAGAGTTTGTGCGTACTCTTCGCGCGGATCGCACACCAGCACTTCAAAATCCAGCATCAACGCCATCTGGGCTACGGCCTGCGATAACTGCCCCGCCCCGACCAGCAGCAGCCGCCATTGGGGCCCCATCGGGCACGATAGCGTTTGGCCATCAAAGACCAGTGTCTGCCCGCGCTCAGCCGGGCCCAATGTGACTTGTCCGGTAGCCAAGGTCACCGTGCGGGTCACCAGCGTATGGTTACCCACGCGTCGCAGCAGATCTTGTAACCACGTAATGTCCGTCAGCGGCTCTTGCAGCAAGCGCAGGGTTCCACCGCAGGGCAAACCAAAGCGGGCCGCTTCATCCTTGGTGACACCGTAAACGATCAGAGAAGGCAGCGCTGCGCAGCCCCTCTGTGCGGCTTGCGTTGCGCGGGTACGTGCAATCAAATCGTCCTCAACACAGCCGCCAGATACCGATCCACTGACGACACCGTCGTCCCGCAGCGCTAGCAAAGCACCGGGAGGTCGGGGCGCGCTGCCCCAGGTTTCAATGACGGTAATGAGTGTCACCGCGTGGCCCGATTGGTACCAGTGCAGGGCATCGGTGAGCACACGAACATCCAGACTTTGCATAAAAATCTTGATAAAAGACCGAAGCCTAACGCAGCGTGCCGCGCAGCAGCGTGCTCAAGGTACTGGCTAAAAAAGGTTCAAATTCAACGCACATGAGTTGCAGGCTGACGTCTTGTGCTAACACTTGGGCGATCACAGGTGGTGGCGATGCCAGCTGGGTCACGCTGATCACTAGTGCATGGATTTGCATCACCAGCACAGCGGCTTGCTCAGCGGTCAGCCCCTCAATATGCTGTACCAGATGTCCGCTCAGGCGGACGACCAGATCCCTTAGAAAAATTTTGAATGCGTGGGCTGACGCCAAATCAAGTTGGGGCTCAATCACACCGTGCAGCAGCACCAGCAGACGGCCCAGCATGGGGCGCGCTGCTAGGGTGCGGGCCAGGGCGGTGGGTACGGCATTTGGTGGGCGTACCGCAGGCAGCGCCCGCAGGGCCTGGTCTAAATCCGATTCCCAATGCCCCAACTCCATTTGCATCAGCTCTAAAAACACCGCCTCTTTGCAGCTGAAATACAGATAGGCCGTGCCTTTGGCCACGCCTGCGCGCTGGGCCATGTTGGCAATGGTGACACCCTCAAAATCGGTTTGGGCGAATAGCTCTGCTGCGGCTTGCAGCAAATGGCTGCGGCGCAAGTCCTTGTCTTCCAGCGTCCGGGCGCGCTGGCGCCCAAGCCGCGGGGGCTTGGGCATAGCGGACCCAGTCTGCACCGCCAGGGTCATCCAGTGACCAGAGGCAAGGTGCGCTGACGTTTGCCGGTCAAGGCAAATAGGGCGTTACTCACCGCTGGCGCAATCGGAGGCAAGCCGGGTTCTCCCACGCCCGAAGGTGGCCGGTTGCTCGGCACGATAAAGGTTTGCACTAAGGGTGCCTGAGCCAGTTGCACCATCGGGTAGGTTGGGAAGTTGCTCTGCTGCACGACACCGTCCTTGATGTCAATCTTGCCGTAGAGCGCTGCAGTTAACCCAAAAATCACTGCGCTTTCCATCTGTTGGGCTACCGTGTTGGGGTTGATGACTGTGCCGCAGTCAATGGCACAAAACACTTTGTGCACACGTGGCACACCGTCCTTTATCGACACCTCGGCCACCTGTGCGACGATAGAGCCAAAAGATTCGTGCAAGGCTACGCCATGGGCATGGCCGTCGGGCAGCTTGCTGCCCCAGCCAGCTTTGCTGGCTGCTAGCTGTAGCACCGCCAGGTAGCGCGGTGCTTCCTTTAAGAGTGCGCTGCGATAGGCCACACCATCTTTGCCAGACGCAACAGACAGTTCATCGATAAAACTCTCAGAGAAAAAAGCATTGTGTGAATGGCCCACCGAGCGCCAAAAGCCCACGGGCACCCCCATGTTTGTGGCCACATGGGCCATACGCTGGTGGGTAATACCGTAGGGTAGATCGAACAATCCCTCTGCGGTAGTTTTATCCGGCATATCCAGTGGGCCCGCCAATGCGGGCAGGCCACGCTCCATCCAGCGCGGCGTGATGGCATCACCGGCAGACTGAATGCGAAGGCTCTGTACGCCACCGTCGGACTCCAATGCTGCGTGCAAGCTGGCCACATGCATCGGGCGGTAGAAGTCGTGGGTCATGTCTTCTTCACGGCTCCACAGCAGTTGCACCGGCCGGCCGGCCGTCTCCATGGCCACGCGCACCGCCTGCACCACACTGTCCACCTCCAGGCGCCGACCAAAGCCGCCACCTAGCAGCGTCACGTGTAGCGTCACCTTGTCCACATCTACCCCGGCCACCTTGGCGGCGGCCTCGCGGGCCATGCCTGGCACCTGGGTTGGCGCCCATATTTCCACCTTGCCATCTTTGACCTGCGCGGTGCAGTTCATCGGCTCCATGGTGGCGTGGGCCAGGTAAGGCGCGTGGTAGACGGCCGACATCACTTTCTTGGCCGAGGCCTCGGCCTTGGCGGTGTCGCCTTTGGTGAAGAAAGCAGTGCCCTGGTCGGTTTTGGTGTGCGCCTCAAGCTCTTCATCAATCCTTACGGTGTCCAACGCACCCGCAGCGCGCTGCTCCCATTGCACGTTAACCGCCTGTGCCGCCTGCTTGGCGTGCCAGGTCGTCTTACCCACTACGGCAAAGCCTGCGGTCGATCCCGCCACGGCATTGAGCTTCACCACGCGTTCTACGCCCGGCATCGCCAGGGCGGCCTTGGTGTCCATGGATTGGACCGTACCGCCCAGCATGGGCGCCATGCGGATACTGGCAAACAACATACCGGGCTGGCGCACATCAATGCCGAATTGGGCTGTGCCGTTAGTCTTGGCTGGAATGTCTGAGCGCATCGCCGGCTGGCCAATTAGCGTCCAGTCTTTGCGGTCTTTCAGGACCACATTACTGGGTGTGGTGCCAGCGGCTGCTTTGGCAAATGTGCCGTAGTGGTCGGTCTTGCCGCTAGCGTGGGCGACCACGCCAGCTTTGACCGTGAGCTCCGCAGCGGGAACGCCCCACTGGGTGGCTGCTGCCTGCAACAGGCTGGCACGGGCCGTGGCTGCCGCTTCGCGCAGCGGTACCCATGCATCGGCTACGCTGGATGATCCGCCAGTGACGATTACGCCAAGCTCTCGGGCCACTTTACCCACCATCCATTCGCCGGTGCGCACCAGCGTGGGCTTGTGGTCGCCTTCTGAGTCCAGCGGATGAAAGGGCAGGCTGCCGACAAACATCGCCACATTGCCGTAAATCTTGCTCGGGCCAGCTTGCTCAAGCGTCACGCGGTTCAGCGGTACGTCCAGCTCCTCGGCTACCAGCATGGCCAGCGCGGTGTGCACGCCCTGGCCCATTTCGCTGCGCGGCATGGCCAGTACGACACCGCCATCGGCAGCCACCTTGATCCAGCCATTCAAGGCTACATCACCTTCAGTGGGCAGCATTAAGTCAGGAGTGCCCAAACGGGAGCGGGCGGGCAGCACGCCCCAGCCCACCACCAGTGCACCGGTTGCGCCCAGGGCGCTTAGTAGCCAGGTGCGGCGCTTCATGCTGTTGCTCCTGTGGGCGCGGTGGTGCCTGCGGCGCGGTGGATGGCGGCGCGCACGCGTTGGTAGGTGCCGCAGCGGCAGATATTGGTCATGGCTTCGTCAATGTCAGCGTCAGAAGGCTTAGGTTTGCGTTCCAGCAAAGCGGTGGCGGCCATCAGCATGCCGCTTTGGCAGTAGCCGCATTGGGGCACTTGTTCGGCAATCCAGGCAGATTGCAGGGCGCTCGGTTTCTCGGGCGTGCCCAGAGACTCGATCGTGCGTATTTTTTTGCCCTCAACGGCGGCTAGCGGCATCACGCAGGAGCGCACAGCCTGGCCATCAATATGGACGGTGCAGGCACCACAGGCCGCTACGCCACAGCCAAATTTGGTACCTGTCATGTTCAATTCATCCCGCAAGACCCACAACAGGGGCATGCTGGGGTCTGCATCGGTCTTGACGCTTTTGCCGTTGATGTTCAGATCCATGGGGTCTCCGTAATATTTAAATGAACTGCGGTCATATAATAATTGAACGTCAGTCACTTAGTCAATTTATCGTGATATTTTCATCTCCATCTAGTGAACTTTGCTCCGCTTTGCCTACTGTTTTGGTATTGGCATCCGGCAGGGGGGCGCGCTTTACGGCATCAGGTGGCACCACCCATAAGCTGCAGGCACTGCTGGGCGGGCAGACGGTGCTTGAGCGCACGCTGGCGGCTGTCCAGGCCAGCGGCTTGCCTTGGCACCTGGAACAACAGGGTTTGGCGGGTATGGGCGATTCGATCGCTGCTGCCGTGGCAGCTACCGCTGGCGCTGCCGGTTGGCTCGTTTTACCGGCGGACTTGCCGCTGGTGCGCAGCGAAACTTTGCTAGAGGTTGCGCGGGCTTTGGCCCGTCACCCGGTGGTGGTGCCGGTATTTGAGGGCCAGCGCGGCCACCCGGTCGGTTTTGATGCCCGTTGTGGCCCCGATTTGCGAAATTTAAAGGGAAATCGCGGTGGGGCCCAGGTGATTGCTGCCTGGGGTGCTATTGAATTGATAGTGAACGATGCGGGCGTCTGTTTCGATATCGACACCGTCAGTGACCTGGCGCGGGCCCAGGTCGTATGGGATGGGTCGCGATCAACGCCCGAAAAACGCTGAAGTTTTACTGCCTGGCGCCCAAAGCCATCGCCGCGGTGCGCTGCGCATCTAGCTCCCGCACTTCAGGTGTGTCCAGCGTATTCCAGCCGGCCATGTGCTGCTTGCTCACGTCAAGCAGCGCTGTGATCCACTCCGGATCGTCATTCAGGCACGGGATGTAGTGAAAGGTCTGACCCCCCGCGTGTAAAAACGCTTCACGCGCTTCCATATTGATTTCTTCGAGAGTTTCCAAGCAGTCGCTGGTAAAGCCGGGGCAGATCACATCCACGCGCTTGACACCCGCCTTGCCCATTTCAATCAGCGTGGGCTCGGTGTACGGCTCCAGCCACTTGGCGCGGCCCAGGCGCGATTGAAACGTGACTGTGTATTGGGTTTTGGCCAAACCTAGCGCCTCGGCCACCAAGCGCGCAGTCTTATAACACTCGCAGTGGTAGGGGTCGCCCAGGTGCAGCGTGCGCTCGGGCACGCCATGAAAGCTCATTACCAATTGGTCGGGGCGGCCTTCTTTTTGCCAATGCCGCTTGACGCTGGCCGCCAGCGCAGAAATATAGTTGGGGTTGTCGTGGTAGTGGTTCACAAAGCGGAATTCAGGCAGTGCGCGGCAGTCTTTGGCCCAGGCGTACACGGCATCGAACACGCTGGCGGTGGTAGTGCCCGAGTATTGCGGGTAGGCCGTCAACACCAGGATGCGGGTTACGCCTTCAGCCTTCAGCGCGTCCAATTGCGAGGCGATGGAGGTGCTGCCGTAGCGCATGGCCCAGCGCACTTTGACCTGGTGGTTGCGCTGGCCCAGCCAGCCTTGCAGCAGCTTGGCCTGGCGCTCAGTCCAAATCTTGAGCGGCGAGCCCTCCGGCGTCCAGATGCTGGCGTACTTGGCAGCCGACTTGGCCGGGCGAAAGCGCAGGACGATGCCGTGCAGGATGATCATCCACAGCAGGCGCGGAATCTCCACCACGCGGTGGTCGCTCAAAAACTCGGCCAGATAGCGGCGTACGGCGCTGGTGGTGGGGGCATCGGGCGTACCCAGGTTGCAAAGTAATACGGCAGTGCGCGGCGCAGTGCCATGGGCGTAGGGTGGTTCTTTGGTAAAGGGCATCACTTATTGTCCAGCATCCAGCACTTCCAGCAGGTCCTGGGCCCATGCAATCGAGCCTTCTTCATACATGATTCCTTTTTTCAAGATCATGTGGTGGATGCGGGCCTCGCGCGGCAGTGGTTTGCCATGCAAGAAGTCGCGCTGCTCGATCTCCCGATAGTGGCCTAGCTTGTCCTGGTGTAGTGCAATTCGGCGAAGCAGTTCGGTCTGCAGATCTCCCTCGCCCAGCACGGCATCAGCCCGCAGCTTCACCATGAATTCATCCCGCAAATCCATGGGTGCGGCGGGCTCGGCTGCCCAGCGGGCTAGTTCAGTACGGCCCGCGGGTAGTACCGTGTATTCGCGCTTGCGGGTTTTGCCAGCATCCGCGGGTACGCTGGACGCTATCCACCCCGCAGCCTCCATGCGGCCCAATTCACGGTAAATCTGCTGGTGGGTGGCATGCCAGAAGTAGCCGATGGACTTGTCAAAACGGCGCGCCAGGTCGTAACCTGAAGACGACTTTTCAATCAATGAAGTGAGTACGGCGTGGGACAAAGACATGGGAGCGAGTCTATGCGCCGGGGAATAACTATGCAACTGGTTGCATAAATTTTCGAATCCACCTAAACTGTGCAACTGGTTGCATAGTTAACCCGATATTTCAAAAATGAAGGACACCCCATGACCGCCTACCCGAAGATGCTCAGCCCGCTCGACCTGGGCTTTACCACCCTGAAAAACCGGGTGCTGATGGGCTCGATGCACGTGGGCTTGGAGGAGGCCAAGGATGGCTTTAACCGCATGGCCGCGTTCTATTCCGAGCGCGCCAAGGGCGGCGTCGGCCTGATCGTGACCGGCGGCATTGCCCCCAATGACCGCGCCCGCCCGATGCCCGGCGGCGCCCGCATGACCACGCAGGCCGAGGCCGACAAGCACAAAGTGGTGACCCAGGCCGTCCACGATGCAGGCGGCAAGATTGCGATGCAGATCCTGCACTTTGGCCGCTACGCGTACCACCCCGAGCTGGTGGCGCCTAGTGCGCTTAAGGCGCCGATCAACCCGTTTCGCCCCCACGCGCTCACCACCGAGGAGGTGGAACAAACCGTCGAGGACTACGTGAACTGCGCAGCGCTCGCGCAAAGCGCGGGCTATGACGGCGTGGAAATCATGGGCTCTGAGGGGTATCTGATCAACGAATTTGTAGCCAAGCAAACCAACCACCGCGACGATGCCTGGGGTGGCAGCTACGAGAACCGCATCCGCTTCCCGCTGGAGATCGTGCGCAAGACGCGCGCGCGGGTAGGGGCCAACTTCATCATCATCTTCCGCCTGTCGATGCTGGACTTGGTGGAAGGTGGCTCTACGCATGAGGAAGTGGTGCAACTGGCCCAAGAGTTGGAAAAGGCCGGCGTCACCATCCTGAACACAGGTATCGGTTGGCACGAAGCCCGCATCCCCACCATCGCTGCCAAAGTGCCGCGCGCAGCTTTTGCCTGGGTTACCCAGCAGCTCAAAGGTAAGGTGGGTATTCCATTGATTGCTACCAACCGCATCAACACGCCCGAGGTGGCCGAGCAAATCTTGGCCGATGGCATGGCCGATATGGTCAGCATGGCGCGCCCGTTTTTGGCTGATGCCAACTTTGTGGCCAAAGCCGCCGCAGGCAAAGCGGATGAAATCAACACCTGCATTGGCTGCAACCAGGCCTGCCTGGACCACACCTTTGGCGGCAAGATCACCAGTTGCCTGGTGAACCCCCGCGCCTGCCATGAAACCATCATGATCGAGACACCGGCGCGCAGCAAAGAGCGCATTGCCGTAGTGGGCGCAGGCCCCGCTGGTTTGGCCTTTGCCACCACCGCAGCGCGTCGCGGACTGGATGTGACGCTGTTCGACGCGGCCAGCGAAATTGGCGGCCAGTTCAACATTGCCAAGCAAGTGCCGGGTAAAGAAGAGTTTTTTGAGACCTTGCGCTATTTTGGTAAGCAGATCGAATTGACCGGAGTGACGTTGAAGCTGAACCAAAAAGTGAATGCCCAAGACTTGGCGGCTGCGGGCTTCAAGCACGTGGTGTTGGCCACTGGCGTGACGCCGCGCACCCCCGAAATTGAAGGCATCAACCACCCCAAGGTGGTGGGCTACCTAGACGTGCTGCGCGACAAATGCAAGGTAGGTACGACCGTAGCACTGATTGGCGCAGGCGGCATCGGTTTCGATACCGCAGAATTCCTCTTGCACGAGGGTACCAGCCCCAGCTTGGACAAAGCCAAGTTCTTCACTGAATGGGGTGTGGACACCAGCTTCAAGGCGGCGGGCGGCCTGCAGCCCGCGCACATTGAGAAGAGCCCGCGCAAGGTTTACCTACTGCAACGCAAGTCCAGCAAAGTGGGCGACGGCCTGGGTAAGACCACGGGCTGGATTCACCGCACATCACTGAAGAATCGTGAAGTGGAAATGGTCAATGGCGTGACTTACCGCAAGGTCGACGACGCCGGCCTGCACATCACCGTGGGCGACAAAGACATGACCATTCCTGCCGATACCATCGTGGTGTGCGCCGGGCAAGATCCACAACGCGCGCTACAAGCCGGTTTGCAAGCCGCAGGCTGCACCGTGCACCTGATTGGTGGGGCCGATGTGGCCGCCGAACTGGACGCCAAGCGCGCGATCAAGCAAGGCACTGAACTGGCCTTGGCCTGGGGTTCAATGGTTGCGCCCGCCAACACGGAGAACGCCCCAATGACGCTCAGCCAAACCTTGCCTGCGCCAGTGGCTGCGAGTTTGAAGCTGTGGCACAGCATGGTGGCGGAAAGAAACTTAGGCGAACTCGGCAGCATCCTCAGCCCGCAGGTCGTGTTTCGTTCTCCCATGGCGCACACGCCGTACCCCAGTGCGCAAGCGGTGCAGCTCATTTTGGGCACTGTGATGCAAGTGTTTGAAGACTTGGTGTACCACCGTGAACTGGCCAGTGCCGATGGCTTGAGCGTGGTGCTGGAGTTCAGCGCCAACGTGAACGGCAAAGCGCTCAAGGGCATCGACATGGTTCAGTTCGACACCGAGGGCCGCATCGTGGATTTTGAGGTCATGGTGCGCCCGATGAGCGGCCTGCAGGCGTTGGGCGATGAGATGGGCAAGCGCTTGGCTCCGTATTTGGCGGCGCTCACAGCGGCCAAACCAGCGTAAACCAGCGTAAACCCGAATAGGCCTCTCCAGCAGCCAGAAACACCCCAGACGTTGGCATACTATGCCGATGTCCGGTTTGCTTGTTTTTGGAGCTTGTGTATGCGTTTGCTGGTTGGCCTTGCGTCCGCTGTCATTGCGCTGCAAAAAATGACCCGTGCTTTGGTGGTGGAGTCGTCAACAACTCCTCCAGTGAACGCGTGAAATAGGCTGTAACCCGCGTTCCTTTCCCGTCGCACCAGCGGAATCACTGGTGAATATTTCAATCCAACACTATGAACATAACCCTCAATCTGGTTCTCTACATGGCGATCGTCACCTGGGTGCTGGTTCTGCTGGCCAGCCTGATCCGCGCCAGAGCCTGGACGCCGTTGGGCTTGATGCTCGCTTTCGGCAACCGCGACACCTTACCCGAAGCCAGTGCATTGGCAGGCCGCGCCGAACGTACCGCCCGTAACACGCTGGAGAACTTCGTGTTGTTCGCCGCCATTGCCTTGGTGGCCCATGCGCTGTCCCCGGCAAACGCCCAAGTGGCCCAAGGTGCACAGGTGTTTTTTCTCGCCCGTTTGGTGTTTGTGCCGGTTTATTACATTGGCCTACCTTTTGTGCGCACCGCCGTTTGGTTAGTCAGCGTGGCTGGCTTGGGAATGATGCTAGCCGCCGTTCTTTGATGATCTGACTTGCCCATGAAATTTTCTGAGCGCGCATCGTGCGTGGGGGCTGGTAGCAGTGATGTGCAGTTGCAGGCCAGTGAGGCGCGTTTTCGGGCGTTGACGGAATTAACGTCGGATTGGTATTGGGAGCAAGACGCACAACTGCAATTTGTTCATATGAGCCAGGGCCTGCCAGCCTCGGGGCGGATTCAGTCCACCGATGTGGTGGGGCAGACCCGATGGGATTTGCCCCATGCAGGTGTGTCTGAGGCCCAATGGGCTAGCCACCGCGCGACCTTGGCGGACCGCAAAACCTTCCACGAATTTGAAATGCAACGACCCACGCACGATGGTGGCTGGGTATGGATTTCAGTGAGTGGTGTGCCGATGGTGGACGCCCAAGGGGTGTTCCAGGGGTATTGGGGCGTGGGGCGCGACATCACCGACCGCAAGGTGGCCGAGCAGCATTTGCTTGAGAGCCAAAACCAGTACCAAGCGCTGGTGGAGTGGGCTCCGCTGGGGCTGGCTGTCCATCAAAATGGTCGAATCGTCTATGTCAACCCCGCAGCCATGCGCATCTGGGGTGCCGCTACAACGGGCGAGCTTCTGGGCACACGCATCCAGTCTCGGTTTCACCCCCAAGCGTTGGAGTCTGAGGGCGCGCGCATGCAGGCGGTCTTGCACAAGGGTTTGCACGCGCCCGTGCGCCAGTCCAGGTATTTGCGCCTGGACGGTCGCACCATCGATGTGGAAACCCAGGCCATGCCGATTGGGTTTGGCGATGCACCCGCCGTACTGATCAGTTTTCAGGATATCTCTGCGCGCAAGCTGACCGAGACCACGTTACGCGACAGCGAGGACCGTTTTCGTATTCTGACCCAGCTATCGGCCGACTGGTATTGGGAGCAAGACCAGCAGCACCGCTTTGTGATGCTCAGTGGCGCAGTCACCGCCAGCACCGGCCTGAACACGCTGGACTGCATTGGTAAAACCCATGGGGAGCTGCAGGTCAGCCATGTGAGTGCTTCGGATTGGGACCGCCACCGCCATCTTTTGAGTACCCACCAGGAGTTTCGTGATTTTGAAATCCGTTGGCCCGACAGCGACGGACGCATGCATTGGTCCTCGATCAGCGGTGCGCCGATATTCACGGCCGCCGGCGTGTTTCGGGGCTACCGGGGTGTGGGGCGTGATGTGACGGCGCAAAAGCTGGCCGCCGATCAGATTCACCGCCTGGCTTTTTACGACCCACTGACCGGGCTACCCAACCGGCGCTTGTTGCAAGAGCAGCTTAAAAAGTCGCTACAGA
>JANYEE010000051.1 GCA_025363275.1 Burkholderiales bacterium | reverse complement strand
GTCCAGTTGGCGCTCCATCAGCGTTGGCATCACATGCACCACGCTCACGGTCATGCCGCGCAGCATCAGCCCGTTGGCCGCTTCCAGGCCCAAGAGGCCGCCGCCGATGACAACGGCGTGCTTGTATTTGGCTGCAGCGTCAATCATCGCGTTGGTGTCGGCAATGTCGCGGTAGGCGATGACGCCTTCCAGATCTTTACCGGGAATGGGCAAGATGAAGGGGTTGGAACCCGTGCACAGCAGCAGGCGGTCGTATTCGGCTTCCACCACACCACCGTTGGCATCCACAGCGCGCACCACGCGGTTGACGCGGTCCACCTCGGTCACCTTTTTTCCGGCGTACAAAGCGATGTTGTTATCGGCGTACCACTCAAACGAGTTCAGCACAATCTCGTCCACCGTTTGCTCGCCCGCCAGCACCGGGCTCAGCAGGATGCGGTTGTAGTTGGGGTGGGGTTCTGCGCCGAAGACGGTGATGTCGTACAGGTCGGGGGCTACCTTGAGTAATTCCTCGATGGTGCGCACGCCGGCCATGCCGTTGCCAATCATTACCAGTTTCGATTTCTTCATGGTGGTCACTCCAAGGGTCTAGAAAGTCTGCGTGGATGTGGCAATGCCACAGTCCAAAAATTCGGGGTAGAAGAGATTCGCGCCTCATGCAAAAGCGCACCAGCAAGCGCTGGCGTGGAACAGACCGGGACCGCACGACGTCGTTGTGTGCAGAAAAGATTGGCTGTCATCTCAGGGGGGCGCGTCGTTGCGCCCACGTGAGCTAATGCAAGAGCTGTGCCATATGATTGCCCCCATGCTTGTTATGACCTCCGCCGTGCTGTGCACCACTCGACAAATGACCGCACCGACGCTGGCTGCCGACCTGCATGCGGCGGGCATTGCAGTGCTGGCCACGGTGCCCGACTGCAGCAAGTTGGTGCAGGCCGTGGTGCTGCATGCACCAGATGTGCTTGTTTGCGATGTGGCCCAGCCCAGCAGTGCCTGGTTTCAGGCCTTGCAAGTGGTGGGGCAAACCGTGCCATGCCCCATCATCGTGTTCACCCACGATGCGGACGCCAGCCACATTGCGCAAGCCACCGAATGCGGTGTGCATGTGTATGTGGTGCACGGCTACGGTGCCAACCGGCTGCGCTCGCTGATTCATCTGGCCCAGGCCCGCTTCAAGCAAGCCCAGGCCCAGCGCCATGCCTATGAAGAGATTGCCACCCGGTTTGAAGAACGCAAGGCGGTGGACCGCGCCAAGGGCATCCTGATGCGCAGCCAGCAGTTGTCGGACGACGCTGCCTACAGCGCCCTGCGTTCGGCCGGCATGCGCTCCAACCAGCGCATGGGGCAGCTATCGCTTCACGTGATCCAGTCCGCCCAGGTTGCCGAGGCCATGAATCGCTCGGGCCAGTTGCGCATGCTGTCGCAGCGCCTGGTCAAGCTGCATCTGCTGCAGCAAGCCGGGGTCCAAGCTGAGCTTCATGGCGCGCTGCTGCAGGAGTCGGTTGCGCGGGTGGAAAGCAACTTTGCGCTGCTGCGCAAAAACCTGTCTCAGCCCACTTACGGCGACCTGCTGGAGCAAGTCGCCCAGACCTGGGAGCAACTTAAACAGGCGCTGGCCCAAGGAAACGTGGAGGCCGTGGACCAGGGGGCCGAGGCCTTGCTGCAAGGCGCAGAGCGGCTGACCACCAGCCTGGAGACCACCGATGCGGCTGCCCCGCTGCAGGTGCTGAACCTGGCGGGGCGCCAGCGCATGCTGTCGCAGCGCTTTGCCAAAAACGCGCTACTGGTTCTGGCGGGGCAGAGCGCAGCCCAATCGGCTATGCGTACCGCCCAGCAGGAGTTTGAAGTGGCCTTGACTTACCTGAACGGCATTCCCTTGAGCACCCCCGCCATTGCGCTAGCCCTGCAGGCAGCAGGTATTGCCTGGGTGCAAATGCTGAGCGCTGTGGTACAAACCCAGCGGTTGGAGGAACTGGCCCAGGGCAGCGAAACCCTGCTGGACTTGTTTGAGGAGCTTTCAGGCCACTACGAATCCAGCATGCAAATGCTGGTGGACTAAGCGCCATGGCGTTTGATGTTGATATTGGCTTCACATCGCAGGCCGGGCGCAAGGCGCCAAACGAAGACTTTTGCGCCGCCATGCTGCCCCTGCCGGGGCAAGAAGACCGCGGCTCCATCGTCGCTATCGCCGATGGTGTGAGCGCTGGCGGCATGGGCCGGGAAGCGGCGCAAACCACGGTGACCAGCCTGGTGCGTGATTACTTTGGTACACCCGAAACCTGGGACACCACCGTGGCCTTGGACCGCATCATTGGTGCGCAAAACGCCTGGCTTTGCGGTATCAACCGCCGCCGCCATCCGGCCATGGGCTTGACTACGCTGACTGCACTGGTGCTGCGCGGCCATTCGTACACCGTGGCCCATGTGGGGGATACCCGCTGCTATTTGGTGCGGGATGGCAAAGCCACGCTGCTGACGCAGGACCATGTCGTCAACCACCCCGATTTCAAACACCAACTGCTGCGCTCCGTGGGCGCGGAAGACCATTTGGTGGTGGACTACTTGCAGGGCGATTTGCAGGTGGGTGATGTGTTCATTTTGCTGAGTGATGGCGTGCACGGCGAAGTGTCCGAGCGCCGCTTGCCTGAATACGCCGCTATGACAGATGCGCGCGAAGCCAGTCAAAAACTGGTCGACCAGGCCTTGGCCAGGGGCAGTGATGACAACGTATCGGCGCTGGTGGTGCGCGTGCGCGGCCTGCTGGAGGCCACGCTGATGGATGCCAACCGCCTGGCCCAAAGCCTGCCCATCCCCCTGCGTTTGAAAGTGGGCGACACGTTGGATGGGTTCACAGTGACCGCCCTGGTGGCGGACAACGGTATCAATGTCCTGTATCAAATCCGAGACCCAGCGACGCAGACGCTGTATGCACTGAAAACCCTGAACCCCGCCCGCGCGCATGACCAGGAGGAGCGCGCCATGTTGGCCCACGAGGCCTGGCTGGCCCAACGCATGCAGACCTCGCGCGCGGCCGACTATCTGGTGGCGGTGCACGATGCGCTGCCCAACGGGCGCGAGCGCTCGGCCTTTTATGTGTTGTACGACTGGCATAGTGGCGAAACCCTGCAGCAATTACTAAGCCGCCAGGCACGGCTCAGCCCCAGCGTGGCCATCAGCTATGCCATGCAGGCGCTCAAAGCCCTGGGGCGCTTGCACCGCCAGGGCGTAGTGCACCGCGACATCAAACCGGCCAACCTGCACTTGGGCGAGGACGGCGTGTTGCGGTTGCTGGACCTGGGCGTGGCCCTGAGCGGGCGCGAGCCCGCCGCCATGCGCGCCCTGCACGCGGGCACGCCCAGCTATGTGAACCCGGAGCAATGGGGGTTTAGAGCCAAATCAGGTGCGGGCAAAGCCGCATCCAAGGGGACCGAGGACGACCAAGAAGCCCAGTTGCCCACGGCGCAAAGTGACCTGTTTGCGCTGGGCGTGACGCTGTACCAGCTGGTGACCGGCAAACTGCCCTACGGCGATGTTTTGCCCTACCAGGTGGGTCGCTACTACCGCGACCCCACACCCCCCAGCCGCCACAACCCCGAGGTGCCGATCTGGTTCAACCACGTGCTCCTGAAGGCCGTGGCGTTGGACCAGCGCCAGCGCTTTGAAACGGCCGAAGAGTTTCTGCTGGCACTGGAGCGCGGTGCGTCGCGCCCGCTCAGCGCTCCGCAAGGCACACCGCTGCTGCAGCGTGACCCCACCAGCGTCTGGAAGCTGGCAATGGCCGTCTCGGGGTTGCTGAACCTGTTGCTGGTGTATTGGTTGCTTTTTTTGCCTAGATAGACCTGGGGTCTAGGTGGATATTGAGGTAGAAGCTCCATTTTTGATAGCAGATTATTTTCTCAGAGAGTGGTCTGAAGATCTCCCTGTGTCCGTTGGCCGTCATGGCTTTTCGATTAGTTAATTGGCTTCCCAAGTGCTTCAGCCGAAAACATAGCGACCTGCCGTGAATGGTCGCCGCTCATGCTGACAGAGATTCAGGCAAGAATTTCGTCGTCTGTGACGCGCTCAAGGAGAGCCTATCCTTTCGCGCTACACTTTCTAAAAGGGAGTTGGCAAACGAATGCTCGTTGATGTTCAGGATCACAAATGAAAACCTACACGATTCGGCAAATTCTCTTGCTGATTGTCTTCTCGCTCGTTGTACCGGCATGCCTGATAGCGATTGGGTTTTCAGTCAAGGCATTTGTCGATGGCCGCGATAGCGTCACGTCAAACACATTACAAACGGCGCGTGCCATGACGCGAATCGTTGAACGTGAACTCGGTGCGCTCCTAAGTTCTGTGCAGGCCCTCTCATACTCTAGCCATCTTCAAACCGGAAATTTTGCGGCGTTTCACACTCAGGCGCAGGATGTGTTGCGCAATACGTCGGGTTTTAATATTCTTTTGTCCGATACAAGCGGGCAGCAGTTGGTCAACACTTTAAAACCGTTCGGGAGCGTTCTACCTCGCCATGGCAATCCAGCCATGTTGGCGCGTGTCATAAGTACGGGCAAGCCTGTCATTTCCGACCTCTTCGTGGGTCCCATAGCCAAGAAGCCAGTTATAGGCATTGGCGTACCGGTATTTGTAGAAGGAAAGGTTTTGTACGACCTTAGCATCGGAATATGGCCGGATCAATTTGCAAAGATACTCGCGGCCCAAAACATCCCGCAAGATTGGATTGTCGCGATCTACGACAGCAGTGGGACGATTGTTGCGCGTAGCAAGTCCTCCGAGCAATTCATTGGAAGAAAGGGCGCGAAGGCCGTGTTGCAGGCAATGGCCGTAAAACCAGAAGGAATTCTTGAAGTCATAACGCTCGAAGGCATTCCCGTCTATTCGATGTATAGCCGCTCTGATGCAACCGGCTGGTCGGTGGCCATCGGGATACCAAAATCCGCTGTCGATGCTGGCTTGTGGAATTCGCTCTGGCTGACGACTGTTGGCACCGTTGCATTACTCCTTGTCGGACTTTGTGCGGCAAGCCTTGCCGGGCGACGCATCACGCGTTCTTTCCAGTTGTTAACGCCACAAGCAGCGGCGCTAGGTCGGGGTGAGCCCGTCGTGATGCCGGAAGGTGTGATTCGAGAAGCGGTCAAAGTCGGTTCGGCCCTTGCAATGGCATCCGATTTACTCCAACTCAGTGAACGCAATCGACAAGATGCTGAAGAAGCCCTGCGCACTGCGAATGCGGAATTGGAGCGACGGGTCGACGCACGCACGGCCGAACTGTACGAGGTAGTTCAGCAACTTGACGCGGCGCGCCTTGCCGCAGACACGGCCAACGCGGCAAAGTCAAGCTTTCTGGCGAACATGAGCCACGAAATCCGTACCCCCATGAATGCGGTGCTCGGCCTGCTGCAACTCATGCAAAAGACCGCACTGGATGTCCGCCAGCATGACTATGTGAGCAAGACCCAATCTGCTGCCAAGTCCTTGCTGGGATTACTCAACGACATATTGGACTTTTCCAAGATGGATGCGGCCAAGCTGCAACTTGATCTACATCCCTTTGACCTCGAAGGTCTGATGCGCGACTTGGCAGTAGTGCTCTCTGGGGCCCAGAGCGACACGAACGTGGAAGTCATTTTCGAAATTGATTCAACGCTGCCACCAGTCCTGTTGGGCGACCGGTTACGTTTACAACAGATATTCATCAACCTTGCAGGCAATGCCGTGAAGTTCACTCACGCCGGAGAAGTTGTGATCCGTCTTGCCCAATTGGGACGCTCGGCAGACGAATTGACGCTGCGGGTGGAAGTCAGTGATACCGGAATAGGCATGAGCCCCGAGCAATTGGCGCGTATCTTCGATGGCTTCACGCAGGCCGAGGCGTCCACCACACGGCGCTTTGGCGGAACCGGGCTGGGTTTGGTCATCAGCCAGCGGCTGGTGGCCTTGATGGGTGGCAGTTTATTGGTCCAAAGCGAGCTGGGCAAGGGTAGCCGTTTCTGGTTTGATATCAACTTGGCGGTGGGACAGACTACCCACTTGCCAGTGATATCCACCCCGCTACCGCAAACACTGCGTGTTCTGGTGGTTGAAGACAATCCTTTAAGTCGCGAAATCCTCACCAAGACACTGGAGGGCATGGGCTGGATAGCTGAGAGTGCCAGCAGCGGCTCTGAAGGCGTTGAAAGCGTGCGGCACGCCCAGGCCTTGGCAGCTCCCTACGACGTGGTGCTGATGGACTGGCGTATGCCGGGTATGGACGGCTTGACTGCAGCATCGCTGATCCGGCAATCGGTTCACCACGGCCAACTGCCCGTCATCATCATGGTGACAGCTTTTGGCAGGGAGGTGCTGGCGGAAGTGGCAGAACAACCGGACGCGCCGTTTGTCGACTTCCTTACCAAGCCCGTGACTCCGCAGCAATTGGTGACAGCCGTACAAAGGGCACTGGCCGCGCCCATTTCTCAGCAGGCTGGTATGTTGCCGCAGCTTACAGACGCTGTGCTGCGCCTGCAAGGCACTCGCATACTGCTGGTAGATGACAATGCGCTGAACCGTCAAGTGGCGACTGAGTTGCTCCGCGCAGAGGGTGCTGAAGTTGACACTGCTGAAGGGGGTCT
>JANYEE010000040.1 GCA_025363275.1 Burkholderiales bacterium | reverse complement strand
GGGGATCGTCACAGTTGACGTCGTAATTGTCTCTCCATGCCTGGTTCACCGACACAATGACGCCGCTCTTGTCGAGCACACAGATGGTCTCTGGCACGGCGTCGATAACGCTCCGAGCAAACTGTTCGGACTCAACAACCGCAAGCTGGGCGCGCTTGAGGTCGGAGACGTCCGACACCATCACAAAAAAACCATGCACGCGTCCATCGTGCACATCAGGTACATACTGGGCCCAAGTAAACGCGACACTCCCATCTGCCTTGGTCAACGTGCGCTCGAACTGCTGTGGCTCACCGCGCAGCGCGGCCATCATCATCGGTTCATTCTTGGCAAACAATACTTCGCCAAACAGATCGCGCACGGATATACCGTCCATCTGCGCAGGTGTCTTGCCAAAATAATCCTTATAGGCAGCGTTGGAGAACCTGCAAGTCAAGTCGGCATTCCAATAAGCAACTAGTCCCGGGATGTTGTCCGTCATCGTTCGCATGAAACGTTCGCGGGACAGTAGTCGGTCACTCTGCAACTTCAAAATCAGCTGGGTGCGCACCCTGGCCCGAAGAACGGTCTGGTTGAACGGCTTAGTGACGTAGTCCACTGCACCCAGTTCAAAGCCGAGCGCTTCATCAACCTCATCCCGTTGCGAAGTAATAAAGATGATGGGTATAAGCTTGGTAGTGGCATCGGCCTTTAGCCGCCGGCACACTTCGTACCCGTCCATACCGGGCATTACGAGGTCCAGCAATACCAAGTCCGGCAAAATGGTTTGGCATTGGGCAATGGCCTGCTCGCCGTCCATGGCCATGTAGATGTCGCAGTCGTTTTTGAATAACTCGCCGATAAGGCGTATGTTCATTCTCTGGTCGTCGACCACCAAAATCTTGGGCCGAGCAGCCGAGCTGAGCAACAAGTCCTCGTAGACCATTTCCATTTAGCCCAAGCCTTCGAGCATCGATTGGATGGTCTTTTCGGCGGAGCCAAATTCCAATCGCTCAGTGATATCGAGTAATCCCTGCACCGCAATCTTATCTTCGCCTGAGGTTAAAGCCAACAGCGCTTGCGTCAGTTCGATGGCATGCAGGTTGCCGACCCGCAGCAAGGCCTGAATCTCCAGCAATCTTATGACCAGTTGCGCTCGGGTTATGGCACCCCTTTCGGCTGCATGGGGAGCCGCAATCTTGGCAGGGTCGGCTGGCAAGGCGGCGGCAAGGGCAGCGTTACTAAGCTCTATCAGCTCAGTCAAGCTTGTAACGATCTCGTTTGAGAAAAGCGCTTCGGGGGCAAGGTTTAGTTCCGACTTCGCGCGGTGCTCTAGGCCTGCCGCCAACCTTGCCAACGCCATAGCACCCAAGGTGGAGGCGATGCCCTTCAAGGCGTGCATAGTTGCGCCAGCCCGCATCAGATCAGCGTTGTGCACATGCTGTTGTAGCTCGGCCATCAGCCGCACGCTTTCTGCCTTGAAGCCCGATAGCGTCATGCGGTAGATGTCATCATGATGACCAAACCGCTTCCGTATGGCTTGCAGGGACTCAACAAGCCCATCGGGATACAACTTGGCTGTCGACGGCAACGCAGGCGCACCTTTCACGTCGCGACCCAGTAATGTCAGTAACCTGGACACTAGCTCATCGATGTCAATAGGCTTGGTTATATGGTCATTCATGCCAGCACCCAGACAATCGTCGCGGTCGGACGATGAGGCATTGGCCGTCATTGCCAATATCGGCAAACCTCGCCCATGCGCGGTGGCGCGAATCCGCCGAGTGGCTTCCAGACCATCCAAGTCCGGCATTTGCACGTCCATGATGATCACATCGTAGGCAGCAGCCTGCTGTGTGGCCATGCTGACACCTTGCAGACCCCCTTCAGCAGTGTCAACTTCCGCACCCTCCGCGCGGAGCAATTCAGTTGCCACTTGGCGGTTCAGCGCATTGTCATCTACCAGCAGTATGCGAGTGCCTTGCAGGCGCAGCACAGCGTCTATAAGCTGCGGCAACGTACCAGCCTGCTGAGAAATGGGCGCGGCCAGTGCCTTTTGTACGGCTGTCACCAATTGCTGCGGAGTCACGGGCTTGGTAAGGAAGTCGACAAACGGCGCGTCCGGTAGTTCTGCCACTTCGGCCAGCACCTCCCTGCCAAAAGCTGTCACCATGATGATGACGGGGAGTTGACCGTGGGGAACGGATTGCCTGATCA
>JANYEE010000269.1 GCA_025363275.1 Burkholderiales bacterium | reverse complement strand
TATCTGTTGGATTTGATCGACAGCCTGGGCTATACCGGCTGGGTCGGCTGCGAGTACCGCCCCCGGCGGGGGGGCGTAGTGGGCGGCACCAGCCTGGGGCTTTCCTGGCGTCAAAACTGAGCCGCACGGCCCCAAGCCATGGCATGATGACGGGTTGCCAAAACGGCCCTCGTCCAGGAGCTTTGTATGAATGCCCGTATCCCCCCGTCCGTGCTGGACGCAACCCAAACCCTGAGCCAGGTCAGCAGTCTATGGGACGACCAGATCGTCCCTTGTCTGGAGGACTACATCCGCATCCCCGCCAAGTCGCCCATGTTCGATGCGGACTGGTCGGCCAACGGTTACCTCGACACCGTGGTGCGCAATACCGCCGCGTGGATTGAATCCCAAAAGCTTGCAGGACTCACACTCGAAGTGATCCGCCTGCCGGGCCGCACGCCGGTGCTGTACTTTGAAGTGCCCGCCACCAAAGCGGAGTCCATCCAAACCGTGCTGATGTACGGCCACCTGGACAAGCAACCTGAATTTTCCGGCTGGCGCAACGACCTGGGCCCCTGGACGCCGAAGATGGAGGACGGCAAGCTGTTTGGCCGCGGCGGTGCCGACGATGGCTACGCCGCCTATGCTGCCATTGCCGCCATCCAGGCACTCAAAACCCAAAACGCGCCGCACCCGCGCATCGTCGGCCTAATCGAGAGCTGCGAAGAAAGCGGCTCCTACGACTTGCTGCCTTACATTGACGCGCTGAAACCCAAACTAGGTGATGTGGGTCTTGTGGTGTGTCTGGATTCAGGTGCCGGCAATTACGACCAGCTGTGGCTGACCACCAGCCTGCGTGGTATGGCCGCTGGTACGTTGAAGGTTGAAATCTTGACCGAAGGTGTGCACTCGGGCGATGCCAGCGGACTGGTGCCCTCGAGCTTTCGCATCATGCGCCAGGTGCTGGACCGTCTGGAAGACAGCGCAACGGGTCGCTTGTTGCCCGCCAGTTTTCATTGTGAAGTACCGCAAGACCGCCTGGCGCAGGCGCAGGCCACGGCCGACATTTTGGGTGACGAAATCTACAAACGCTTCCCCTGGGCGCACTACGACTGCGGTGGCTCCACAGCCTTTGCGCTGCCCACCACCACCGACCCACTGCAGGCGCTGCTCAACCGCACCTGGATACCCACGCTGAGCGTGACCGGCGCGGAAGGTTTTCCGGAGATGAAGAACGCCGGCAATGTACTGCGCCCCTACACCGCCTTCAAACTCAGCCTGCGCTTGCCCCCGCTGGTGGAGGCTGCCACTGCGGTGCAAGAGCTCAAGGCCTTGCTGGAAGACAACGCGCCCTACCAAGCCCGGGTGACGTTTGAAGGCATGTCGCAGGCCACCGGATGGAATGCCCCCAGCACCACACCGTGGTTCGAGTCCGCGCTGAACGCTGCGTCGCAAAGTCACTTTGGCGCACCCTGCGGCTATATCGGCCAGGGCGGCACCATTCCCTTGATGAATATGCTGTCCAAGGGCTTTCCCAAAGCCCAAATGATGGTGTGTGGCGTGCTCGGCCCCAAGAGCAATGCACACGGACCCAACGAGTTTCTGCATGTGCCCTATGCCAAACGCCTTACCGCCGCCGTGGCGGAAGTGATCGCCCGTTTTCCCTGAGTCTGAATTGCCACACTCCCTATGAGCGCGTCCGGAGAATCCACACTTTCCACCTTCGTTGCCAGCGACGGCGACAACATCGTGATTCAGGATTGGCCGCTCGAATCCCACATCAACTTACGTGGTGTGGTCATTCTGGTGCATGGTCTGGGTGAGCATGCCGGGCGCTATGCGCACGTAGCCGAGCAACTCAATAGCTGGGGTTTTGCCGTGCGCGGCTACGACCAGTGCGGGCATGGCGAGTCGGGTGGTCTGCGCGGCAGTCTGCCCACCGACACGCGGCTGCTGGACGACTTGGCCGACATTGTCGACAGCACCCGCGCCCGTATGCCCAAAGACGCGCCCCTGATTCTGCTGGGTCACAGCATGGGCGGCTTGGTGGCGGCTCGCTTTGTGTCATTGGCACTGCGGCCCGTCGACGGTTTGGTTTTGTCGTCACCCGCGCTGGATCCTGGTCTCAACATCGTCCAGAAACTCTTGTTGGCTGTCTTGCCAAAAATTGCGCCTAATTTGCGTGTGGGCAATGGCGTTAAACCCCACTACATTTCGCATGATCCAGCCGTGGTGGCGGCTTACCGTGCGGACAGCCAGGTACACGATCGCATTTCTGGTCGACTCGGTCGCTTCATTGCCACCGCAGGTTTGAAGGTTTTTGACGCAGCGCCCCGCTGGACGGTACAGACCTTGCTGCTGTTTGCGGGCGACGATCGTCTGCTGAATCCCGAGGGTAGCCGGCGTTTTGCAGCAGCCGCACCTGCTGGCGTGATTCGCGCGATTTGCTTTGAGTCGATGTACCATGAAATTTTTAATGAGCTGGATGTCCAGCCCGTATTCGCAGCCCTGAAACAGTGGCTGGATGAAAAGTTTTGAATAGAAGTAACGAGTCGCCATGAATAGCCTGCGCCGAACCTGGCAACGCCTCAGCTGGCGGTGGCACGGCGGTATCCCGCTGCGCGATACCGTGGTTGTGGTGATTGTGATTGGCGTCACTACCCCGGCCCTGCTGTTGCTGACCGTAGAGCAGCAGTTGGCGCAGAAGTCACAGCAGGCCTTGATCTCACAGTCCGAGTTGTCTTTGATGTCGATAGGCAGCGTATCCATTGCTGAGCCCATGTGGGTGGTGGACCGTAATGCGCTTGATGCTGCGGCCAGCCGCTTGTTGGAGAACCCCCAAGTCGTCGCAGTACGTATCGAAGAACTGCTAGCGACCGCGCCCGTGGTGGAGCGCATCCGCATCGGCTACACACTGCCCTTGAATGCAGAGACGCGAGCGCAGCGCTTGCGCGAGCGCAGCCAGGCCGTCGTTCGCGGTGGAGAAACGCTGGGCATGGTTACCTTGTGGTTTGATCCCAATTTTGGCCAAGGCCTGCTGCGCGAACGCCGCAGCCAGATGTTGTGGCTGGTGGCCGTGCAGGTCTTTGCCAGTCTGCTGTTTTTGATGCCGTTGTTGGTCTCGCGTGTGTTGCGTCCCGTTGAGCGTCTCAAAGCCCAGGCCTCTGCCTTGCTAGACCAGGGCGATGGCGCGCAGACCGAAGTCTTTGACTGGAAGCGCCAGGACGAACTGGGCTTGCTGGGCCGCCACCTGAGCCAGGTCAAAGGCCAGTTGGGCCAGCTGTTCGGACAGTTGGAAAACAAGAATGCTCAGTTGCAGCAAATGGCCTTGTACGACCAACTCACCGGTTTGCCTAACCGCTCGCTGTTTGTGGACTTAGTGCAGCGCGAAATGCTGCAAGCGCGTCGCTCATTCCAGCGCTTTGGTATTTTCTTCATTGACCTGGACCGCTTCAAAGCGGTGAATGACTCGCTGGGGCATGCCGCGGGAGATGCGCTGCTGGTCGAGATCAGCCGCAAGCTGCGCGAGACGGTACGCGAGGTCGACGTGGTTTGCCGCCAAAGCGGCGATGAATTTTTGATTTTGGCGCGCGATGTGGCTCAGTGGGAGACCCTGGGCGATATGGCCCAACGCGTGTTGCAAGTAGTGCAGGAGCCAGTGTTACTGGGTACCGCTACGGCACGTGTATCGGCCAGTATTGGCATCAGCATGTTCCCAGACGATGCAGATGACTTTGAAACCCTGGTCAAGCATGCCGATGTGGCCATGTACCAGGCCAAGTCTTTAGGCCGGGCACGCTATAGCTTTTTCCACTCTGAGCTCAATGCCCGCTTGCAAGCCAGCCTGGAGCTGGAACAGCGCCTGGGCGAGGCGATTGACAACGGCGAACTGGTGCTGCACTACCAACCGCAAGTGGACGCTAAAACCGGCCGCCTGGTGGGTGCTGAAGCCCTGGTGCGGTGGCAGCATCCGCAACGGGGTTTGTTGTACCCGGGTACCTTTATTGGCATTGCCGAAGAGTGCGGCAAGATTGCCGACATGGGCGTGTGGACCTTATCAGAAGCCTGCCGCCAAATGGCCGCCTGGAAGGCCAAAGGTTTGCAGATTGGCGTGATGGCGGTCAATGTATCGGCCCAGGAGTTTCGTGACCACCGGCTCTTGGAGAGCTTGCAGCGCGCGCTGGACCAAAGTGGCATTGCGCCCTCAGAGCTGGAAATCGAGATCACCGAGAGTGTGCTGATGTCAGAGACCGACACCAGCCAGCGCATCATCGAGCGGATGCGCGAACTTGGCGTGGGCATTGGTATTGATGACTTTGGCACGGGCTATTCGTCGCTGTCGTACCTGAAGCGCCTGCGCCCGAATCAACTCAAGATTGACCGTTCGTTCGTCAGCGATACCGCTACCGACCACGATTCGCGTGCCATTGTGAACGGCATCGTGGGCCTGGCCAATGCGCTGAGCTTGACCGTGGTGGCAGAGGGCGTGGAAACGTTGGAGCAAGAGCAGTTCTTGCGTGATATTGGTTGCCAGACGTTACAAGGTTATTTCATTGGCCGCCCCATGCCCGTAGAGCAGTTTGAAGCCTGGATGGCCAAACGCCAGCGCGCAGCTTAAATTTTTAGACGCGAGGCTTGCGCTGCTGCAACGCCAGCCAACCCAAGGCCGTTGCGGCCAACACCAAAACTGGCAGCGATCCTGCGTTGAGCCAGGCCCAACCCTGGGTAATGACCAATGCGCCGGACGCCAAAGCGGTAAGCGCCGTCACCGCAAATACACTGAAGTTCAACGCAGCCTGGGCACGGTCTTTTTCCTGGAAGCTCGGCAGCGCGAGTTCGGCCGCCGCAAAGCTGCCCGCTGCCATCCAACCCAGTGGCGCTAAACTAAACCCCACCCAACCATTGATGGCAATAAAAGTGACGTTATTGGTCAGGAAAAGGCCCTGGTACAAGGCCAGGAGTCACAGATTCCGGTTCAAACGGCAGTTTGCTTATGCAGACTTGCGTGCTACGGCTTTCTTGGCGGGCGCTTTTTTAACAGCCGCCTTAGTTGTCGGCTTGGACGCTACTGCCTTTTGAGGCATTGGTCTTGCCGCAGGCTTTACCGCAGGTTTCACTGCACGTTTGGCGGCCACTGGCGTTGCGCTATGGCCGCCGTTCCAGTTAAGGCGTGCCTTGCGGGCCAGTGCCACCACCTTGGCGATATCGTCGTCCGAGTACACGCCCTTCACACCCGAAATCGCAGCCAGCTTCATGCCGTGTTTCAGGCCCAGCTTGTAGATCTCCTTGACCTTTTCCCACTCGGTGTCTCGGCCCACGGTAAAGACTTCAAAGCGGCCTTCCAATGCCAACACAATGGTTTCGGCCAAGCAGGCGTAGACCACGTTGGGCGGTAAGCCTATGCTCTTTAAACCCTTGACCTTGGTCGGTAGATCAATCTCTCCAGACTCGATCACCAGCACATCGGGGCGTTTGGCGACGTCGGAGGCCGGCAAATCCAGTGGCCGCGCCACATCCGTGATCACGCAACCCGGCTTCACCTTCATGATGTCCAGGATCTCTTTGCCCGCGCCGGAGGTCGAAGTCACGATCATGTCCATATCGCCCAGCAACTCGTTGTAGTCGATGGTGGTGAAGACTTTGGCGTCGGGGGTTTCTTTCAGAATCGAAGCCTTGAGTTCGTCCAGTTTGGAGAGCGTGCGGCCCGCCAAGTACACCTCGTCAAACGACATGGCCAACAGGCGCGCACTGACCGAGCCAATAGAACCCGAGGCGCCAATCACCATAGTTTTGGCGGCAACCTTTTTGTTCCTGTTGACTGTCAACAAGCCCATGCGGCGCATGGCGTCAGCGGCAGCCCACAGCGCACCAGACGCAGAGTAACTGTTGCCGGTGGTGATAGGCAAATCAGCCCGACGCGCCACGGTGATACCCGCATCGCCCACCACCTTGGTGAACGCACCCAAGCCCATGATCTGCGCACCCATCTTCTCGGCGATTTTGGCGGCATGCAGCAACCGACGGTAAGTGAACTCGGGGCTACGCGACAGCATTTCTTTGGGCGTACCGCCTACCGAGATTAACCAACCTTCGGCCTCGGCCCCGGTGGGTGAGACGATATTGCTCATCTTGCAATAGACCATGGGTGGCATATGGGCCGCAAAGGTCTCGATCTTGTCCATCACGTACTTGGGCGTGGATTTGGGGATGGGGAAGGCCTTCTGGATATAGCTTTGGCTCAAGGGGTGAATCACAAACGCAAAGCGGCGAATATTGCGGAACTTGCCCGTGGGGTGCAGAAGGCGAGGCAGGATGTCAAGTTCATCCAGAATTTCCGCGAGATCATCGTCCGACACCTCTTCCTGGCGCTTTTCAAGTGCGGCCAAGATCATGGCCTCGATGGTGTTGATGCCCACCACCTTGTCAAACAGCTTGGGCGATACATCCACCACCAAGTTGACCTTGCACTTGGTAAAGAAAGCCATGCGCTCGTCGTCCACTGCCGAGGTGATCAGGGTCTTGCCTTCAAGATTGGCCGGGCTGCCAACCGCCTTGATCTCGGCAAAGGTACCGACGATCACATGGGATTTCGCGACCACGCTGGCTACGCGGCTGTTCTTGAAATTTGACAGCGCAGCTTCCAGGGCCCGACCAGTGCGGCTGGATAACATCAGTTCGCTACCCTTGGCGTACAGCTCCAGCTGCTCCAGCGATGTGAGCATGGTCGGCGCGCCGGTTTGGAACAGCGCATCGGCAAAGCTTAAATTCTTGGTGTAGTCCGACAAGGCTACTGCCATGTCGTAATTGCGCATACCCGAGAGGAACAGCACCAGGTTGTTGTTGAAGTAGTTGCCCAGTTCTTTTTGCACGTAGCGCACCGCACGCACTTGCAGCAGGCGGCGCAATGTGGCGCCGGTGGTCACGGGTACGCGGGTCACCACGTTGGTCAAATGCTGGGTGTCTTTGTTAAAGATGGTGCGCAAACCCACGTGGTAGTGGTCGCTGATTTCACCCAGACCGATGGCGTCAGCGCTGGCCTGCTGGCGGCGCATCAGTTCCCAGGCCTTGCCGGTGTCCATATCGGCGCCCAGGCGGCGGACTGAGAAGCTTTGGCCTAGAAACTCGGTCTTGAACTCAAAATCCTGCTTGGAAGAACCCAGCGTAACGGTGACTACTTTTTTCATCAAACGACTCCTCGGTGGAACTCAAATGGGGGTGCGCTTACGCGCAAACAGGAAGCATGTCGGCCCGAATCAGGACGCTTTTTTGCTGCGCTTGGCGGCCGGTTGGGCTGCTGGCTTGGCGGATGCTTTCGACGGTGCTGCGTCACTTTTTGGCAGGGCCTGGCGGATCAGGTTTTCACAGATCTCTTGGGTCATGTAGCGCGGCACCGGGTAGCCAGTGTGTGCCTCGTGGCAGGCGGCCTTGGCCAGCGCGGGAATATCGCCTTCCTTCAGTGCATCCAGCACTTTGGGAATGCCCAGGTCGCGGTTCAGTGCATCCACCGCGTCCAAAAATTTCTGCGCCAGAATTTCGCGGTCTTCGCCATCTTTACCGACCTTGGCGCGGATTGCTAAGAGAGCCAGGCGCTCGGTAATGGCCGGTGCAGAGTACTTCAACACCAGCGGCAGCATGATGGCATTGGCCAGGCCATGAGGCGTGTGGTACTTGCCACCAAACTGGTGGGCAATGGCGTGCACGTAGCCCACGTTGGCGCGGGTGAAAGCAAAGCCCGCGTAGGTGGAAGCCAGCGACATCTTCTCGCGCGCTTCCAGGTTTTTTCCATCGCGGTAGGCGGTGCGCAGGTTCTCGAAAATCAGGCCGACAGCCGACAAGGCCATGCCATCGGAATAGGGCGTGGTCCAGTTGCCCACAAAGGCTTCTACCGCATGGGTTAGCGCGTCGATGCCGGTGGCCGCGGTGATGTGTGGTGGCAGGCCCGTCATCAGGCTGGGGTCTAGCGCGGCCATCTTGGGCACCATGCGCGGGTCCACGATGACCAGCTTGGAATGCATTTCGGGGTCGGAGATTACGGCAGCAACCGTCACCTCGGACCCGGTGCCTGCGGTGGTGGGCACTGCATAGATGCGCACTGGAGCCTTCAGGCCTTTGAGGTAGCCCGCCAGTTTGCGTAGCGGCTTGGGGTTGGAGATGGCCACGGCGATGGCCTTGGATGCGTCCATGCTGGAGCCGCCACCAAAGGCGACGATGGCATCGCAGTCGTGGGCCTGATAAAACTCGATGCCTTTTTCAATCAAAGGGATGGGCGCGTCGGCGGTGATTTCATCGAACACCACGTACTTGGCGCCGCCTGCGGTGAGCGCATCGGTTAGGTCCTTGAGCAAGCCCAGTTTGGAGATGATGCTGTCGGTCACGATCAAGATTTTGGTGTGGCCGAAACCGGCAACTGCCTGACCGAGACGGCCGCTAGAGCCAGGGCCCACTAGCAGTGTGGGTTGTGGGATAGGGATAAACCGGGTCACCAAACCCGCGCCGCGCATCAGCGCACCCAAACCCTTGGCCCGCATGGCGTCACTCATCAAATCGGATATCACTGGCTATCTCCTGGCCGCGAGGGCGAAAACTGAGCAATCGGATCCATAGTATGCACTTGCGCGCGCTGTTTTTCGCGGCTCCACCAGCGCGGACAAACCCTGATACCCGCGAATACCTGCCTAGATGACCAGTGCCGCTAGTGCAGCCAGCGCCGCGGTCTCGGCGCGCAAAATGCGCGGCCCTAAGGTGACAGACGCAAAGCCCGCCTGCGCCGCAGTTAACTCCTCCTGGGCGCTCAGCCCGCCCTCGGGGCCAGACAAAAATGTAATGGCCTGCGGCGCAGTACCCGCCAAACGCTGCTGCAAAGGCACAGTACCGTCGCGCAACGAAAGCAATAAACGCGTTGCACTGGTGTGGTCCTTCACCGCTTGCAGCCAGGCGCTCAAACCCATCACCGGGTGTACGGTGGGTACGCGGTTGCCGCCGCATTGCTCGCAACTGGCAACAGCCACGCTTTGCCAGTGGTTGACTTTTTTATCAGCGCGCTCCCCGCTCAGGCGCAAGACGCTGCGCTCTGTCATCAGCGGTTGGATGCTGGCAACGCCCAGCTCGGTGGCTTTTTCCACCAGCCAGTCCATCCGATCATTGGCAGGCATGCCTACCGCCAGGTGCACGGGCAGGCGGGCTTCGCGCTCGACGGCATGGTGGGCACCTATCTGCACCTGTACGTCGCTACGGCCCATCTGGAGCACCGTGGCATCAAACTCGCCACCCACCTGGCCAGGCGCCCCATTAAACAGCGTGATGCCATCGCCCGGCTGCAGGCGCAGCACCTGCACATGGCGGGCCGCCCCGGCGGGCAATGACAGAGTCAGCCCGGTGGCCAGAGGTTCAGTACAGTAAAAGCGGGGCATATTGGCAATTGCTATTAATTTAGGAGCTACTCAGGCAGTAAATACCTGGGCCACAGCCTGTTTTGACTACATTCTTCCAAAAACAAAGCCACCCTGTACGTCCAGGCCCTCAATGCGCTCCAACAGACGCAACAGGGGTTTGAGCTCGATGTAGCGGTTGCAGGTGGTCAGGACCAGGGCCATCAATGCTGGACCCTCCTTGGGGGCGGCACCGCCAGCCGCATGAGCCCGCGCGCCCAGTAGGGTCAGGTGGCGCAGCAGCGCTGCCCATTCCAGGCCGCGGTAAAACTCGCCAAAGTCAGCACCCACAGGCAGGCCTGCCTTACGGGCTTGGTCCCAGTAGCGAATCGTTACGTCCAGCGTAAATGCCTCGTCCCACAGCAAGCGGGGATCGCGGGTCAGGCTGGCAATGTCGTAGCCCACTGGGCCGATCGCCAGCGTCACTGGCATGCTGACAGCAAAACTGGCTTTGGGATGGCTGGCCAGCACCAATTGGTCGGGTCCAAAGTCGCCATGCACCGTGCAAGTGGGCAAAGCCAAGTACTGCGCCACCAGGATGGTCAAAGCGCCGTCCACCGTCTTGCGCATGCCTTCATCCAGCGGGTACTGACGGTAGCCAGTCAGGTAGCCTTGGCTGAAGCTTTGCAATTGCGCCAACAAGGTGGCTGCGTTAGCTGCAGGAGCGGGCTGGGTCGTGCACTGCAGCTGCCACTGCACCAGGGCGTCCACAGCCGCCAGATACAGGCTCAGGGGCGGCTCTTCGCGGGGTGCCAGGCTGGCCAGTGCCAGTAGGGTGGGGGCCTGGGACAGTGCGGGGGTAATCTGGGGGGTGTTGGGGCTCATGGATAATCCATTCTACAAACCCCACTTCTGGGCCCAGCGCTTGGGTGGGGATGCACCGACCTACTTTTGTTGACCACCTTCCCTTGACCATGCGCTTTCGATTGCGCAACCCGACATTCGGGTTGCCACAACCCCACTGGGCCGCCCTTGCGCTGGTCTGGTCGGCGGCCAGTTGCGGCGTGGCGCACGCCCAATCGGCCAGCCCCGCTAGTCTTGCAACACCAGAGCCTAGTGTCAAGCTCAAGTCCAGCCCTCAGCTGGACGAGACACTAACTCCTAGCCAAACCAAAAATGCACCGGTATTTTTGCAGGCTGAGCACATCAGCGGACGGCCTGATCTGGACACTGTGCTAGAAGGTCAGGCCGAGTTGCGTAAGCTGGACACCGTCATTCGCGCCGATCGCCTGACCTACGACCAGCCTACCGACCGTGCGGTAGCCACCGGCAGCGTGCTGATCAACCGCGGTGGCAACGTCTACGAAGGCCCCAAGCTGGATTTGAAGGTGGAGGCGTTTGAGGGTAGCTTCACGTCGCCCAGTTACCGCTTCCTGCAAAACGACGCCCACGGCACGGCAGACCGGGCTGACTTTATCGATGCCAGCCACGCGCAGATTCACAACGCCACTTACACCACCTGTCGCCGCGAGCCCGGCCCGGACTGGCTGCCCGGCTGGATCCTGCGCGCCCGACGCATTGATCTGGACAATGACGAGCAAACCGGGGTCGCCCACGGTGGCGTTTTGAGCTTCAAAGGTGTGCCAATTTTGCCGGTGCCAGCCATCAGCTTCCCATTGAGCGACAAACGCAAGTCTGGAATCTTGCCACCCACGTTGGGTGTTGACACGGTCAATGGTGCCGAAGTCGTGGTGCCCTACTACTGGAATATTGCCCCTAACCGCGACGCCACCATCACGCCCACGCTGATGACTGCCCGCGGGGTCGATCTGGGTGCCGAGTTTCGCTACCTGGAGCCCAACTTCACAGGTGTTGCGCGGGTCAACTACATGCCCGCAGATCGTTTGCGCGGAACGGACCGTTGGGGCATGTCCCTCATGCATACGGGTACGGTTGACACGGGCATCGCAGCGGTAGGCGGTGTGGGACTCAGTGCCAATTTGAACCGTGTGAGCGATGACAACTATTGGCGTGATTTCACCCGTACCAGCCCGTCGCTGACCCAGCGCCTGTTGCCCAATGATCTGGTGGCATCCTGGGGCCGAGGCGATTTTTCTTCTAGCGTACGGGTCTTGAAATGGCAAACGCTGCAGGATGTCACTGCGCCCATCGTGCCACCCTATGACCGTGCGCCCCAGCTCACCGCGCGGTATGCCCTCAATAATTTGCGCGGGCTAGATTTTTCTGCTGAAGGCGACTTCACGCAATTTGTGTCGGACCGCACGCTGACGCTGCAGCCTAATGCCCAGCGCAGTCTGGCGGTAGTACAGCTCAGCCGTCCGTGGTTGGCGCCCGCCGGTTTCTTCACGCCCAAAGTCCAGTTGCACGCCACCAACTACCAGTTTGATGCCGCGTTGGCCAATGACACCCGCAGCGCTAATAGCGTGGTGCCTACTTTCAGTGTAGATAGCGGGCTCGTTTTTGAGCGCGATGCCACTCTGTTTAATCGCAAGCTTTTGCAGACGTTGGAGCCGCGGGCCTACTACGTTTACACGCCGTTCAGGGACCAGTCCAAGCTGCCTAATTACGACACTGCCAACAACGACTTCAACTTTGCCAGCATCTACACTGACAACGCCTTTGTGGGGCATGACAAGATTGCGGATAACAACCTGCTGACGCTGGGGGTGACCACGCGATTGCTAGATGCGGACACAGGTGCGCAATACGCCCGCTTTGGGGTAGCGCAGCGCCTGCGGTTTGACGACCAGCGCGTCACGCTTACCCCTGGGGCTGAGCCCGCTCTGGCAGGTCTCAGCGATATCTTGCTGGGTGCCTCTGTGAATGTGGACAGCCGCTGGGGGCTGGACTCCACGGTGCAGTACAACGCGAAGACCGATCAATCGGTGCGGGCCACCGTTGGCGCCAGCTACCGGCCCAGCGACTACCGCGTACTCAATGCGGCTTACCGTTACCAGCGTGATCAGAGTGAGCAGGTCGATGTGAGCTTCCAGTGGCCCCTGAATGACTTCTGGGGTGACCGGGGCAAGGCGCTGGCCAGCGGACGCGGCCAGGGCGAAGGTCGCTACTACGCGGTGGGCCGCATGAACTACAGCATGGACGAGCGGCGACTGGTCGACTCGGTGCTGGGTGTCGAGTACGATGCGGGCTGTTGGCTGGGGCGGGTCGTGTTTCAGCGCGTACAAACCAGTGCCAGCAGCGCGACCGAGAACCTGGCCTTCCAGTTGGAGTTTGTGGGCTTTACGCGCTTGGGCGTAGGCCGCAGCCCCCGCTCCACCTTGACCCAAAATATTTCGCGATACCAAAATTTGCGTGAACCTGTCGCGGCCCCCAGCCGTTTCAGTAACTACGACTGAGATTGAGAGACTATGACTTTTCGAGTTTGGAACCCCATTTTTTGCGCCCTCACGGCTGCGTTGGCTGCACTGGCTCAGGCCCAACCGACCCAGCAGCAGGCGGATTACATCGTGGCAGTGGTCAACTCCGACCCTATTACGGAGAGCGAAGTCCGCAGCGAAGTAGTTCGCTTGCGACAGGAATATGCCCAACAGCCCCAGTCGCTGCCTGCACCCGATGAACTGCGCAAGATGGTTCTGGAACGATTGATTGGCGAGCGGGCTCAATTGCAAGTGGCCCGCGAAACCGGTATTCGGGTGGACGATGCCAATATCGACCAGGCCGAGCAGGCCGTCGCGCGGCAAAATCAGATCGACGTCCCGGAGCTGCGCCGCCGTTTGGCCAAAGACGGCATTGCGCTGTCCCGGTTTCGGGAGCAACTGCGCGACCAGTTTCTTTTGTCCCGCCTGCGTGAGCGCGAGGTGGAGGGCCGCTTGCGCATTACCGACCAAGATATAGACCGTGCTTTGGCTGAGGAGCAGGCCAAGGCCAGCGACCCTATGGCGCTTGAAGTGAATCTGGCCCAAATCCTGATTTCCGTTCCTGAAAAGGCGAGCCAAGACGTTCGCGCAGCACGCACGGAACTGGCCAAGAAAACCTTGGAGCGGGTACGTTCTGGCACCAGTTTTGAGGCGGTAGCCGTTGAGGTCTCCGCTGCCGATACGAGCAACGGCGGCCAGTTGGGTCTGCGCCGTGGCGACCGCTATCCGCCGTTGTTTCTGGAGGCAACCCAGCGTTTGCCAGTGGGTGGCATCTCAGACATCGTGCGGTCTGATGCCGGCTTTCATATTCTAAAAGTAGTGGAGCGAAAAGCACCTACGCCACCCAGTCGCGCCGTCGTGCAGACCCGAGCCCGTCATATTCTGCTGCGCCCCTCGGCGCAGGTCAACGCCAAAGACACCACAGCGCGTTTGGCGGAACTGAAGAAAAAAATCGAGTCCGGCGCAGCGACCTTTGAAGCAATGGCCAAAGAAAATTCACAAGACGGAAGCGCTGCGCAAGGCGGTGATCTGGGCTGGGCTGCGCCAGGTATGTTTGTGCCAGAATTTGAAGAAATCATGGGTCGCTTGTCGGAGGGCAAGATCAGCGAGCCTTTTGCATCGCGCTATGGCCTGCATATTTTGCAGGTGCTGGAGCGTAAGCGTGTGGAACTGACCCAGGCCGAGGTGCGGGAGCAGGTTCGTGCGCAATTGAGAGACAGCCGCTACGAAGAGGCTTTTACAAACTGGGCCCGCGATATTCGTGGCCGCGCTTTTGTTGAAATGCGCGAGCCACCGCTGTAGCAATGAAGCACATCGCGCGCAAGCGATTTGGGCAGCACTTCCTATCCGACGGCGGCATCATTGATGGCATTGTGGATGCCATCCACCCACAGCCCGGACAACGCATGGTGGAAATCGGCCCGGGTCTGGCGGCCATGACCCAACCCCTGGTCGAAAGGCTGGGGCACCTCACGGTCATTGAGCTGGACCGCGATTTGGCCTTGCGCCTGCGCGACCATCCCCAGCTTACGGTGATCGAGTCGGATGTGCTGAAGGTCGACTTTGCCGAACTCGCCGCCGCTGGACCCAAATTCCGAGTGGTCGGCAATTTACCTTACAACATCTCCACACCGATCCTGTTCCATTTGCTGCAGTACGTGGACTTCATTGAAGACCAGCATTTCATGCTGCAAAAGGAGGTCATTGACCGTATGGTGGCGCAGCCCAGCACAGCTGCGTTTGGTCGGCTCAGCGTCATGCTGCAGTGGCGCTATGCCATGGAAAACGTGCTGTTCGTACCGCCCGAGAGTTTCGATCCGCCACCGCGCGTAGACAGTGCCATAGTGCGCATGTTGCCTCTGGCTCAGCCGCCCATCCTGAATGAAAAGCGCTTGAGCCAAATGGTGCAAGTCGCCTTCAGCCAACGCCGCAAACTCCTGCGCCACACCCTGGGCCAGTGGCTGGAAGCGCAGGGTTTCGCGGGAGAGTTCGACGTCAAACGCCGCGCCGAAGAGGTGCCGGTGCACGAGTACGTGGCCCTGGCCCAGCAAGTAGACGCCCTTCACCCCGAAACATAAAACCCAGACGTAAAAAAGCCCATCCAAGGATGGGCTTTTTTACATTCCGTTGTCGGAGAAAGGGGCGACAACCCTAGGCTGCCGCTAACCAATACCCTGCATTGAAGGGGCTGCTCATGCGCAGCGCCAGGGGAGACACATCCAACAGTTTATCGGTTGGCATTTTTTCGCCGGTCTCGGTCATCATGTCGATTTCCGCAACGATGTTAGTCGCTGGGAGTGTGCTGCTTGCCTCGGTAGCCCGTTCTGCTTGGCTGGTGTGTGCAGAACGGGCTACAGAAAAGAATAGAAGCACCGGAAGGGAATCTTCCGGTCTCCCCAGTAGTCTGCCGTGTCGCGGAAAATATCCAGAAGCTGCTCACGCGCTTCCTTGTCAAATTTCACGTTAGCAGGAATGTGCTCCAACACGGCGATGAAACCAGGCTGTGGGCCTGACTTGTGCACCGGGTCGGTCATGCTGTCATAGAGCGCGTCAAAGTTTTTGCCACCGTGGGTGGGCAAGATGAACTGTTGGCCGATCAGATCGAGCACGTCTTGTTTGGTTTGCGCATTGGCCAGGTTGGCGTACAAAAAGTGGTGTCCCAAACCTTGGGCGGCCTCTTGTAGCTCCGACACCCGGAAGGCGCGAATCGACTGAACAATGTTCGGTCGGACATTTCGAAGTGGCATTTCCATCCCCGCTTCTCTTTCTTAAAGTACAAAAATCAAATCAAGGCACGATCTTGCGAAAACTCGCATAGTGATCGGCCGTGTAATAACAGGCGTCGGGTTGCTTAGGCTGGCCGCCACAAATAATGCGGCGGGTTCCACGGTTACGGCTTGCGGGCGTTTTCACGGTGTACTCACGGTAGTAACCCCGTGTGTTGGGCGGCAAAAGCCGCTCCCGATTCCCGAATACCGAACCATCTTTGTCGTACGGAAAAGGGCCACCCTGGAAAATGCGCTCGTAAGTTTCAAGGCCTTGGCGGGGAAGTTCCGCCCGGCTCATGGTGGCTTGCGTTCCGTTAGAAGCATCTTGCCGACTGTAAGCTTGGCCTCCTAAAAGCGCCGAAGCCCATAGCAGGCCAGTGAGTACTAACTTAATTTTTGCCCAGCGCACTGTGTAAACCCTCTCACTGCCTCGGGTTAACCCCAAGCAACCCAAGAGCACTAGTGTCGCGTATCCGGGTCAAAAAAGCAAGGCCCTGCTCAAAAATGAGGCAGGGCCATGGGGGTAAATTTTCAGTAAAGCGTGCGCTAACTTACCGCAAGCGCTAAGACTTTCGGCATTAGCGTGAGACGTTAGCGTCGGCTACCGTCAGTGCGGTCATGTTCACAATACGGCGTACAGTGGTACTCGCGGTGAGCACATGCACCGGTTTGGCTGCACCCAAAAGCACCGGTCCAATCGCAATATTGCCACCCGCCGCGGTTTTGAGCAGGTTGTAAGCAATATTTGCCGCGTCGATATTGGGCAAGACCAGCAGATTGGCGTCTCCCGTCAAGCCGCTGTTGGGCATCAATACCTTGCGGGCGGCGCCGTCCAGCGCCACATCGCCGTGCATTTCACCGTCCACTTCCAGCCAGGGCGCGCGCTGCTGCAGCAGCGCCAAGGTGGTGCGCATTTTGATAGCGCTGGGCTCATTGCTGCTGCCGAAGTTCGAGTGGCTCAGCAGCGCGGCCTTGGGCTTAAAGCCAAAGCGCAGCATCTCTTCGGCCGCCATGATCGTGATTTCGCACAGCTGCTCGGCCGTCGGGTCGTAATTGACGTGGGTGTCGACCAGGAAAACCTGACGCCCGGGCAGCATCAACCCATTCATGCAGGCGTAAATTTGGCCATCGTGCGGGTTACCCGGGCTGTGGCGCTTGCCAATCACCTGGTCGATGTAGTGCAGGTGAATGGCGGTGGTGCCCCAGGTGCCGCAAATCAGGCCATCCACATCGCCCTTGTGTAGCAGCATGGAGCCGATCAGGGTCAGGCGGCGACGCATTTCAATCTTGGCGATTTGCGCGGTTACGCCCTTACGTGCAGTCATCTGGTGGTAGGTTTGCCAAAAATCACGGTAACGGTGGTCTTGTTCCACATTCACCACGTTGTAGTCCACACCTTCTTTCAAGCGCAGACCAAACTTTTCAACGCGCTCGGCAATCACTTTGGGGCGGCCAATTAGCGTGGGCAGCGCCAGGTGCTCGTCCACCACAATTTGTGCTGCCCGTAGCACGCGCTCGTCCTCGCCCTCTGCATAGGCCACTCGCTTCTTCAATGCTTTTTTAGCGGCGCTGAATATCGGCTTCATGGTGGTGCCCGAGGCGTACACAAAGCTTTGCAGGCGCTCACGGTAGGCGTCCATGTCGGCAATCGGGCGCAAGGCCACGCCGCTGTCGGCAGCTGCTTTGGCCACCGCAGGCGCAATTTTCATCATTAAGCGCGGATCGAAAGGCTTCGGGATCAGGTACTCCGGGCCAAAGGCCAACTGCTCGCCCACATAGGCCGCGGCCACCACTTCGCTCTGCTCGGCCTGAGCCAGCTCGGCAATGGCGTGCACTGCGGCAATTTCCATCTCCAGCGTGATGGTGGAGGCGCCCGCATCCAGCGCGCCGCGGAAGATGTAGGGGAAGCACAGGACGTTGTTGACCTGATTCGGATAATCGGTGCGTCCCGTGGCCATGATGGCGTCATCGCGGACGGCCTTGACCTCTTCCGGCAGGATTTCGGGCGTGGGGTTGGCCAGTGCAAAGATCAGCGGCTTGGCCGCCATGGACTTCACCATGTCGGCCTTGAGCACGCCACCGGCGGACAGCCCCAAAAAGATATCGGCGCCAGCGATAGCTTCACGCAGTGTGCGCTGATCGGTCTTTTGTGCAAAAACTGCTTTGTCCGCGTCCATCAGCTCGACTCGGCCCTCGTAGACCAGCCCTGCCAGATCGGTGACCCAGATGTTCTCGCGCGGAATGCCCAGCTTCACCAGCAAGCCCAGGCAGGCTAAGGCAGCAGCGCCAGCACCGGAGGTCACTAATTTGACGTGTTTAGGATCTTTCCCCACGACCTTCAGGCCGTTCAATATGGCGGCGCCCACACAGATGGCCGTACCGTGCTGGTCGTCGTGGAAGACCGGAATTTTCATGCGCTCGCGCAGCTTGCGTTCCACATAAAAGCAATCGGGCGCTTTGATGTCTTCCAGGTTGATACCGCCAAAGGTGGGCTCCAGTGACGCGATGATGTCGACCAGTTTGTCCAGGTCGTGCTTCTCGTCAATCTCCAGATCGAATACGTCGATGCCGGCGAACTTCTTGAACAGAACCGCTTTGCCCTCCATCACCGGCTTGGAAGCCAGAGGGCCGATGTCACCCAGACCCAGCACCGCCGTGCCGTTGGTGATCACGGCGACTAAGTTACCCCGGCTGGTGTACTTGTAGGCGTTGTTGGGGTCTTTGACTATCTCCTCGCAGGGCGCAGCCACACCGGGTGAGTAGGCCAGAGCCAGGTCGTGCTGGTTGACCAGTTGTTTGGTTGCAGAAATCGACAGCTTGCCGGGGGTGGGGAACTCGTGGTACTCCAGCGCTGCCAGGCGCAACTGGGCTGCTTTTTCAGCGGAACTGGAAACAGGGGGTTGGGGGGCGAGAGGCGAAAGCGGAGACTGGTCGGGCATCGTACATCCTGTGGTGCAGGGGGCATGTGCGAAGCTGCATGGCCCGGTGCGCTGTCATGGGCTTTGCATTGTAGACCCGGCTCTCTAAATTGCGCTGTGTGGAAAACCACATGCGCCATGCACATCAGTCATGACTTTATTCAAACCAATGTGAGCTTGGAAAGCTCCATGCGGCGTGCGGTTTGCTTGCCGGTGAGCACGAATCCGCGCACGGCGTGGGTGGCGTCGATGAAGCGCCACACGCTACCTGCCACCGCCTCATCCGCCGCATCGGCCGCCCAATCTCCGGCTTGGCCGGGGTTGGGTGGTGATACCACGATGGGGAGCGCGGGCGTTTTGATCGCCACCGGCATCAGCGGAAAAGTCAGCGGCGTCGGTGTGCCCGCCAGCGTGGCTGCCAATGCGCGCGCTGCGTTCATGATGGGCATCACATAGGGCAGCGTGCGCTGACCGGCCGAGGCGTATTGCGCGCAGTCGCCTAACGCGTACACCGCCTCAGCGGAGGTTTGCAACTGCGTGTCCACCACAATGCCACGCTCGCAGGTGATGCCTGCGGCGGCGGCCAACGCCGTGTTGGCGCGCAGGCCAATGGCGCTGAGCACTGCGTCAGCCATCAGGGTGTGGCCGTTGGCCAGGCTGACTTTGAGTTCGGAGCCCGCGCTGTCTACGGATTGCACGGTGGTGCCAAAGTGCCACTGAATTCCCAAAGCGCCCAGCGCCGCCTGCAATTGCTGGCCTGCGGCCAGCGGTAGCAGCGTGGACAAAGGACGGTCCGACGGATCAACCACCACAACGCGGTGGCCGCCATGCAGCAGGTCATTGGCGAACTCGCAGCCAATCAAACCGGCACCGATGATGGCGACCGTTTTGCCAGGGCCTTCAGCGCCGTCTGCATCTGCACCACAAGGGCTCACGGCCGCATGGAAGCTTCTAAAGTCGTCCAGCGTGTTGATGGATTGCACCTGCCCGGCAGCGTCGCCTGCCATCGGCACGCGAATCGGCTGGGCACCGGCGGCCAGCACCAGTTGGCTGTAGGCCAGCGTTTGTGTGTCACTGCCTGATGTGACCGTCACCGTCTTGGCGGCAGTGTCGAGTGCCACTACCTTGCAGTAGGCCATCAGCGTCACGTTTGTTGTCTCGACCATTTTGGCCGCCAGCGTGCTGACCAATTGGTCGGGCGTGCGCTTTTGGGCAAAGGCGTTGGACAAGGACGGCTTGGCATAAAAGTCGCCGTTGTCCGCTGTGATGAGAATGATAGGAGTGACCGCGTCCAGCTTGCGGAACTCGCGGATGGTAGTCCAGCCCGCGAGGCCGGCGCCAATGATGATGAGTGGGTTCATAGGGGGCAATCCTACTCAATTGGGCTTACGCTTGCGGCCCAAGGAAACGCCGTTCCCACGCACCCACCTCGTGCAGGTAGCTCTCAAACTCCACCGTCTTGGCTGCGCAAAAGCCGGTGACAAAGGCATCGCCCAGTAGCTTGCGGGCCTTCTGGCTGCCAAACATTTGCGCATGGGCAGGCAAAAAGCTGCGTGGCAGGGTGTGGCCCATCTCGCTGCTGTTGAATTTGGGGGCCAGCGCGGGCGTGGGGGTGAGCTTCTCGTCCATACCCGCCAAGCCCGCCGCCAGCGATGCGGCAATCGCCAGGTAGGGGTTGGCATCGGCACCGGCAATGCGGTTCTCCACGCGGCGCGCGGCCGGGCCACTGTGCGGAATACGCAGGCCGGTGGTGCGGTTATCAATACCCCATTGCAGATTGACCGGCGCCTGGCTGCCCGACACATAGCGGCGATAGGAGTTTACAAACGGCGCGAAGATCAGCATTACGTCGGGGATATAGCTTTGCAGCCCGGCGATGAAGTGGCCAAAGGCCGCTGTTTCGGCACCGCTAGCATCGCTGAAGATGTTGCGGCCGCTAGCGTCCACCACGCTCTGGTGCAGGTGCATGGAGCTGCCCTGCGCACCCGAAATCGGCTTGGCCATAAAGACCGCATTCATGCCGTGCTTGATGGCAATTTCTTTGGCCGTGTACTTGAACAAGAACGCCTGGTCGGCCACGTCCACCGGGTCGCCGTGCATCAGGTTGATTTCGTACTGGGTCATGCCGACTTCGTGAATCCAGGTGTCGGCGTTGATGCCCAGCGTGACCAGGGCGTTGCGGAACTCGTCCCAAAACGGAGCCAGCTCATTGAGCATGTTCAGGCTGAAGGCCGACTGGCCCACTTCGCCCTTGCCATTGCGGGCCAGCGGTGCCGTGAATGGCTGCGTAGAGTCGTTGTTGGGTGCGGTCAGATAAAACTCGATCTCCGGCGCAACCACCGGGGTCAGGCCCTGAGCGGTGTAGCGCGCTACCACCTCTTGCAACAGGCTGCGCGCGGCAAAGGCACAGGGCTGGCCGTCCAGCTCAAAGCAGTCGTGGATGGCGAATGCGCGCGGTGTGCTGCTCCAGGGGGCGAGCTTTAAGGTGCGGTAGTCGGGCGCCAAGCGCACGTCGGGGTCGGAGTCCGGAAAGATCGGGTCGTAGGAGTAGTCGCCCGTGATGCACTGCATGGGAATGGCCTGTGCAATGCGCAGCTCGGCGCCGCCGGCAAAGCTGCGTGCGGGCATCAGTTTGCCGCGCGGGTAGCCCGAGATGTCGGGGAAGATGCACTCCACATCGCGGATGCCGTGTTGGTCAAAAAAAGCCTGGAGTTCGGGGCCGGGGGTGTGGTGCATACAAATAGCTCTCAAAGTTGGCAAATTCTAGGCGAATTGGCCTGGGGCCCTTGTGAAATATGCCTGTATAGCTATCAAATTAGGAGTGAGCCTGACGTCTTGCGAGCCGAATAGCGTGGCTATAAGGATGGCTGATAGTAGTGTGTGCGCTCGCAGGCGTCTGGGCGGCATAGCGTTTTGCTCCGTGTCCCCCGACCGCTGCGCGGTCTCCTCCTTGACCTGCGCAAAACGCTATGCCACCCAGACTCCCGAAAGGTTTTACCAGGGCATTCAATGCTCAGTAATGCGGTGGCAGCTCATCCCGTGCACTGCGCGCTTGGCCCGTATCGGGTTCCGGCAGTCGCTCGCGCAGTTGACCAATCTGGCGCGCCAGTGCCTCCAGATCCTGCTGCTGGCGGATGATGATCTGATTGAGCTGCTCCACCAGGTCTTCGGTAAAGCTGGCCTTGATCTCCAGCTCGTTCAGGCGCTCTTCCACGCGGTCGTCGTTGGTACTCATAGGCCTGCGATTGAACCGAGCTTTTTTACGGCCCAGTGCTGCTAAATCCAGCCGCTGCGGTTTTGGAACAAGCCGGGTACACGACGATTGGACTTCTAGACTGCGGTCCAGCGGCCAGCGCGTGCCAAGGCGTCTGCGACGGCGCGTGGGTGCAAGCCGTACATATCGGCAAAGGCCTCCGCCGTTTGCCCACTGGCAGAAAATGCACGCCGTGTGGCCTCCGCTTTCGCGTCTAGCTCGGCGGCATCGGCCAGGGCGTCTTCTAGCGCAGCATTGGCCGCATCGTCTTTGCTCAGCACCAGGCTGGTGTAGTCCTCCCGCGATAGCTTGGACGCCACAAAGGCCTGCGCGATGCGCTGACGCAGCTTGCCACCCAAGTCTTCACCGGGCTTAGGCTTGCGGCGGCGGAAGACTTCGACAATCGCCTGGTACACATGCTCGGGGGCCATAGGCTCTACGGCCTGACCTTGTAAATCATGGCGCGCCAAGCCGCTGGCAACGGCATTCAGGTACCGCGTGGAGCGGGTGTGCACCGACAGAGCAGCCTTCAGCGTATCGCGCTCAAAACTCTCGGGGTGGGCCGCCAGCAGCTCTTGAAAAATGCCGCGTTTGAGGGGCAAAAACACCGCACCAAACAAACCGGGGTACAGCGCGGCTAGTTTTTCGAGCGTGGGCAGGGCGCCCTGGATGCGCCCTGCACCTGTTTTGCGTACAGGCGTAGGCGTGGGTGCGGAAGCGGGTTCAGTGGTGGGGTCGGTGACAGGAGGGGCGGAGTTGGTGTCCAGCGGCGGGGTGCTCGCAATAACGTCAGAGAGGGTGTCGATCATGGGGGCGCAGTAAAAAAGTTTAGGACCGACCGGGTTCCAGTTCCTGGACCGTGCCGAGCTCGTCGGCGTACTTCGCTTGAATCTTCAAAATCTCCGGCAGGATACCGACCAGGGCATCAATCAGGCGCGGCTCAAAGTGGCGGCCCGATTGGGTGGTCATGTATTCCATGGTCTCTTCGACTGAAAAAGCGCGCTTGTACGGGCGGGCTGTGATTAAAGCATCAAACACGTCCGCCACCGCCACGATGCGCCCGACCAGCGGAATATCCTCGCCCTGGAGGCCATACGGATAGCCGGTGCCATCCCAGCGCTCGTGGTGCGACAGCGCAATCGCGCGCGCCGTGCTCAGCAGGTGGTCCTCCTCCGGGCCGAGAATGTCGGCGCCAAAAATCGGGTGCTGTTTCATCAGTTCCCATTCCTGCGCATCCAGCTTGCTGGGCTTGAGCAGGATGTGGTCGGGAATCCCGATTTTGCCCACATCGTGCATCGGAGCAGTAAGGCCCAGTAGGTCTTGCGCCGACTTGGGTAGGTTGATGGCGGCAGCCAGCATCATCGAATAGTGCGCCATGCGCAGAACGTGGTTCCCGGTTTCATTGTCTTTGAACTCGGCCGCGCGGCTGAGCTTGCGGATGATTTGCTGGCGCGAGTGGGTCAGCTCGGCGGTGCGCTGCTGCACCATGCGTTCTAGTTCGCGGGACTGGTCGTACAGCGCCAGATGCGTGCGCACCCGGGCCAAAACAATCGGTGGGCTGATCGGCTTGGTGATGTAGTCCACCGCGCCCAACTCAAAGCCGAACTTTTCATCCTCCACCGACGTCATGGTGGTCACAAAAATGATGGGAATCCGGTTACGGTCGCCGTTGGCTTTGATGCGCTGGCAGACCTCGTGGCCGCTCAGGCGCGGCATCATCACGTCCAGCAGGATCAGATCGGGCGGTGCATCGGAATACACGATCTCGACCACCTTCTCGCCATGGGTGGCCACCTTGACGTTGTAGTCGTGTTCCAGGATCGATGACAGCAGCTCGATGTTCTCCGGAACATCGTCGGCCACCAGTATCGTTCTGCGTTCCCGCAAGTCGGGCATGGTCTATCTCCTTGGCGGTATCGCCAGTGTCAGGCCAAGCTGGCCATCAGGGTTTGAAGCCCATCCAAGGCTGCATCATAGTCAAATCGGCCCGCATGGCGGGCGATCTGCTGGGCCGCATCGGCATGGGCAGTACCTTGCAAATCTTGGGCCAGCGCCTCGGCACTGCGGCTGGCTTGGGCGCTGTTATTTTGCAACAGACCCTGCAACGCATGGCACAGGCCTGGCAGATGTGCGGGTAAGGATTCACCGGCATTCGCGGCAGCACTGGCCATAGCGTTAACCCCGCCATCAGGCGTGCGCTGGTGCAGATGATTGAGGACAACGCTGAGCGCGTCTTTCCAGCGCTGCGTGGCCTGCAGCACGCTGCTCGGGGCGCTGCTGGGCTGCTGCAGCTCAGCTTCTAGCATCAGGCAGGCCTTGCTGAGCGTCTGCGCGCCGATAGTGGCCGCAATGCCTTTGAGGTTGTGCACTGTGCGCAGGGCGCCATCCAGGTCTCCCGCGCGCAGGGCTTCTTCGAGCCGTTGCGGCGTGTCAGCCTCGCGCTCGCGGAATTTGCGCAGCAGGCGCTCGTACAGTGCCGTATTGCCGTTAGTGCGGCTGAGTGCATCGGCTTCGTTCAGGATGGCGTTGTCTGCGGCGGGACGATCCGGTGTGGGGCCGAAAGCGGGGCTCAGCGTCCCCATGCGCCCCTCGCGTGGTGCCCAGTGCACTAGCTTGGAGTACAGCAGCCCCAGGTCAATCGGTTTGCTCAGGTAGTCGCTCATGCCTGCGGCCAGACAGCGTTCGCGTTCACCATCCATGGCGCTGGCGGTCATAGCAATCACTGGTAGCTCCATCAGCGCGGGCATGGCGCGCAGGCGGCGGGTGGCCTCGTAGCCATCCATCACCGGCATCTGGCAGTCCATCAACACCAGTGCATAGGACTTGCTGGCCAGCATCGCCAGCGCCTGGGCGCCGTCGTCTGCCACATCGGCGCTTACGCCCACCGCCTCCAAGAGCTCCACGGTCAGCTCCTGGTTGGTCAGGTTGTCTTCCACCAGCAGCACATGGGTACCTGCCAGCAGCTTGCGCAGCGCCACCAGATTGGCCGGGGCAGATTTTGGAGCCATCCGGGCTTCTTGCGCCGTGTCATCGGCGAAGGCGGAGCGAATCGCCGCCATTAGCAGCTTGCCGGTCACGGGCTTTTGCACAATGGCCGCCACCGGGGTATCGCCCAATTCTTCTTGCAAGGCATCGGGGTCGTAGGCGGTGGCCATCACGCAGCGTGGTGCATCCACACCCAGGCTGTCGTGCATCTGGCGCAGGGTTTGCACGCCGTCCAGCCGGGCCATTTTCCAGTCCAGTAGCAGGAGTTGGTAGGGCTCGCCGGCCTGGTGCGCACGCTGGAGTTCGATCAAGGCATCTTCACCATGGCCCGAAGTGCGCGTAACCATACCCTGGCCGTGCAAGACGTGTTCAAACACCACCCGTGCGGCGGCGTTATCGTCCACGATCAGCACGCGCAGGCCGTGTAAATTCAGCAGGGCTGGGCCACCGTCGGCCAGCTCGCTTTGGATGACCGCACCAAAGGCCACCTCAAAGGAAAACACACTACCCTGGCCCGGCGTGCTTTGCACATCAATCGTGCCACCCATCAATTCCACAATGTGTTTGCTGATGGACAGCCCCAGGCCGGTGCCGCCAAAGCGGCGGGTGGTGGAGCTATCTGCTTGGGTAAAGGCGCTGAAGATCTTGGCCAGCTCGGCTTCGTTCATGCCCACGCCCGTGTCTTGCACGGCGAAGCGCAGCAGCGTCTGATCCAGATTTTTAGTCAAGCAGGTGATCGACACGGTGATCTCGCCGTGCTCGGTGAACTTGATCGCATTGCTCACCAGATTGGTCAGCACCTGGCCCAGGCGCACGGCATCGCCCATCAGGCGGTCGGGCACATCGCTGGCAATGTCAAACAGCAGCTCCAGCCCCTTGTCGCGGCTGCGCAGCGACAGCACATCCACCAGTTGCGCGATCACCGCGTCCAGTGACAGCTCGGCGTTTTCGCAAGTCATCTTGCCGGCTTCGATTTTGGAGAAATCCAGAATATCGTTGATCAAGAGCAGCAGACCCTGTGCCGCCGCATTGACCTTGTCGAGGTGGCTGCGCTGGCGTGGGGGCATGTCCATTTGCAGCACCAAATGGGTCAGGCCCAAAATCGCGTTCATGGGTGTGCGGATCTCGTGGCTCATATTGGCCAGGAACATGGCCTTGGTGTCGGCCGCTGCGCGCGCTGCCTGTGAGGCCTTGATGGCCGTTTGCTCGGCGTTCTTCAGGTCGGTCACATCCACAATCACGCCGATCAAACCCGCCGGTGTGCCGTCCGGATTGCGAAAGCCAGTGACCGAGTACAGGGTGCTGTGCATCAGGCCGTCGGCAAACACAATCTCCTCGTTGCGCGACAGGCGGCTGCACTCTTGCACCACACGGGTGTCTTCGGCCTGGTAGGCTTCGCGCACATCCAG
>JANYEE010000267.1 GCA_025363275.1 Burkholderiales bacterium | reverse complement strand
GAGCAGGTATTCGAGGCGCGCCAGCTCTCGGCTCAATGTAGGTTGGCTGGAGTGGGTCACGTCGGCGGCGCGGCTCAGGTTACCGTGCAGCATGATGGCTCTGAAGAGGCTTAGCTGTCGGTGGGTCAGTTGAGGGACGTTGTCTGGGCGCGCTCGGAGCCTTGGCGCCAGAGCGTTTTGCTCCGTGTCCCCCGCCCGCTTTGCGGGCTCCTCCTTTACCTGCGCAAAGCCCACAGCCACCCGCACTCCCTGACACCCTTGTTGCAGCGGCGTCCGAATTGGTCGCCTATGTGCGCTGCTTTCCTGCCGGTATCACGTTTGCAGAAGCCAGCATTGGTCGTGTCGTTACCAAGCCTTCTGCGCGCGGCGGTGGAGTGGGCCACTTGCTCATGGCGGAAGCCATTCGCGCGCTGCAGCAGCATTGGGGCCCGCAGGCTATTCGCATTGGTGCGCAGGCACAGCTGAAGAATTTCTACCAACAACACGGCTTTGTCGACATGGGCTTGCCCTATGTCGAAGACGGTATCGACCACCTGGAAATGGTGCGTGCTGCATAACCAATAATCTATTGAGGAGATAAACCATGATCACAGATTTCAAAGGCAAAACCGCCGTACTCACCGGCGCGGGATCGGGCTTCGGCCTGGAATGCGCACGCATTGGCGCCAAGCTGGGCATGAACTTGGTGCTGGCCGATGTGCAGCAAGACGCGCTGGACAAAGCGGTGGCCGAGATGCAAGCTGCTGGCGCACCCGTGCTGGCCATGAAGGTGGATGTATCTAAGGCCGACCAAGTCGAGGCGCTGGGTGCGGCCACGCTGGCACGCTTTGGCGCGCCGCACTTTGTCTTCAACAACGCGGGGGTGGGCGCGGGGGGCCTGATCTGGGAGAACACGCTCAAAGACTGGGAGTGGGTCATTGGCGTGAACCTGATGGGTGTGGCCCACGGCGTGCGCGTGTTCACCCCCATGATGTTGGCCGCTGCCAAAGCCGACCCGGCCTATCAGGGCCACATTGTCAACACGGCCAGCATGGCCGGCCTGCTGAACGCGCCCAACATGGGCATCTACAACGTGAGCAAACATGCCGTGGTGTCCATGAGCGAAACGCTGTACCAAGACCTGGCCCTGGTGACCGACCAGATCAGCGCCAGCGTGCTGTGCCCGTTCTTTGTGCCCACCGGTATCAGCCAAAGCCACCGCAACCGGCCTGAAGACTTGACTGCCGCAGAAACCAAGCCCACCCAGAGCCAGCTCATCGGCCAGGCCATGAGCGACAAGGCCGTGGGCAGCGGCAAGGTGACGGCGGCTGAAGTCGCGCAAAAGGTGTTTGACGCGATTGCCGCGAACCAGTTTTATATCTACAGCCACCCCAAGGCAATTGGCTCGGTGCAAACCCGGCTGGAAGACGTGCTCATGGCGCGCAACCCGACCAATCCTTTTTCCCACAAACCCGAGCTGGGGGTAGAGCTACGCAAAGCCTTGCGTAACTAAGCTACGGTGGCGGCGACCGCGGCCGCGCTGGCCTGCCACTCACGCCACATGCGCGTGGCGAGTTGGTAGGTGTTGCGCTGGGCCTGCACCGTTTCTTCAATGCGGTGGCCGTAGCCCCCAGCCATCACAAACACCGCGGGTATCCGTCTAGCAAAGCACCAGTCAAACACCTTGCGGTCGCGCGCCATCAGGCCGTCAAAGCTCAGTTTGAGCCGGCCCAGCCGGTCGCCCTCAAAGGGATCAGCCCCCGCCAGGTAAATCACAAATCCCGGGGTGAATCGAGATTCCAATTCGGCCAGAGCGCCACCCAGCGCTGCCAAATACTGGGCATCCGCGCAGCCATCTGGGAGCGGCACATCCAGGTCGCCCGCTTCTTTGCGAAATGGAAAATTTTTGTCACCATGCAATGACAGCGTGAACACGCTCGGGTCATTGCAAAAGATGTGCGCTGTGCCGTTACCCTGGTGCACATCCAGGTCAATCACAGCCACCTGCAGGGCAGGGCGGCTGGCACCATAGCGGCGGCTCCATTCGGCTTGCATCACCCGCGCGCTGACCGCTACATCGTTGAATACACAAAAGCCTCCTCCCTTGTCAGCATACGAATGGTGCGTACCACCGGCCAGATTTGCGGCCAAGCCCTGCGCCATGGCGACCCGCGCCGCCGCAATCGTGGCACCCACCGAGCGCCGCGCCCGCTCGGCCATCGACGGGCTCCAAGGGAACCCAATTTCACGCGTCACCACGGGTTCCACGGTGCCGTCGGTAATCGCCGCAATGTAAGCCGGGGTGTGCGCATAAGCCAACTCGCCATCGGTGGCAGCAGGGGCTTGCATCAGCGTTACTTCGGGCAATTCAGCCGCCAAAACATCACGCAGCATGCGGTACTTGGCCATGGGAAAACGGTGCCCCTCGGGCAGCGGCAAAACGAACTGGTCGCAGTAAAAAGCTTGCATATGGTGATTGTGGCGTGGCGCAGTTCACCCTGCAGGCCCAGGCTCTTAGCGCCTAGCGCATACACTGCCCCCCACCTATCTAAGGAGCTCACCCATGAAGTTTTGGACCCCATTGGCCTGTGCCTTGCTCATCGGCGGAACCCCTGTTGCGGCACATGCCAAGATCACCCGTACGGTAGAAAAGACCTTTGCCGTGCAGCCCGGCGGCAAACTCACAGCCGAAACCCGCGGCGGCAATATCTCCGTCAAAGCGGACGATATCAATGAAGTGCGCATCGTCGTGACGCAAGTGATCGACGCTAACAGCGAGGAAGCCGCCAACAAAGCACTTGAAAAGCTAAATCTGAGCCTTGAGCAAAAGGGCAATGAGGTGGCTGCCATCGCCACCTATGAAAAACGTATTGGCAACATGTGGGGTCACTGGCCGCCAGTCCAAGTGTCCTACACCGTCATCGTGCCGCGCGCCTTCAATTTGCAACTCAATACCTCGGGCGGCAACATCAAGGTTGGTTCGGTTAAAGGCAATATAGTCGCGCGCACCAGCGGTGGCGACTTGGTGTTTGAGCGCATCGATGGTGAAATTGATGGCAAAACATCCGGTGGCAACGTCACCTTGAGCGAGGGTACCGCGCGCGCCGACCTGAGTACTTCGGGCGGTAATATCCATGCCAAGCTGACCGAGGCGCCGCGCCAGGACATGACGCTGCACACATCGGGTGGCAATGTAAAGGTATCCGTGCCGCGCAATGCCGGGTTCCAGCTAGAAGCCGAAACATCGGGTGGCGACGTGGAAACCAATAACTTGATGATTAGCAATTTCAGCACCAACAAACAAAAGACCAAGCTGTCGGCGACCGTCCACGCCGGCGGCCCCAAGCTCAACCTGCGCACCAGCGGTGGTGATATTCGGGTGTCAGCAGATTAAAGCGTCACCGCCCTAAAGAAAAAGGCCACCGCGGTGGTCTTTTCTAATGGCGGATTGCAACCGACGTTACAGGCTCAGGTAATCCTTCTTGCCCACCTCAACGCCGTTGTGGCGCAGGATGGCGTAGGCCGTCGTGGTATGGAAGAAGAAGTGGGGCAGGCCATAGGTCAACAAATAGGCCTGACCGGCAAAGCGGCGCTCTTTGGGGGTTGCGGGCTGCAACACGATTTCGCGGGTAGCGGCATCGGAAAACTGGGCCTCGGAGAGCGTGCCCATAAAGGCCAACACCGTGTCGATGCGGGCTTGCAGCTCCGCAAACGTCTTCTCGTTGTCGTCCAGCTTAGGCACTTCAACGCCAGCCAAGCGGGCGGCAACGCCCTTGGCAAAGTCGCTGGCGATTTGCACCTGGCGCAGCAGCGGGAACATGTCGGGGTACAGGCGCGCCTGCAGGTAAGCGTTGGGGTCGATGTTTTTCTCAGAAGCGTGGGTTTCAGCCTTGGTCAGCACGGCTTTCAGGCCAGCCAGCATTTGCTGGAACAAAGGGATGGATGCGGCGTAGAGGGTTTGGGACATAGGGCACCTGTAAAACTAAAGAGGCAGAGGTTAGCAGGGACGTTCAGTCAGCCCCAATGTGTCGCGCAATATCCACAGAACCTGGAAGACTGGCGCAGCCCAATATCAGTCCTTAGTTCAACCGTGGCCCCTGTGTCTTCAAGACTTCCATCAAGGCATCTGGCACGCCACCTTCGGCCATGTGGGTTTTGTACCAAATCGTCAAGATACTAGTCACTACGGGCCCGGGATTCTGCAAAACTTTTTCAACGTCCAGACCATTGATCTTGCAAATCAATTGGACTAGATCCATATCCAGATCAATAGCGTCGTCGGCACAGCGGCGAAGCTTCAAGTCGGCAAAGACGTATCCCTCGGGCAACTTCAATGTCAGCAGGGAATCGGATGTCATGGTGGTTCGGGTGAGGGTTTGGAGTGACGGGCCGAGGGGGCTGCAAACGCACTATTTTAGTGACAGTTTGTAGGCCATCACAGCGCTCGGATTGCTTAGCACAAAACCGGTGTTTCCCCCAGTGCGCCGACTAAAAAGCAGGGTCTGGACTATGGCAAACTTCGAGCTCGTTTTTCAGTGACTGTGCCACTGCACGTTTCTGGCTATTCAGGCCCCTTCGCGGGCCCACGTATTGGTTCTACTGTTCATGCAAAACATCATCGCGCAGCTCGCGCAAGAAATCAAAATCCGCCCCGCCCAAGTGGAAGCTGCTGTGCAGCTACTGGACGGCGGCGCCACGGTGCCGTTTATCGCCCGCTACCGCAAAGAAGTGACCGATGGGCTGGACGACATCCAACTGCGCGCGCTGGAAGCCCGACTGTCTTACTTGCGCGAACTGGCAGACCGCAAGGAAGCGGTCCTCAAGCTGATCGACGAGCAGGGCAAGTTGACGCCTGCACTCACCCTGTCCATTCATAACGCTGCCACCAAGCAGGAGGTGGAAGACATTTACCTGCCCTTCAAACTCAAACGCCGCACGAAAGGCCAATTGGCCAAAGAAGCCGGGCTGGAGCCGCTAGCCGATGCACTGTTTGCCAACCCCACGCTGATTCCCATGCAGGCAGCCGAGGCCTATGTGGTGCCCATGCGCCCAGTGGTGGAGGGCGAAGACAAGCAGCCCGACTTCAGCACCGTGCTGGCCGTGCTGGACGGTGTGCGCGATGTGCTGAGCGAGCGCTGGGCCGAAGACCCGGTACTGGTGCAAGACCTGCGCGCATGGCTGTGGAATGAGGGTTTGCTGCAGAGCAAGTTGGCCGAAGGCAAGGACGAGAACAACGCCGATGTTTCCAAGTTCCGCGATTACTTTGACTACGACGAGCCGATTGGGCGCGTGCCCAGCCACCGCGCGTTGGCCGTATTCCGCGGTCGCTCGTTGGACATTCTGGACGTTACATTGACGCTTCCAGAGCCCGTTTCAGTATCAAATACGGTTGAGGCCCAGGTAAAATCTACCTCACCTGCTATCAAAACAAGAGCAACACCCCAGGTGTCATTAGCCGAAGGCCGCATCGCCCTGAAGCTGGGTTGGAGCCACCAAGGCCGTGCGGCCGACGATTTGATCCGCAAATGCGTGGGCTGGACCTGGAAGGTGAAACTGAGCATGTCGACCGAGCGCGACCTGTTTGCCCGGCTGCGAGAAGACGCCGAGAAGGTGGCCATCAAAGTATTTGCCGACAACCTGCGCGATTTGCTGCTGGCCGCCCCGGCTGGCCCGCGCGTGGTGATGGGCCTGGACCCCGGTATCCGCACCGGCGTCAAGGTGGCGGTGGTCGACGCCACCGGCAAACTGGTGGAAACCGCCACCGTATTCCCGCACGAGCCGCGCAAGGACTGGGAAGGCTCGCTGCACACCTTGGGCAAATTGTGCGCCAAACACGGCGTGAACTTGATTGCGATTGGCAACGGCACCGCCAGCCGCGAGACCGACAAGCTGGCGGGCGACCTGATCAAGCTACTGGCCAAGATGGCGCAATCCGTTCGGGCTGAGCCTGTCGACGCTGGCCCTTCGACAGGCTCAGGGCAAACGGGTTTTATGGCGATTGAAAAGGTGGTGGTGTCCGAAGCCGGCGCGTCGGTCTACTCCGCTAGCGAATTTGCGTCCCAAGAAATGCCCGATGTGGACGTGAGCCTGCGCGGCGCGGCGTCGATTGCCCGCCGCTTGCAAGACCCGTTGGCCGAGCTGGTGAAGATCGACCCCAAGAGCATTGGCGTGGGCCAATACCAGCACGACGTGAACCAGAGCGAACTGGCGCGCACGCTGGATACCGTGGTGGAAGACTGCGTGAACTCGGTGGGCGTGGACCTGAATACGGCCTCCGTACCCTTGCTCTCCCGCGTGTCCGGCCTGTCCGGCACCGTGGCCAAGGCCGTGGTGCGCTGGCGCGAAGCCAACGGCGCCTTCAGCAGCCGTCAGGACCTGATGAAGGTCACGGGCCTGGGCGCGAAGACCTTTGAGCAAAGCGCCGGCTTTTTGCGCATCCGCGGTGGCTCGAACCCGCTGGACATGACCGGTGTGCACCCCGAAACCTACCCGGTGGTCGAGCAAATCATCGCCAAATCTGGCAAACCGGTGGCCGAGATCATGGGTCGGACGGACATGCTCAAGACACTGCGCCCGGAGTTGTTTGCCAACGAACAATTTGGTGTGATTACTGTCCAGGACATCTTCACCGAGCTGGAAAAACCCGGCCGCGACCCGCGCCCGGACTTCAAGGTCGCACGCTTCAACGACGGCGTGGAGGATATCAAAGACTTGAAAGAAGGCATGGTCCTGGAGGGCACCGTGAGCAACGTGGCCCAGTTCGGCGCCTTCATCGACCTGGGCGTGCACCAGGACGGCTTGGTACACGTGAGCCAGTTGGCCCACAAGTTCGTCAACGACGCGCGCGAGGTCGTCAAAACCGGCGACATCGTCAAAGTGCAAGTGGTGGAAGTAGACGTAGCGCGCAAGCGTATTGCGCTGACCATGAAGATTGGCGCGGCACCGACGGGCGGCCGTACTCACGACGCAAGAGGGGCTGGGGACAACCGTTACCAAGGGCCCGCGCGGGGAGAGCGACAGCCCAGCACCCCACAGGGCAGCCGATCCGACAATAGCTTGGGTGGGGGGTCAGCTATGGCCTCGGCGTTTGCCAAACTCAAGCGCTAGGCCGCGCTGGCTTAGTACGAATGGACTATTGCAAAAGGCGCGTCTTCGGGAACAATCAGCTGCACTAAACAGTCTTTTTAAGAACACTGATGCAATTCCAAAAATCTTTGCTTTCGGCCCTCGCGGCGGCTCTGGTGGCGCTCTGCTTGCCCGTGTCAGCAGCCACGACGACCGTTACCACCGGTGCCACATCGTCCCAAGCGGGCGCATCCACTATCACTTTTGGTACATCCGCCACCAACAACAACGGTTCGGTGGTCGGTAGTGCCCTAACCGGCGATACGGTTGCCTCTGGAACCCTGGGCGGCGTGACTTACACCTATGTGGATGGGGCGCTGTTCAATAATTCGGTGTTGATCTCCGGCGTTGCTGCGCGGCCGGTAGGTTCCACTGGTAACTACTATTCAGTGGGCAACTCAGGTACACAGCAGGGTGCGGGCACCGTTACTTTCAGCCAGGGCCTGAGCTATTTCGGGTTTTTGTGGGGTTCGCCTGACGCTTATAACCACGTCTCGGTGTACAGCGGAGCCACCCTAATTGGCAGCTTTGATGGGTCCGCCATCAAGGTCCCGCCCAACGGAGATCAAAGTTATTCGCGCTACTTCAATATTTTTGCAAGTGCCGGACAAAACATCACCAAGGTCAGCTTCACTTCCGGTTCCAACGCTTTTGAGACTGACAACCACTCTTTCATTGCAGCTGTCACAGCGGTACCGGAGCCAGAGACTTACGCCTTGATGTTGGCGGGTCTGGGTTTGATCGGCGTGATAGCGCGTCGTAAGGCCAACCGCCTCTGAAGCCGGTTCACTCGTACGCATACGACCCCGCCTTGGCGGGGTTTTTTTTGGCTTGTCGATACATAATCCGACATGTGTAGTTGTTGGATCAAAGACTCTTCGGTATGAAGCTCAGTGAACTGTTGGATCAGCCCTTTCAGATTCCCAGCATTCCCAAGGTTGTAGCCTTGCTGCTGGTGGAGTTGGATCGCCCGGAGGCGGATCTGCGCAAAATTACGCAGCTCATCAGCACCGATCCCGCCCTGGCCACACGCCTGCTGCAACTGGCCAATTCCAATTTTTTTAAACTCAGCGGGCGCATTCATAGCGTCTCGGAAGCCTTGGCCTTGTTAGACCTGGGCCATATCAAAACGATGGCACAGGCCGCAGCGACTGGTGCGTCACTGAAGGCTGTGCCTGGCATTAACCTGCAAAAATTTTGGGAGTACAGCCACAACGTGGCCCGCGTGTCGCGTTCACTGGCAGGCCTGGTGCGGCAAAACCAGCAGGCTGCATTTACCTGCGGATTGATCCACGCGATTGGCGAGTTGGCTTTGCACCTTGCGTTGCCCGAGGCTATGTCCTTACTGGACGCAGATATACCGCCTCTGGACCTGCGCCGTGCCAAGGCCGAGCGCAGGCTGCTGGGCTACGGCTACGCCAACGTGGGCGCAGGCTATGCGAGCCGCTGGCAGTTCCCGCAGACGCTAATTGACGCGCTGGAGCACCAGTACGCACCGTTTGAAAACCATGTCTACGAGCCCCTGGCCGGCGTCATCCACTTAGCTACCTGGCGTGCGCGTGGCAAAGAGGCCAAGCTGACCCAGCGCGAGCTGGCCGTGAGCTTCCCAGACGACGTAGGCGTGGCGCTGAGTCTCGACATTGACATGGTCTTGCAGCAAGACCCCTTTGATTGGGCGGCGCATACCTAAAATTGGGTAATGCAGGCACTTCACATTTACGCCGGGCCGGTGGCCCGCAAAGCCTTGGCCGCCAACGGTCTGAGCCCTTCGCACATCGGCACTATTCCGGGTGCTGCCGGCGGACCCAAAGGGCTGATTCTGGGTGCGCTGGATCGCTTCATCTTTGGCGACTGGCTACCTCAAAGCAGTCAGCCCGTAAGCCTGGTGGGGGCCTCCATCGGCGCTTGGCGCATGTCCACCGGCTGCCTGAACGATCCGGTTGCTGCATTCCAGCGACTGGAGCACGACTACATCCACCAACACTACGCGCTGGCGCCCGGCCAGAAGCGTCCCACCGCAGAGTTTGTGAGCGAAGAATTCGGCAGGAACCTGCAGGCCTTTTACGGCGGCCGTGTGGAGGAGGTGCTGCACCACCCACGCTACCGGCTGCACGTGGTCACCTCGCGCGGGCGGCATATGCTGGCGACTGAGCAAAAGCTACGTACGCCGCTGGGCTATCTGGGGGCCTTCTTGACCAACACCGTCCACCGACGCGCGATGGGAGCCTGGCTGGAGCGGGTGGTGTTCTCCAGCCCGATCAGTGACCCCCACGCTCCACCGCTGCGCCCCGAGGGGGCTAACCCGCCTTGGGGCGGCCCTGCGGCAGGTTGCGCATGCGCGCCTCTCCCTTTTGCCACCCATGACTACCGCACCCGCCAGGTGCTGATGACGGCAGACAACTTCAACCCGGCGCTACAGGCCAGTTGCTCGATTCCCTTCGTCCTCAAGTCGGTGCACAACATTCCCGGTGCGCCGCCCGGCGCCTATTGGGATGGTGGCATTACCGACTATCACCTGCACCTGAACTACCCTGGCGCCGCCATGAATGCTATCAATTCAGTAGCTGCACAGGCATTAAACACGTGGGCCATAGGCTCAAATGATTCAAAAATAGAAGAAAAACTGCCTGCAAATGGTGGTTTAGTGCTGTACCCGCATTTTCAGAAAGCGGTGGTACCCGGCTGGCTGGACAAGGGCTTGAAGTGGCGCCACAAGGCCACGCACTTTTTGGACACCATGGTGCTGCTGGCGCCCAACCCGGAGTGGGTCAGAACCCTGCCCAACGGCAAGCTCCCGGATCGCACAGACTTTACGCACTATGGCAACGACCTGGCGGGCCGCGTAAAAGCCTGGAATGCCGCTTGTAGTGCCAGCCAGCAGATGGTGGAGGAGTTTGCGCAGTGGCTGGAGAGGCCGAACATGGCGCGGGTGCAGGTGCTTTGAGCGCGATTCGTTGTGTCGTGGCTACAAGGCCCGCACCAGCATCTCCCGGTACTCCTCTTGCGTGGCAATGCGTGGATTGGTCTTGTGGCAATGGTCGGCCATCGCGCCATCGATCACCTGCTCGAACATGTCGGGCGTCACACCCATCGCCCCCAGCCCTGACGGCAGGTTCAAGCGGGAGTTCATCGCGCGAATGGCCTGTGCGATGTCGCTGCCCATCGGGTCGCATGACCCAAGGCCCATGGCGTGGGCCATGCGCTGCAACCGGCGTTCGCGCTGGATCGATTCGGACGCCGCGTTGAACATCACCACCGCAGGCAGGAACATCGCGTTCAAGGTGCCGTGATGCAGGCGCGGGTTCACGCCGCCCAGGCTGTGACTCAGGCTGTGGACGCAGCCCAGGCCCTTCTGGAACGCCAGGGCGCCCTGCACGCTGGTGCTCATCATCTGCCAGCGCGCGTCGCGGTCGGAGCCGTCGCGTGTGGCGCGCTCGATGTTCGCCCAGCCGCGCTCCAGACCGTCCAGGCCGATGCCGTCGGCCGGTGGGTTGATGGCGGGTGCCATGAAGGTTTCCATGCAATGCGCGATCGCGTCCATGCCGGTAGCGGCGGTCAGCATGGGCGGCAGGCCGAGCGTCAGTTCAGGGTCGAGAAGGGCGGTGCGGGGCACGAGGTGCCAGCTGTGGAAGCCGAGTTTTCGGCCGTCGTCGACGATCAGGATTGCCCCGCGCGCCACCTCGCTGCCAGTGCCGGCGGTGGTGGGCACCGCGATCAACGGCGGCATCCGGTCGGTGATTTTCAGGCTGCCGCCTTCGA
>JANYEE010000261.1 GCA_025363275.1 Burkholderiales bacterium | reverse complement strand
TGTACACGCGCAGCGGCTGCTTGGGCTTGTAGTTGGAGAGGCTGGCCGTGTCGGGCAACTGCGGTACCACCACCGCCAAAGCCACCAGCAGGGCCAGTAACAAAACCAGCGCCAGCACGCCAATCACAATCACCCCGCGCTGCAGCCAGCCCTTGTAGGTTGCGGGAGTGACAGAGGATGCGGCAGGTTCAAGAGGCATGGTCAGGGCTTGGAGACAAAGAGCGGATTATCCGCAGGCCAACGCAGCAAAACGCAACCGTCTTCGCAAACTCTGTAACTGCTATTGTTTTAGTAGCTACTCAGGCAGGTTTTACCTGGGCCGCAGGCACTTTTGATGATGGAAATACGCTTTTGAGCACCGGTGGCAGGGCTTATTGCCCCGGAATGGCAGACTTACCGACGAGCTTTTTAGCCTTCAGGTGTTTGGCGACGCCGCAGTAGCCTTCTTTGGCAAAGAGTTCAGACTCCAGCTTGTTGGGCAACAGGGATTCCTTGATTTCGGCGGCTTTTTCATAACCCAAGGATTTGCGGGCAAAGCTCATGCTTTCCTCAAATTTGACAACCGTTTCGCGGCATTGCTGCTCTTGCGCCTCTTGGGCCGACGTTTGGGCGATCGCTGGCAGCGTCAGCAGGCCGACGGCAAGAATGCCCAGCGTGGGGCGGATATAGGCGCTCAGTTTCATCAGGCAGTGGGTCATAGGGAAGGGGGTAGGCACATATCAAGCCAATTTTCGCATCCCGACGCCCGAAATTTGGCAGCGCAGGTCTTTGCTAAGGGCTGGGCGCCGCCTCGGGCACGGGCGACACCTGCGCAATCATGGCCTGCACGCGGGTATTGGCGTTGCGCGGGCGCATTTGCAAGCGCGGGTGCTGCAGCGCAAACACCCGGAACAGCTCGTCGGCAAAGGCCTGACCAATGGCTTCTACGCCCTCAAAATCCAGGTCGACGGTATCAAAGGCTTCCAGCCGGTTGGCAATGCGCTTGGCCTGGGCGCGGGATTCGAGCTGCTCGCCCGGCGCGTGGGCTAGGCGCATGGACACCTCGGTACGCGAGAAGCTACGGTCATCCGAACTGCGGGCGTGGGCCGCAAACACGTCATCCAGCGTTCGCGTGGAGTTCAGCGCCAGCGACATAAAAATGGCGGTGCCTGACACGGCCAACGGATTGGCCTTGAGCCAGTCGCGCCGCTGCCAGTGGCTGTGTTGGTAGGTGAGCTGGTTGGCATACAGGTCAAACACATCAAACAAACGCGAGGTAAAAAACAGGCCGCGCCCGGTGTGCCGGTCCGGCTGGGTGGTGAGCTTGCCCTTGCTCAGCTCCAGCAGCGCGAGCTGCGGGCTGGGGATATGAAACTCGCTCTGTATGCGCTGAAACACGCCACAGCCATCGTCCCGAATCAGCAAGTGCAGGTGGGTCTTGTTTTGCCGCATGGACACCGTGACCCGCGTGCCGCCACTGTGGTCCACACAGTTGTTCAGCAGCTCGGTAAAAGCGTGGTGGGCTAGGCGGGTGATGTGGTCGGGCAGGTCAAAGCAGGGCGCAAAGTCCAGTTCCCAGGGGGTTTGCTCATCCAGGCCGGACAAGTCGTAGCTGCGGCTCACATCGCGCAACACGGCGGGTTTATAGACCGGGCGGGAAGTGCCCTCGCGGGTGATCCAGCCCTCGTCGATCAGGCCGCGCAGCCATTTGCCCATCGTCGAGCGGCTGACGCCAAACTGCGCGGCCAAATCCGCACACAGGTGGCTGGGGTTAGCCACCGCTCGGGCAGTGATCACAGATTTGAGTTGTTTCAACTGCGCAGGCGACATGGACACTCCACACGAACGGATTTGGGGCCAGGGCAGAGTGTGCCACCAAGTGCTGGACATTAAAAAAGGCCCCGAAGGGCCTTCTTTAAAAGGTGCGACCTTGGGTCACAGTTTCCTTGACGATCTTCCAAGCCTTATCGACCCGCACCAAGGACAAGGTCTTCTCCACGTTGTCTTTGTAATCGGGCGAGTCATAGACCTGGGTAAAAGAGACTTCAGCCGTCTTGGCCTCGCAACCAATCGGCTTGATCTCGCTGATCACGGCCTTGATGTCGCCCTTCTTGTTGATGCGCTGCTGGCGCAGCTTTTCCCACGCGGTACGACTCATACCCTTGGCGGGTACAAAGGCCGCATCGTAGGTGGCAATGTAGGTCGCAAAGTCTTTGCGGTTCCAGGCGCCAATCCAGGTTTCCACCACCTTGGGCAGCTCGGCTTTGCAAATCGCCTCTGCCGTAGGCGCCGCCACGACCGGACTGGCGGTTGGCAGAGCCACCGGACGGGAGTCAAACGTGCGGTCCAGAGTTACGGCGGACACGGTACGGTTGCTACACAGCAGGGCTTCATCAGCGTCTTCTTGACCATCCGATTCGGGTGGCAGGGCATCCGTCAGGGGGCGCAGTTTCAACGCCGACAGCAGCGAACCGGAAATAGCCAACACCCGCACCTTGGCCAAGGCCAAGTCGTATTCGGAATTGGCCAGCGCGCGGCGCGCCTGATAGAGCTCGTTTTCGGTGTCTAGTAAATCCAGCAAGCTGCGCTGACCGATATCAAACTGCTGCTGGTAGGCCTGGCGGGCTTTGGAGGTAGACAGTTCGTGCTGCGCTAGCAGCTTGAGCTGTAGTGCCAAACGCACAGAATCGTTGTAGGCAATTTGACCGGTCTGCCAGATGTCACGGCAGGCTTTGTCGCGCAAGTCAAACGCGCTGCCCAGTTTGGCCACGTATTGTTTGGTGCGGTTGCTGTCGGAGCCACCCCGGAAAAGGTTGTAGCTCAACACGACTTCCAAGGCGGAGTCCCGGTAGTCACCAAGGATGCCACTTTGGTTGGTATCGTGGCTTTGGCGGGCGCGCAGTTCTACCGTGGGGTACAGGGCAGATTTACGCAAGGCCAGGTCCGCGCGGTAGGCGCGGATGGTGGCGACACTGGAGAGGAAATCCGGGTTCTTTTTGGTCGCACCGGCCAAGAAATCAGCACCCCCAGGCAGGTAGGCGTCCAAAGAATCCAGGCGGGCCAAATTGGCAGCAGGAATATCACCTACCAAACGTTGGTAGCGTGAGGACACATCGTGCAGGTTGCTGACCTCGGTGATCCAGTTGGACTCTGCGAGCGCCATACGGCCCGCCGCCTGCTCCAAATCAACACGGCGACCCACACCGGCCGCAACCTTCTGGCTGATACGGTCGTGGATTTCCTGGTGGGTGGTGAAGTTGGCGGCTGCCAACTGCACTAAATCGCGATAGCGGGTGACATCAATATAGGCGCGTGTCGCTTCCAGCGCCGTTTGGTTGCTCACCGACAAAAAATCAAAGTAAGCCGCTTGTTGGGTGTGGCTGAGGCGACGGACATCGGAGCTGGCGGCAAATCCGTCGAACAAGATCTGGCGAATTTGAATTTGCGCGCTGCGGCCGTTGTAATCGCGTGTGGAGCCCAACGTGGGTGTCAGGGTTTGCTTGGGCCCACCGGAAACTTCCACATCGACCCGTGGTAACCACGCACCCTTGGCCGCAGCACGCTCGAACTGCACCGCCTCGAGGTTGTGAAAGCGTAACTTGACCTCGGGGTTTTGCAGCACGGCCTGCTCGACGGCCTCTTGCAAAGTAGCTGGTGTTTTGGCAACCGGCGGCGATTGTGCAAACGCTGCAGCGCTAACTACAACCCCGCACGTGAGAGCCCATACCGTGGCACGACATTTTTTTGCGTAATGAACCATTTCAACCTTTTCCCGGCATATAAACTTTGCCACGGAAAAAAGACGCCAACTTCCAACGACGGAAATGGCGAATAGTGGCAAACCTAAGATTGTCACATGCGGACAAAATTTCACCGGGTTTTCCCTTGGTGCCCAAGAACCAATGTCGGTAATTAATCACGGAAAGTCCGAATCAAAGGCGTTCACCACCGGCCGCATGCCCCAACGCGAAGGCTTCTTCAAACACCGAATAGCCGGCCCAATCACTGTGCGCGAAGCGTAAATGCCCCCATTGCGGCACCGGACGCTGCGGATAATGCTCTGATTTTGATAGCTGCTGACGCACATTCCACGCGGGGGATAGCCCCATGGAGCCTGAAGTCCGCGGTACGGGTACGGCCATGGCGTGGCCATAACGTGTCAGGGCCAAGTGCTGAGTTTTAGCGCGAATGTCCGGATGGGCGAGCGACAGCTCCGCCAAAATTTCGTCGCGCCACACGGTCCAGGGGCGCTCCCACAACTGCTGGCGGCCTGCTGTCAGAGCACCTATGCCACCCAAGCCGTCTGCGCCCCCACCACAACCTACGGCGCGGTAATGGGTCAACACCGTCGGTCCTGGCGCCGGGTGGAGGCTTTGGTGCATGGCGTCCACATAGCCCAGGCTGGCCGTGCCGTAGAGCACGTTGTCCCAGGCAGGAGCGGCACCCGGCCTGTCGTTCAGCGGTTGCGCCAACTGCAAATTAGCCACCAGCCACGGGGCATACACCGTGGACTGCGCGGCCTCGCGCACAAAGTCGGGCGTAGTGTGTACCACCCGCGCCGCCACCAACAGCGGCAGGGCCACCACAGCGCGCCGGGCCACCCAGCGCTCCAGCGTCTGGCTGGCGGTGTCCAGCGCGTCCACCTCCACGCCCGTGCGGGTATTCGCAATGCGCACCACCACGCGCCCGGTGTGCACCCGCGCGCCGCAGGGTTCTGCCAAGCGGCGGCTGAGCCACGCGTTGCCCTCTGGCCAGGTCAGCACACCTTCACGTTCAGTGGCATCGGCTGCGTCATGCCCCGGCACATGAAAGCCATGGCGGCTGGCAAAGTAATGCAAACCAGCCCACGCCGAAACGGTATCCAGCCCAGCGCCGTAGTCATCGCGGCAGCAGTAATCCAAGTACCAGCGCAAATGCGGGTCCGTGAGACCGTTTTGATTCAGATACGCTATAAAAGTAATAGCTACTAAGGCAGATTGCACCTGGGCCATAGGCCTGTTTTGCATCGGAAGCAGCCACTGCGCTGCGCTGCGCGCCCGCTCCACCAGTTCGGCAAACCGGCGGTACTGGGCCAGCGTGGCGGCCGTCACGCCCTGCAGGGGTAACAAGCCCTCTTGCCAATGACCCTGAAAAAACAGGCGCTCCTGCGGGCTGTGGCACAGACTGCGCTCGTCATACTGCCAGCGGCCGGCTACGCGTTGACGCAGGCCCAGTTCTTCTAGCAAATCTTGTACCTCGGGTGCGCCGGGGCCGGGCACTGGCAGGTAGTGGGCCCCCTGCGGGCAGGCCATACCACCGAGCACAGCAGCGCGGCTGTTGCCGCCCGCCGTATCTTCCAGCTCCAGCAATGCAAAGTCTTCGACACCCTGCTGGCGCAATGCGCGCGCTGCCGCCAGGCCCGCAATACCGCCACCGGCAATCACCACATCGGTACGCACAATTCTGCTTGGCGCTGGCCAAGGTTTGCCAGAGCGCAGGGCATCACGCAGGCCGTGCCCACGGGCAAGGTCACTACCCGTAAAACCGCCGGAGATATGGGCTACTGCATCGGACTGCTGGCAAGCGGTGCCTACCCAGGCAGCCGCCAGGCCCGCAGAGGCCATAAATTCTCGGCGCTGCATGCCATTCAGCGGCAGTGAGCCCAGCGCAAAGTCACTGGCATCCGTTTTACTTTTGCTTGTCGGGTGTGAAGAACAAGCTCACCCCTACTGCAATCAAAACGACGGGCCACCAGGTTTTAATCAGTTGTGTCAGGCTGATGTCGATCAGCCCCAAATTGCTCAATAAAAAGAACGTGCCGACCAGCACCAACACCACCGCTGCCACATTGCCCCGCATGCTGACTCCTTGGAATGGAAATGCAATGGCGCATTGTCGCCAGTTCTGACCGCCCCGCGCCGATGCGGCGATATCATGGTCCTTTTCAATCAGAGAGCCCGCCATGGACACGTCCAAAGTCAGTAGCTGGATCGATACCGCCCAGCCCATTTTGATCGCCTTTGGCCTCAAGGTCATAGGTGCAGTGATCGCGTTCATGGTCGGCCGCTGGCTGATTCATTTGGCCACGCGTTTGGTCGGTGCGGCGATGACGCGCCAAGAGTTGGATCCCACCGTGCAGCGCTATCTGGTGAGTCTGATCTCGGTGTCGCTCAATATTATTTTGGTGGTCGCCATCCTGGGCTATTTTGGGGTGGAAACCACCACCTTTGCAGCCCTGGTAGCGGGTGCGGGTATCGCCATCGGCGCAGCCTGGAGCGGCTTGCTGTCTAACTTTGCAGCCGGCATCTTTTTGCTGGTGCTGCGGCCCTACAAAGTGGGTGACTATGTGACTGCGGGTGGCGTAGAGGGTTCGGTGCTCGAGATCGGCCTGTTTGGTACCAGTATCAACACACCCGACAACGTGAAGACCACGGTGGGCAATTCCAAAATCATGGGCGGCGACATCAAAAACTACACCGCCAACCCCTACCGCCGTGTAGACCTGGTGGCGCAGTTGGCCGGTAGCGCCGATGTGCACAAGGCCATGGGCTTGCTCAAAGAGGCTGTGGGCCAAGTGGCCAACACCGCCAAAGCGCAGGGCGTAGACGTGGAGATTCTGGAGTTCAACGAGTTTGGACCCAAGCTGGCGGTGCGTCCCTATTGCAACAACAAGGACTACTGGCAGGTCTACTTTGATACCAACAAGACCATTGCCGACACGCTGGGCAATGCGGGCTTCCCGGTAGCCACCCGCCCGGTCAAGGTGTACCCGGTTTAATTCTCCAGCAAGTGGGTCAAGGCAAGACTTTGCCCCACTCTTGCTCATAAGTCGTCACCAGCACTTGGTTTGATAAGCGGTTCACCTCCGCGGGCACGCGTGCCATGTCTTTCGGAAAATCAAACAACAGCGGCAGGGTTTGCGGGGTTAAAAATCGCAAGCCTTCGGGTAAGGCGGTCGGCATGTGCCAGGGCCTGCGGCTGGCCAGCAGGTAGCCCCATTCGCCAAAGCTGGGCACGTTGGCGTGGTACGGCGTCGCCGTGAGGCCGACCGATTCAATCGTAGTGGCCACCGTCCAATAACTCTGGCGCGCCACCAGCGGCGAAGTCGTCTGAATCACCGCATAACCACTGGCCGACAAGCGCTCGGCCAAGAGTGCGTAAAAGCTGTTGGTGTAGAGCTTGCCAATGGAGAAATTGGTTGGGTCTGGAAAGTCCACAATGATCACGTCGAAACTGTCGGTGCCGTGCTGCAGCCACTGAAATGCATCGGTATTGACGATCGTGAGTTGAGGGGACGATAGCGATCCGCCGTTGAGCCGCACCATCGCCGGGTCCTGCGCAAACAGGCGCGTCATGTTCGGGTCCAACTCCACCAGCGTGATGCTCTCCACACTGGGGTATTTAAGAATTTCGCGCACCGCCATGCCGTCGCCGCCGCCCAGTACGGCCACACGCCGCGGCGCGCCAAAGGCTGCCATGGCCGGGTGTACCAAAGCCTCGTGGTAGCGGTATTCATCGCGTTCGGCAAACTGCAAATTGCCATTCAAAAACAGCTTGGCACCGGTGCGCCCTTGGGTGACCACCACGCGCTGGTAGGGCGAGGTGGCGGCCAGCACAATGCGGTCCTGGTAAAACTTGTCTTCGGCCAAACTCGTTACCGCATCGGCCTGCACAAAGCCTGCAGCCAGCAACGCCAGCGTCAGCCCGCAGGCCACCGCATGGGCTGCGAAGCGGCGCAACTCGAAGCGAAACACCCACAGCGCCCAAACCGCCACCGCAGCGTTCAACACACCAAACAGCAAGCCGGTGCGAATCAGGCCCAGATGGGGTACCAGCACAATCGGAAAGGCCACGGACACGGCCAACGCACCCAGGTAATCAAAGGTCAGTACCTGCGAGACCAAATTTTTGAGTGCCACTTCGCGTTTCAAAATACGCATCACCAGTGGAATCTCCAGCCCCACCAGAATGCCAACGACGCCCACCATGCCATACAGCAGCGCCCGAAAAGCACCCGGCGCATAGGCATGGGCCATGAACAGCAGCGCGGGCAAAAAGCCACCCGCCAGCGCTACCAGTAACTCGATGCGCAAGAAGTGGGCGGGCAACTGGCGGTCAAAAAACCGCGACATCCACGAACCCACGCCCATAGCGAAAAGATACGAGCCGATCACCGTGGAGAACTGCAGGACTGAGTCGCCCAGCAGATAGGAGGCAAGCGCTCCGGCTGCCAGTTCATAAACCAGCCCGCAGGCCGCTACGACAAAAACGCTGGCTAAGAGCGTGACCTCCAGGGGCTGGACGCGCTGTCTACTCAATGGATAGCGGCAGCAACAATGATGCTGATGCCAAGACACATGGCTGCCACCACCAAGGCCAATGCTTGATTTTGTTTTTCCACAATCTCGCCCCACAGGTCATAGGGCGTGATCTTGTCGATGATCACAAAGCACAGCCAGAACACCGCCACACCAATCAAGGCGAACAGCAGCGACGCGATGATCGCACCCGGTTTTATCAGTTCCATGTCCATGAGACGCTCCTAGTAAATGCCAACATTATTTGTGACCACCACCGCCCGAGTAGCCCCCATACGAGCCCCCGGTACTGCGGTAGCCTGACGAAGAGTTACAGCTTTCGACCTGCGGGTCGCAACTGGAGCAACGGCTCAGCAGTACGGACAGCAGCAGCAAAACGACTACCAGCACGATGATGCTGGTGATGCCCATGCTCGGGGCAGCACTAAAAGGTGTCACGTCGTCGCGTGCAAGTAGGTCCTTTTTGCCTTCCAGGCCAAAGGCCTTAGCGACCGCATCGCTAGCGAGCTGATCGCCCGTCGACCACACTACCTCAGTGCCGCTTTGCTCCTGCGACAAAAGACGTTTACCGTTTGTGAAGTCGCGGTTGACAGTTTTTTGGCCCCGCTGCACCAGCCAGTAAAACTCTCCACAGACGTAATTGGTTTCAGCCTCGTAGCTGTATTTCAATTGGAACGGCGTGCCCAGGTAGGTGGCGCTGCTGGCATTACTGCCCGCCCACTTGGGCGCTCCCGTAGTGGGCCGCACCAGGCTCCAGCCTTCTTCAGAATCCACCAAAAAGCTGAAACCTTTTTTCTGGTTGTAAAGCAGATATTCGCTCCAGCCAAAATGCTCGTCGTCGCCGGGCGCCACACCCATGCGGTGCTGGAAACCCACCACCTGCCACTGCGTACCCTGCAGCTCACCCACAGAGCCCAGTGGAATCAGCGGCTGAATCGGTTCATCCTGCTGAGCCGATTTCAATTCACCGCCGATGCCTGCACTCAGATCAATCAGGCTATTGCAACTACCGCAGGTGATGCTCTTGCTGGTGGTCAGGGTGACGGTAACTGGCGCACCGCAGTGCGGGCAATTGAACTGGCGGCCTTTTTCTTCCTTGACCGAGGCATCTTTCAGGCCCTTGAGTTGCAGATCGTCCAGTTGCACCGCGGTGCCGCGCGACACCAGGGGCGGGCTTGTACCGTAGTCGATGCTGAGCACATCGGTATCGCCGCGCAACTCCACCACGGTGAATTTTTCACCCAAAGGCGGCAGCTTGGGCAGCTCGCCCTGCGCGCTAACCAGCATGGCCTGCAGATTGCTGGCTACGCTAAAAGGCTTGCCATTGATCGCCGTGTTGATACCCACCACAAAGCGCTCTGCAGGTGGCAGCGCACTCTTGTTATCGCTCGGGAAAGCAAAGACATAGGCGCCGTTGTCCTCGGCCAGCCAGCCGGTCTGGCCATCGTCAAAGAAGGCATTCCATTCGGCCCAGGTGCCGTCATCGGTCTTGAACTGCAGGCGCCCGATCAGCGTGAAGTTGCGCTCATTGAACTTGCCAGTGGCAAAAAGTTGCAACGGGCTGTGGTCGTCAAAGACCTCAGCCATCTTGCCCACGCGCGACAACACCTCAGCGTTGCGCACCACCGTGCTTTGGCAGTAACCGCAGACCGCGTGGGTGGATTGCGCCGAGCGAAACTCCACCGGCGCACCGCACCCCGGGCAGGGCGCGGTGTAGGAACGTTGGGTAGCGCTGGCCAAGGAGGGAGGGGGGGGTAGAGGGTTATGCGCAGGTCAAGGAGGAGCCCGAAGGGCGGGGGACACGAAACAGAACGCTCTGCCCCCCCCCTCCCGGAACCCCAACAGCTAAGCCAGTTTCTTCAGCAGCTCCGCCTTCTTGGCGTCAAATTCCTCGGCCGTCAAAATGCCCTTGGCCTTGAGGTCACCCAATTTTTCCAGCGTGGCAATGATGTCGTCGGGCTTCAAACCGACCACCGCAGCAACGGCCGCAGCTGGCTGGCTGTGCAAACCGGCCTGCAGATTTTGCGCCAGCACTTGGCCGAGCGCCACACCAGCGCCCAAGCCCATCGCATCGCCTGCCACACCCCCGCCCCCACCGCCGCCTTCGGCAAATTTAGGGATGGCTTGCGCGGTCTGGTACTGCATGAATTTGCCCATGTCGTTGCCGACCATGCCCATGCCGATTTTCTGGTCCAGGATTTTTTGCAGCTCTTCGGGCAACGACACGCTTTGAACCGTCATGCTCTCTATCTTCAAGCCTAGC
>JANYEE010000260.1 GCA_025363275.1 Burkholderiales bacterium | reverse complement strand
CCATAATTCAGGGCTTACGTATTGGCGTCGCCCGGGTGGTGGAATTGGTAGACGCACGGGACTCAAAATCCCGCGCCGCAAGGCGTGCCGGTTCGATTCCGGCCCCGGGCACCACATTGAAAGCCAGACAACAGCAGTTGTCTGGCTTTTTCTTTGCGCTGGATTTATCTGAGCGTCAATGGCATCCTAGGATCCAATGCAAACCACTTCCCAATCTGACGTAGCAGTCCCAAGCAGCCCCGCAAAAAGCCCCGCAAAAGCACCTGTGCTTTTTTGGACCATCTTTGCAGTATTCCTAGCCTTGGCCTGCATCCCAACGGTGTGGCCAAGTATTGATTTGGTGACAGCCGGCTTGTTTGTCGGTGCAATACCGCAGATCGATGCGGGGCAGTGGTCTTGGGTGGTGTGGATCAACGCACAGATTCCAACCGCCTTCCGATGGATGGTGTTCGGTGCGTTCGCAGGATGGCTGTTCACTAGCGTGACCCGCCATGGCAAACAATGGCGTATGCCACTGGCATTCCTGGCATTGGCAGCAGCGTTGGGGCCTGGCGCTGTTGTCAATCTAGTCTTCAAAGACAACTGGCAACGCGCTCGGCCCTACCAAGTGGAACAATTTGGCGGAACACAACGATTCACTCGCGCCGCAGTCATTACTGACCAATGCAGTAACAACTGTTCGTTTGTCAGCGGCCACGTAGCGTGTGGATTTTTTTTCGTGAGTCTGATGCTGATTCATCGTCGCCGCCAAGCCATGTGGGCCCTAGCTGGCATCACCGCGGGTCTGTTGATTGGCTTTGCCCGCATGGCCGATGTAGCGCACTGGCTGAGTGATGTGTTGTGGGCCTGCCCCATCACCTTGCTATGTAGTTGGATCGTTTGGAAACTGCTTTTACTTGCATACACACAACCGGAGCTTTCGGATCAGGGCACAATGCATTGACATGTTGCGTTGGACCGAGGTGCTGGGTCAGTGCCCGCGGTATTGCTCAGGAGACCTTGATGGAAATGCTCTTTGCAGACGAGGCGCCCCCAGCTAACCCAGTTGCCAACCCGCTTGGCAAGAGAAGCTGGTGCGTGCTCATGGTTGACGACGATACGGAAGTGCATACCGTCACCCGGTTGGCTCTTCGCAATTTCGAATTCCAAGGCCAAGAATTGGAATTGCTCAGTGCCTACTCCGCGAAGGAAGGCCAGGTCATTTTCGAGGGTCGCGATGACATCGCGCTGGCGATCGTCGACGTGGTCATGGAGACCGAACATGCCGGCTTGGACTTGGTGCGCTATGTGCGCAACACCCTAGAAAATCACCGCACGCGCTTGGTGATGCGCACGGGCCAGCCCGGGCAGGCGCCGCAAGATCAGGTTATTCGCGATTACGACATCGACGACTACAAAGAAAAAACCGAGATGACCATCCAGAAGCTGCGGACCCTGCTTTACAGCAAGCTGCGGGCTTACCGGGATTTGTGTGTGATAGAAGAGCAACGAGACGGACTCACGCGTGTGCTGCGCGCCACCGAAAAGGTTCAAACGTCGGAGTCACTCACCCTTTTTGCCACCGCTGTTCTGGAGCAATTAACCTCTCTACTGCATCTGGATATTTCGGCGCTGTATTGCACGGTACTTCCTGCAACCCACGCCCGGCTCCAATCCTCTCGTACCCTGGCTGCGACCGGCGCATACGTCAAATACAGCACGGGGACCCAATTTGACGATCTACCGCCCTTGGTGGCGCAGCGGTTTCAAAAAGTACTCACTGCCAAAGCGCCTTTGCATTTTGACGACGCCTACGTGGTTTACAACGCTGGGAACCGCGGGGCTAGCAACTTGCTATACGTGACCCACGCATCCACGTTGGAAAAGCTCGATCGGCAGCTTCTTGAAATCTACACCCAGAGCGTGGCCGTCACTTTCGAGAACATCAATCTACAAGAAGACTTGCGTGAAACCCAAAAGGAACTGGTCTACATCCTGGCCGATGCGGTTGAAGCGCGAAGCAAAGAAACCGGTGCCCACGTAAAGCGTGTTGCTCTGGGTAGTGAAATGCTAGCCCGACTGTGCGGTTTGCCAGAAGACCAGATTCTGCTGATCAAACATGCATCACCCCTACACGACATCGGCAAAGTGGCCATTCCCGATGCCATCCTGCACAAGCCCGGAAAGCTGGACGCTAAAGAGTGGGAGCTGATGCAAAGGCACGCGCAGTTTGGTTTGGACATTCTGCAAAAGTCAGACCGGCCGTTGATGAGGCTAGGGGCTGAAATTGCGATCACCCACCATGAAAAGTGGGATGGCACGGGGTACCCCAATGGCCTGCGAGGGGGAGATATACCCATTTCTGGGCGCATCACCGCACTGATTGATGTTTTTGATGCGCTTGGATCGAGGCGCAGCTACAAAGGCGCATGGTCTGACGAGCAGGTCGCACAGCACATCCACGCCGGTTCAGGTAATCAGTTCGACCCCCATCTGGTGGAACTACTGATGGCCAACCTTGACGCCTTCCGGGCGCTACGCCATCAGTATCCGGACTTGGAGGAACACTAAACCCGCTTGGTTATACGGCCGGTCTCGGTCAGTCCGCTTTGCACATTGGGATAGCGAAGCGTCAGCCCTAGTTCGCATTTGACGCGAGAATTGACCAAGCGGCGCGACTCGCCCATAAAGCTCATTTGCATAGGAGACAGTTGGGTTGTCGCCTCTGCGCGGCTCAAGCGTGGTGGTCTGGTCAACCCGTATAAGTCTGCGGCGAGATCAAAGTAGTCGCCCATTTTGAGATCAGTGTCATCGTTGACGTTGTAGACGCGCTGGGATTTACCACGCCACAAGGCCAAGACGCAGGCTTGGGCCAGATCATCGGCATGGATATGGTTGGTAAACACATCCTGATCCGCATTCAGAACAGGCAGGCCTTTCAGTAATCGCATGCGCGGCGTACCGCCCTCACGGTCGGGCGCGTAAATGCCGGGTATGCGCAGAATGCAGGTAGCGGCCAAACTAGACTGGCCCCAATGTCGCACGCGTGTTTCAGCATCGACCCTGCGTAGCGCGCGTGCGGTACGGGCGTTCAACACATGCGATTCCGATACCCGGCCCCCACCGCAGTCTCCGTAAACACCACTGGTCGAGCCATAAACCAAGGTACGGGGCAGCGTACGACTGCGCAAGACTGCGAGCAACGACCGGGTGCGAGCGTCCACACCGCCCATAGCCGCAGGGGGCGCCAGATGAATGACCCGATGACCAAGGCCTGCTAGGCGGCGCAAACTTGCAATCTGATCCAAGTTGCCCAGCAACGGAACGATCCCTTGCGCACGCAACGAAGGGATGCGCTGCGCGCTGGAGGTCAGTGCCAGCACGCGAACACGCTTGGTAAGTTGACGCGCGACACGCAAGCCAACATCACCACATCCGACGATGAGCACGCGGGTTCGGCGAAAGCGTGCAGGAAGAGCGCCCAGCGGGGATTGGATTGAGGGCAAAATCAATGCTTCACAAATTGAATAGACCCCAAGGATACTTAAAAACCATGATGGCTACCGCTGAAGTACAAGCTCTCTCCACTGTGACTGTTGAACCCAGCGGCCGCAGCTTCGATGTGGCAGATGGCGAGACCATATTGATGGCAGGGATACGCCAAGGTATCAACCTGCCCTATGGCTGCAAGGACGGTGCCTGCGGATCGTGCAAATGCAAACTCCTCAGCGGCTTTGTGGCGCATGGCAACCACCAAATCAAGGCCCTGAGCCCGCAAGAGGAAGCCAGCGGCTATGTATTGACCTGCTGCGCCAAGCCCCAGTCGGATCTGGTGTTGGAGTCGCGCCAAGTGACCGAGGCAGGTGCTCTGCCCATCAAGAAAATGCCTACCCGCGTGAGCAGCATGCGCAAAACGTCTGACGATGTGATGGTGATTCAACTGCAACTGCCCGCCAACGATACGTTTGCCTACCGGGCCGGCCAATATGTGGAGTTCATTTTGCGAGATGGCGCGCGACGCAGTTACTCAATGGCCAATGCGCCCAACCTGGGGCCCGGGCTAGAGCTGCACATACGACACATGCCAGGTGGCAAATTTACCGACCATGTGTTTGGCGCGATGAAGGAAAAGGAAATACTGCGCATTGAGGGGCCATTCGGCTCATTCTTTCTGCGCGAGGACTCTGACAAGCCCATCATCTTGTTGGCATCTGGCACCGGATTTGCTCCCATCAAGGCCCTGATAGAGCACCTGCAGCACCAAGGCACTACGCGCGAGGTAGTGCTGTATTGGGGCGCGCGCAAACCCGCGGATTTGTACATGCAACACTGGGTCCAAACGCAGTTGACCACCATGCCGACGCTCAGCTTCGTCCCGGTGGTGTCTGATGCTGAGGAAGTTAGTTCTTGGTCAGGGCGCACTGGCTTCGTGCACCGTGCTGTGATGCAAGACTTCCCGGACATGCGAACCTATCAAGTCTATGCCTGCGGTGCTCCGATAGTGGTGGAATCCGCACGCTCCGACTTTGTGGCGCAGTGCGGACTCGATGCCAACGAATTCTTTGCGGATGCGTTTACGTCAGAGGCGGACAAGGTCCACCCCTGAAGCGGGCTCACTCAAAGTGAGGCATGAGGCTAAGCTCATGCGCGCTCAAGACTCGGGTACTCGCTCATGACCACGGCAAGCACAACCAAGGCTGCTCCAACGGACGCCTGCAACGTCAACATTTCATTCAACCAGAGCCAGGCAAAGACGGCGGCGAACACAGGCTCCATGGCGTAAACCAAAGCGGCTTTGTCTGCACTGACATGGCGCTGGGCAATAGCTTGCAAAAAGAGCATGCCCGCTGTGGCGATTGCCCCCAAGTACGCTAGACCCGCAAACACTGGCCCACTAATCCGGTCAGGCAAGGTGGCCAGACTATCCGTGCCGATGGAGGCCAGCAGCATCCACACACCACCCAGACCCGCCATCCAGATCACCTGTGTCGCAGCCAAGTGCTTGGCTTTGTGGCGCCCCGCCCATTTGGATAGGATGATGACGTCCACCGCATAGGCCAGCGCCCCAAAAATGGTTGCCGAATCAGCCCAAAGGTGGGCGCCGCCCTCCCAGGACATCAAGCCAATACCAGTGCAGGCCAAAGCGGCTGCAACCCACACAAGACCGCCCAACCGCGCGCCCAACACAAAGCCCAGCAGCGGAACCATCAGCACATTGAGACTCGTCAGAAAGGCACTACGGTTGGAAGAAATGTGTTCCAAACCATAGGCCTGTGCCACATAAGACGCCAGCACGATGACGCCCAAAACGCCACCGTCTCTCCACGCCTGCTTGGGCGCGCGTACCGCAAAGGGCAGCATTAGCGCTGCAGCAATAAAAAAGCGCAGCGTGGAGACTTCAAGACCGGAGAGTTGGGCTGTTGCTAATTTGAGAACCGGAAACGTTGCTCCCCAGACCAAGGTCACAAACAGCAATACCAGAACGTAGATAGTCACAATACAACCCAGCGCGCGAATGGCGCACCCGCAAATTTCTGAGTACTTTATTCGCCGAGGTAAGCGGCGCGCACCTTAGGATCGTTCAGCATGTCTTTGGCGTCACCTGTCATCGTCACGATGCCGGACTCCATCACGTAACCGCGATTCGCAATGGACAGTGCGCGGCTGGCGTTTTGCTCGACCAACAAGACCGTCACACCTTGGGCGTATACGTCTTTCACAACCTCGAAAATTTTATCCACCATGATGGGTGACAGACCCATGGAAGGCTCATCCAATAACAAGACTTTGGGCCGGCTCATCAACGCACGCCCCATCGCCAGCATTTGCTGTTCACCGCCAGACATGGTGCCGGCCAACTGGTCCTTACGCTCACGCAGGCGCGGAAAGATGGTGAACATCTTTTCCATATCAGCGGCGATACCATCCTTGTCATCTCGAATATAAGCACCCATTTGCAAATTCTCGATGATGGTCATGCGAGTGAACACGCCACGCCCTTCAGGCACCATCGCCAGGCCTTGCTTGACCAGATCCCAGGGGCCTTGGCCCTTGATACTTTTGCCGAGGTATTCGATGTCGCCGGCATTGATAGCCAGCGTGCCAGTAATGGCCTTCATCGTGGTCGTCTTGCCGGCACCGTTGGAGCCGATCAAAGACACGAGTTCGCCTTCGTGCACTTCGAAATCCACGCCTTTAACGGCCTGAATCCCGCCGTAGGACACTTTGAGGTTACTTACTTTGAGCAAAGTCTTGCTTGTCATGCTGTTTCCTTAGTGTCCGCTCGTGCCCAAATAGGCTTCGATCACTTTTTCATTCCTCTGCACATCCGCAGGCGTGCCCTCGGCAATCTGTTTGCCGTAGTCCAATACGGTCACGCGGTCGCACAAGCCCATCACCAGCTTCACGTCATGTTCGATCAACAGAATCGTGCGATTGTCTTTGCGGATCTGGTCAATTAGCTCGCGCAACATCACCTTTTCGGTGGCGTTCATACCCGCCGCAGGTTCGTCCAACGCAATGAGCTGCGGGTCGGTTGCTAAGGCACGGGCAATCTCCAGGCGTCGCTGGTCACCGTAGCTGAGCGTGCGGGCTTTGTAGTCGGCAAATTTGCCAATACCCACATAGTCCAGCAACTCCTGCGCGCGCTGCGCAATAGCGGCCTCTTCGGCTTTGAAACCGGGGGTCCGAAATACCGCACCCAGCAAACCGGAGTGGGTACGGATATGGCGCCCCACCATCACGTTTTCTAGGGCCGTCATTTCCGAGAACAAACGGATGTTTTGGAAAGTGCGTGCAATACCTGCCTTGGCCACGGCATGGACCGCAGTGGGTTGGTAAGGCTTACCAGCCAACTCGAAACTGCCGCTATCGGGTGTGTACAAACCCGTCAGCACATTGAAGAAAGTGGTCTTACCCGCGCCGTTGGGACCAATCAGGCCGTACACCTGGCCGCGTTTAATTTGGATGCCTACATCACTTAGGGCCTGCAAGCCACCGAACCGCTTAGAGACGCCGGAAACATTGAGTACTAGGTCAGTCATAAAAAATCCATTCAGCTGGCTTAGTTTCAGGTCTTGGCATTAGTGAGAGATTTGCCGTGCTCACGCGAGGGCCACAGACCGCGTGGACGCAACAGCATCACACTGATCATCGCTAGCGCAATCAACAATTGACGCAAGATGGATGCGTCTAGACGGCCACCCGTCATGGACTGCAACGGACTGGCCACATAGCGCAGAACTTCAGGCAAAGCAGATAGCAGCACCGCACCTAGGATGACCCCCGGCAAATGCCCCACGCCGCCCAGCACCACCATAGCCACGATCATTACGGATTCCATAAGGCTGAAAGATTCAGGGGAGATAAAGCCCTGAAAAGCGGCAAACATGGCACCAGAAACGCCACCGAATGTTGCGCCCATTCCAAATGCCAAAAGTTTCATATTGCGGGTGTTTATACCCATGGCCTTGGCGGCAATTTCATCTTCCCGAATTGCCATCCAAGCACGGCCTACGCGGGACAGCTCCAGGCGATGGCAAATGATCACGCTGACGACCACCAAGGCGAGGAACAGGTAGTAGTACAGCGACACCGATGCCACCTCAAAACCCATCACCACAACCTTCTTACCCAAATCTAGGCCAAAGAAGTGCAAGGAGTCGATCTGGTTGATGCCCTTGGGGCCATTGGTGATGTTGACGGGGTGGTCCAGGTTGTTCAGGAACACACGGATAATTTCGCCAAAGCCCAGTGTGACGATGGCCAGGTAATCGCCGCGCAAACGCAGCGTGGGTGCTCCCAACAGAATACCGAACATGCCCGCCAACGCAGCGGCTAGCGGTATCACCAACCACAAGGGCGTATGCAAACCGCTGGGAAACATGGCCGCGATAACCGGGAAAGCTTGCGTCAAATGGGGTGATGACATCAGCCCGAACATGTAGGCACCAATAGCAAAAAAGGCAACGTAGCCCAAGTCGAGCAATCCGGCATAGCCCACGACGATATTCAAACCCAAGGACAGTAGGACAAACAAGAGGGCCATGTCAGCGATACGAACCCAGGCGTTACCGAAGCCTTGTAGCAGCAATGGAAGGATGAGCAGGCCAGCGGCAGCAACCAGTATGGCAATGAGTCGATGTTGTGATTTCATAATGTTTGCTTCCTCAAGCCCGATCGGCCACACGTTCGCCCAGCAAACCTGAGGGCCGCAGCGTTAACACGACGATCAAAACAATAAAGGCAAAGATATCGGAGTAATGGCTGCCCAGGACACCGCCGGTCAGGGCTCCGATGTAGCCTGCACCAATGGATTCGATCAGGCCGAGCAGAATGGCACCGACCACAGCGCCTGCCAGGTTACCAATGCCGCCGAACACCGCCGCCGTAAAAGCTTTCAAGCCAGGCAAAAAACCCATGGCGTGCTGGGCAGTACCGTAGTTGGAGGCGTACATCACACCAGCAATGGCAGCCAGGATGGCGCCGATGATGAAGGTGGCGGAAATCACCATGTCCGGCTTCACGCCCATCAAACCGGCTACGCGAGGGTTCTCGGCGGTAGCGCGCATGGCACGCCCCAACTTGGTGTAATTCACCAGCCACATTAACACCGCCAAGGACGCAGCAGTTACGCCCAGAATCATGACTTGCGTCGGTGTGATGACCGCTCCTGCAATGTCGATCGGCGTATTCGACAATAGCGTCGGATAAGACTTGTAGTTGGGCTTCCAGATGATCATGGCCAAGGACTGCAGCAGGATCGACATGCCGATCGCGGTGATCAACGGAGCTAATTTGGGACTGTTGCGCAAGGGGCGGTAAGCTACTTTCTCGATCACGAAGTTGAGCGCCGCAGCCACAACGCACGCGATGATCAAGGCAAGAATGAGAATAATGAAGCCTGGAGTGCCGGGCATGGACTCCTGCATGAGTCCGATGATGGTCCAACTGGTCAGAGCACCCACCATCATCACTTCGCCATGGGCAAAATTGATGAGGTTAATGATCCCGTAGACCATGGTGTAACCCAGTGCAATCAGCGCGTACATGCTGCCCAACACCAGACCGTTAATGATCTGCTGTATCAATATATCCATGGTGCTTCTCCGATTTTTTGTTTCAGCGACAGCGCCAGCATCAAACTTCGAGGAGGTCGGCTGAATACCTGTGCCCCATCCACTATGCAAGATTCCCGCCAAGTTGGTTGGTGCCATACGCGGTCGCTGCGAATTGTAACGAAGACGAAACTGCACTGCGACGGTGCGGCGGGGTGTAAGCTGGGGGTTTACCCTTGCGCGCGCGCGACCCAGCGGCTCAATCCTGCTTGAGCTTTGCTGCTTCGTTCAAGGCCTGCAGTTGGCGCAACTTCTCGGCAATGCGAATCTCTAGGCCCCGCTCCACCGGCTGGTAGAAAGCTGGGGCTGCTAGGCCATCAGGCCAATAGGTCTCACCCGCCGCAAAGCCATCTTGCTCGTCATGGGCGTAGCGGTAGTCCTTGCCGTAGTTCAAGTCCTTCATCAGGCGCGTGGGGGCGTTACGCAAGTGCATAGGCACCGGGCGTGACCCATCCTTTTTAACCAGCGCTTTGGCCGCATTGAACGCCTTGTAGACGGCGTTGGACTTTGGCGCGATGGCCAGGTAGATCACACATTCGGCCAGCGCCAGCTCCCCTTCAGGCGTGCCCAAGCGTTCGTAGATGTCGGCGGCATCTAGTGCAAGACGCAAAGCCCGTGGGTCGGCTAAACCGATGTCTTCACTGGCCATACGAATCAAGCGCCTAGCCATGTATTTGGGTTCGGCACCGCCGTCGAGCATGCGAACCAACCAATACAGTGCTGCATCCGGATCGGAGCCCCGCACCGATTTGTGCAAAGCGCTGATTGAGTCAAAAAATTGATCCCCCGCTTTGTCGTAGCGCCGCATGCGCTCGCCCAACACCTGCACCAGCCATGCGTCCGTAATCTCGGCCTGCTGCTCTTGGCGCGCCGCCACGCCCAGGGTTTCCAGCGTGTTAATGAGCCGGCGTGCGTCCCCATCGGCGTAAGACACCAACCGATCGACTGCTATGCTTTCTATAGCTGGTAAGGTAGATTCCACCTGGGCCATGACAACAATTTTCTTCAAATCTGCCTCGGTGAGCGGCTGCAGTACGTAGACAGCAGCCCGCGAAAGAAGCGCCGAATTCACTTCAAACGATGGGTTCTCCGTTGTTGCCCCGATGAAGGTGAACAGGCCGCTTTCCACATGCGGCAAAAAGGCGTCCTGCTGGCTCTTGTTAAAGCGATGGACCTCATCCACAAATACGATGGTGCGGCGCTGCTCCAAACCATCGCGCACGCGGATGGCCTGCTCGACTGCCTCGCGAATTTCCTTAATCCCGCCCAACACCGCACTGATGGTGATGAACTGCGCATCGAATGCGTCGGCCATCAGGCGGGCGATGGTCGTTTTGCCCACCCCGGGTGGCCCCCACAAAATACAACTGTGGGGTTGACCCGACTCGAACGCCAGTCGCAAAGCCATACCGGACCCCAGCAAGTGTTGCTGGCCAATCACTTGCGCCAACGTACGGGGCCGCATCCGCTCTGCAAGGGGGCGGTGATTGGAGAGTGGTGGAGGTGTGGGGGGGGTCACAACAAATGGCCTGGGCCAACGCAGTGTATAAAAGCCCCGAGGGGCTATCTGCTGACGAAAAAAAGCCTTTTGGGTCTGAGACTCAAAAGGCTTCTTAAAACATGGTGCCGCTTGTCGGATTCGAACTGACGACCTACCGCTTACAAGGCGGTTGCTCTACCAACTGAGCTAAAGCGGCACGTCTTGCATTCTACTCGATGTAGCTGCCGAATTTGACTTCGACAGCGCATAAACACTATTTAATACGCGTCAAGGCGGGTCGGCTACCACCACCTGGCTTGGGACTGGGAGTGCCACCACCATCTTCGATCGGCGCTGTCACCACTGCCACTGGCGCCATCGGGGTCAAGGCTTTCACCGGGGTGACTGGGGGCATATCTTCCGTCGCCGTGGAGGCGGCCAACATGGGAAACGCCATTCCTTGTCCGTTCTCACGGGCGTAGATCGCCAACACGCGCTCAACCGGGATAACGATGTCTCGTGCAACACCTCCAAAGCGGCCCTTGAATTCAATGAATTCATTGCCCAAACTCAATGCGCTGGTCGCATCAAAACTGATGTTCAATACGATTTCGCCATCTTTGACGAACTCCAACGGGACGCGTACGCTTTCATTCACCAACACCGCCAGAAACGGGGTGTAACCGTTGTCCGTACACCATTCGTACAAGGCCCGAATTAAGTACGGGCGGGTGGAACTGGAATCTTTGGCTTCGATCATAGGCAACGGAACACGCTTACTTACGCATCACCTTCTCAGACGGTGTCAGCGCCTCGATATAAGCAGGGCGAGAGAAGATGCGCTCTGCATATTTCAGCAGTGGTGCCGCATTCTTGCTTAGGTCAATGCCGTAGTAGTCCAAGCGCCACAACAAAGGTGCAATCGCAACGTCCAACATCGAGAAGTTCTCACCCAGCATGTATTTATTCTTCAAAAACACGGGCGCCAACTGGGTCAAGCGGTCACGAATATGCGAGCGCGCCTTTTCCAGTGCCTTTTCGTTGCCCTTGGACAAACGTGCTTCCAAAGTTGAGACGTGAACAAACAGTTCCTTCTCAAAGTTCAACAGGAACAGGCGCACTCGGGCGCGGTCTACTGGGTCGCCGGGCATTAATTGTGGATGCGGGAAGCGCTCGTCAATGTACTCGTTGATGATGTTGGACTCATACAGGATCAGATCGCGCTCGACCAGAATCGGCACCTGTCCGTAGGGATTCATCACATTGATGTCTTCGGGCTTGTTGTACAAGTCTACGTCACGGATCTCAAAATCCATGCCTTTCTCAAACAACACGAACCGGCAACGGTGAGAGAAAGGGCAGGTTGTTCCTGAATACAGCACCATCATGGCTAGAGACTCCTAAAAATTAAAAAGAGTGGGCTGCTATTGCGAGCCCACTCTGAACTGGCTTGGGAGCAGTTACGCCCCCTCAACCATCCGATGTAGTGTTATTTGACGTCTTTCCAAAACGCCGCGTTCAGGCGCCATGCAAATAGAGTCATCACACACAAGAACAACAACACCCAGACACCAATGCGCACGCGGGTATTTTGAGCCGGCTCGGCCATCCACTGCAAATAGCCCACCAGATCACCAATGGCCTGGTCGTATTGCAGCGGTGTCATGGTACCGGGGGTAACTTGTTCCCAACCTTTGACAACTGCAACTTCATGGCCGTGCTCCTCTACCATTTCGTAGATCGGTTTACGTTTACCCTGCAGCTCCCACAACACATGGGGCATACCCACATTGGGAAATGCCAAGTTATTCCATCCAGTCGCTTTAGTGTCGTCCGCGTAGTAGGTACGCAGATACGTATAGATGTAGTCTGCACCAGTGCCTTGTCCTGCCGCCGAGCGCGAACGCGCAATCACGGTCAAGTCGGGTGGATTACCGCCAAACCAGTCCTTGGCTTGCTTGGGATCAATCGCGGCCTTCATGGTTTCACCGACTTTTTCTGTCGTAAACAGCAAGTTGTCTTTGATTTGCTGGTCGGTCAGACCGATATCTTTCAGGCGGTTAAAGCGCATGAAAGCTGCCGAATGGCAGTTAAGGCAGTAATTTACAAACAGCTTGGCGCCGTTTTGCAATGCAGCCATGTCATTGGTTTTATTGGGTGCTTTATCCCAGGCGATACCACCTGAGTTTGCGTGCGCACCGGTGGCCAAGCCCATGGCCAGTACCAAAGAAAAGATCCATTTTTTCATCTTTGTTATCTCCGACTCAGTGGGCTGCAAAAGTCACGCGGGCAGGCACCGGTTTGGCTTCGCCAATTTGACTCCACCAAGGCATCAAAATGAAGAAGCCAAAGTAAAACAGTGTGCCCACTTGCGATACGCGCTCGCCGATAGCGGATGGTGGCTGGACACCCAGGTAAGCCAGGATCACAAAATTGACCACGAAGATCCCGTAAAGGTACTTGTGCCAATCAGGACGGTAACGAATCGACTTGACAGGGCTGTAATCTAACCAAGGCAAGAAAAACAAAATAATCACTGCGCCACCCATGGTAACAACGCCCCAGAACTTGGCATCGATGCTGAGCATGGCAGCCACCACCACCGCGGCAACGACCACAATCGCGCCCTTGAAGATCGTTGGCATCTTGAACTTGAAGATACCCAAGGCTGCACCCCCGACCACGCAGGCGATGAGTGCATACATCATCTCGCTGGTGATGGCACGCAACATGGAGTAATACGGCGTGAAGTACCAGACAGGTGCAATGTGCAGCGGAGTCTTCAGTGGATCGGCCGGTATGAAATTGTTGTACTCCAGGAAGTAACCACCAGCCTCAGGCGCGAAGAAGATGATGGCGGTAAACACCATCAAGAACACGCTGACAGCAAAAATATCGTGCACCGTGTAGTAAGGGTGAAATGGCACACCGTCCAAAGGATGACCGGCAGCATCGCGGGGTGCATTGGGGCCCTTGATCTCAACACCGTCGGGGTTGTTAGAACCCACATCGTGCAAAGCCAGCAAGTGCGCAACCACCAAGCCGAGCAGCACCAGTGGAACCGCAATCACGTGGAAGCTGAAGAAGCGATTCAGCGTGGCATCGCCCACCACATAGTCACCACGGATCAGCAACGCTAGATCAGGGCCAACGAAAGGAATGGCAGCAAACAGATTCACGATCACCTGCGCGCCCCAATAGGACATCTGGCCCCAGGGCAACAAATAACCCATAAAGGCTTCAGCCATCAGGCACAGGAAAATAGCGCAACCGAAGATCCAGACCAGCTCACGCGGCTTGCGGTAACTGCCATAAATCAACCCACGGAACATGTGCAGGTACACCACCACAAAAAAGGCAGAAGCGCCTGTTGAATGCATATAGCGAATCAACCAGCCCCAGGGCACATCACGCATGATGTATTCCACCGAGGCAAACGCCAGGCTGGCGTCAGGCTTGTAGTGCATGACCAGGAAAATACCGGTCACGATCTGTATCACCAGCACTAATAGGGCTAAAGACCCAAATATGTACCAGAAATTAAAGTTTTTCGGAGCGTAGTACTCCGACATATGCACTTTGTAGGCGTCAAAGGCGGTTGGAATGCGGTTTTCAAACCAGTTGGTGACTTTTTCGGTCGCCGACGCGTTGGGAGATATTTCCTTGAATTCAGCCATATTTATATTCCTCAGGCTTTTGTGTCTTCACCGATCAGCAGTTTGCTGTCGGACAGGTACATATGCATCGGTATTTCGAGGTTGTCCGGTGCGGGCTTATTTTTGAAGACACGACCAGCCATATCGAACGTAGAACCGTGACAAGGACACAGGAAGCCACCTTTCCAGTCATCGGGTAATGAAGGCTGAGCGCCGAGCTGGAACTTATCCGACGGGGAGCAACCCAGGTGGGTGCAAATACCTACGGCCACAAAATACTCGGGCTTGATCGAGCGCCCCTCGTTGCGGGCGTATTTCGGTGTCAGCTCGTCGGGCTTGCGATTGGAATCGGGATCAGCGAGCTCGCCCTTCAGGCCAGTTAAAGCGGCTAACTGCTCGGGCGTGCGACGAACCACCCAAACGGGCTTACCCCGCCACTCCACGGTGATCTTTTCACCGGGTTTCAGACCGCCAATATCCACCTCGACAGCAGCTCCGGCGGCCTTGGCGCGCTCGGACGGATTGAACGTGCTGACGAAAGGAACGGCCGTAGCCGCAGCGCCAACGGCACCTGCACAGGCGGATGTGATGATCCAGGTTCGTTTACTGGAGTCGATCTTGGGGGTGTCGACAAGGGTTTCACTCATGAGAATCCTCAATGAACAGCGGTACTAGGGGGCGAGCCCGAATTGTAGCTGACGGGGATAGACTAATTCAATGCGCGGGACATGCCCCTAGCCAAACGAATGGCCTGCAAAAGGCTGCGTGGGTCGGCTCGGCCTGTCCCGGCGATATCAAAAGCGGTTCCATGGTCGGGGCTGGTACGCACCAGCGGCAATCCCAATGTGACGTTTACGCCGTCCTCTACCCCCAAGTACTTGACTGGAATCAAACCTTGGTCGTGGTACATCGCGACCACCACGTCAAACTCCCGTTCACCCCATGTTTTTTGCCTGGCGCGCATAAAAACTGTGTCAGGAGCGTAGGGACCGCTCACATCCTGCCCGTTTTGGCGCGCGGCGTAGATGGCGGGCTGGATCAGCTCAATCTCCTCCCGACCGAACAAACCACCCTCCCCCGCATGCGGGTTCAGCCCGGCGACTGCAATACGCGGCGCGCGGCCCAGCAAACGGCTCAGTGCGTCATGGGTGATGTGCAGGGTTTCCACAATGTTGTCGTAGGTCACGGCAGCAATCGCATCGCGCAGCGACAAATGGATACTGACCAGCACGGTGCGTAGCGCCGTGTTAGCCAACATCATGCGAACTGGCAAATCAGCCGCAGAGACGCCCAAATATCGCGCAGCTTCCGACTGCAATAGCTCGGTATGCCCTGGAAAGGCCGAAAAAGGCAGACCTGCAGCGTGCAAAGCTTCCTTATGCAGAGGCGCAGTGACCATCGCGCTAACAGACCCATTTAATGCCGCCTGGGCTGCCCACACCACGCAATCCCCCGCAAAGGCGCCGGCAGCAGCACTCACCTGCCCCCAAGGAATTAGGCCCAAATCCGCGCGCGGTTGCAGCACTGCAATGCAATGTGGGGGCAGATGCAGCGCGTCAATGGCATGGGTGATGCAGGCCACCGGCAGCGGCAAACACCCCACGGGAGCAACTACTTGGGCCGCGCGTCGCAGGGTTGCCACATCACCCACTACCAAGCACCCTCGCAATGCGTCAGCGTCGTCCCGGTAGGCTTTGGCTATGATTTCGGGGCCAACGCCGGCCGCATCCCCCATAGTGATGGCGAGCGGGTTCAAATCTGCAGTGGCCTGTGAGGTCATGGCGGGTGGGTCGGGTCAGGCCGGATTATCAATATCGATGAAAACATGCTCCAAGCCTTGCTGCACCGCCACGTGGGCGGCTACGGCCTGGGCGCCATAGCGCTCAGTGGCATGGTGGCCGCAGGCTAAAAAGGCCACCCCGCATTCGCGGGCGTAGTGGGCCTGAGGCTCCGAGATTTCACCGGTAATGAAAGCATCCACCCCGGCTGCAATGGCCTCTTCAAAATAGCTTTGCGCGCCACCGGTGCACCAGCCAATGCGCCGCAACGGCTTAGTGTGCGGGCCAACCAGCACCACGGGGTGGTTCAGCACGCCTTGCACATGGTCCGCCAACGTATGCGCGTTGGTAAAGCCGTCGCCATCTTTAGGCACGCCCCAGCACGCCAATTGTTGCTCGCCAAACCGTCCCTGCACTTCCAGACCCAGTTGGTGCCCCAGCTGGACGTTATTGCCCAGCTCGGGGTGCGCATCCAGCGGCAGGTGATAAGCGAAGAGATTGATGTCGTGCGCCAGCAGTGTGGCCAGACGCTGGCGCATCCAACCCGTGATACGGCCATCCTGTCCCCGCCAAAACAGACCGTGGTGGACCAGAATAGCATCCGCCCCCTCGGCAATGGCCACCTCAATCAGCGCCAGACTGGCAGTCACACCAGACACTATTTTGCGAATCTCAGATTTACCTTCTACCTGCAGCCCGTTGGGGCCATAGTCCTTAAAGCGCTCTGGCTGCAGCAATTCGTTCAAAACACGGTTCAGTGCATCGCGTTCAATCATGGGGAAGTGCAGGCTTTGGGTTGGATGACGAGGGAATTAGCGGATTGTCGCCTACGGATGCAGGCGCTGGGGCGAGCGGCTGCAGACTGCTGTCGCAGCCTATGCCCGCCGCGATCCATCGGTATGCCAGGCGGGGCAGCACGGCTGACAAGGGTCGGGTCAACCAAGCCAGCCCCCTTGGCAAACGGCTTTGCACCACAGCGTAAGGCTCTGCCAGCGCGCCACAGATGTAGCGTGACGTGTCGTCCCGCCAGCGCAATGCCGTGCACGCCCCGGTGCGTGTACCAGACAGTACGATACCCAGCGGGCAAGGTTGCGTCAGGCAACAAACTCCGCAGCCATTGCAGGGTGCACCCTCCACCGGTTTGGCGGGGGCCTGCGTATGGATATGAATGACTTGCGTGGTTGGCATTGCGAAGATACGAGCATTAAGCGCCCAGACCTTGGATTCTCCCGCGAAAAAAGAAGTGTGGCGGCCTACAATTTGCGCTGTGACGCCCCATATGCTGGGCACTTGCTTTGGACACCTTTATGAAACGACTTTGGCTTCTGTTTGCACAAACCTGCACGGTCTTACTGGCTGGCTACTTTGTAGTGGCTACGCTCAAGCCCCAGTGGCTGGGGCACGCACCCTCGGTGGCAGGCGCCATCTCCTTAATCGAAGCGCCTTCGTTGCCAAGCGGGGAAGTGCCCACAGGAAGTCTGCGCGGTGCGGCTCAAAGGGCATCCGCCGCCGTGGTCAGCATCACCACCAGCAAGGCGGCGGGCAAGAACCCGCACGCAGGAGACCCCTGGTTCAAGTTCTTTTATGGCGACCAGGGCAATGAGCCCCAAGGCGGCATGGGTAGTGGCGTCATTGTCAGCAGCAGCGGTTACATCCTGACCAATAACCATGTGGTGGAAGGCGCGGATGACATCCAAGTATTTCTGAACGACAGCCGCAGCACGCGCGCCAAGGTCATTGGCACCGACCCCGACACTGATCTGGCTATTGTCAAAATCGACCTCGACCGCCTGCCCGTCATTGTGCTGGGCAACTCGGATAGTCTGCAGGTGGGTGACCAAGTTCTGGCCATCGGCAACCCGTTTGGGGTCGGTCAAACCGTCACCTCGGGCATTGTCAGTGCACTGGGGCGCAACCAGTTGGGTATCAATACGTTTGAGAACTTTATCCAGACCGACGCGGCCATCAACCCCGGCAACTCTGGCGGTGCACTGGTTGATGCCCAAGGTAATTTGCTGGGCATCAACACCGCAATTTATTCCCGCTCGGGTGGCAGCATGGGCATTGGCTTTGCCATCCCGGTGTCCACGGCCAAGCAAGTGCTGGAGAGTATCGTCAAGGACGGTCAAGTCACCCGCGGCTGGATTGGTGTGGAACCCAATGACCTGTCTGCCGAGTTGGCCGAGACCTTCGAAGTGAAGACCAAAGTGGGTGTGATCATCACTGGCGTCTTGCAAAACGGTCCAGCGGCGCAAGCGGGCATTCGGCCCGGAGACGTCATTGTGGCCATTGCTGGCAAACCCGTTTCTAGCGTGACCCAGTTGTTAGCTGCCGTGTCTGCACTCAAGCCGGGCACAGCCACCCCATTCGCTATTGAGCGCAAGAACAAAGCGGTGTCGGTGGAGGTCACACCGGGGCTGAGGCCTAAACCGAAACCAGCGCCATAGTGGTCTTGTTTGCAGCGCGTCTATGGTTGGCTGCTTGAGGGGGTTTCTTCGGATGGAGCCTGTGTGTGCTTGATAAATATTTGGGCAGACCAAATACCCACCTCGTACAACAGCACCATGGGAATCAGCAAGGCGATCATGGACACTGGATCAGGCGGTGTAACTAGGCCCGATACTGCTGCGGCACCCACCACAAAATAAGTACGAAAAGACTTAAGCTGCGTCACAGTAACCATCCCCATGCGCGCCAGTATGACCACGACGATGGGCACCTCAAAGGCTACGCCAAAGGCGATAAACATCGTAATCACAAAGTCAAGATAGGCTTCGATATCCGGGCTGACGGCCACCGATATCGGAGCCATTTTCTGGATGGCAGGGAAAGCCTGGCCAAACACAAAAAAGTAGCAGAACGCCGCTCCGGTGTAGAACAAAATGGTACTAGAGGCTACCAACGGCAGCACCAGCTTCTTTTCGTGTTTGTACAAACCCGGGGCCACGAAAGCCCAGATTTGGTAAAGGATCCAGGGCAAAGCCAGCGCCGCAGCCGCCAACACCGACACCTTAATAGGTACCAAAAACGGCGACACCACACCCACGGCAATCATGCGTGAGCCCTCTGGTAACGCCTTCACCAGAGGCATAGCCAGCAGGTCATACAGCTTCGATGGGCCTGGATAAATCCAGAGCCCTATCAATATGGCGCCCACGCCGTAGAGCGAGCGCAACAACCTGTCGCGCAACTCAAAGAGGTGCTGCACAAAAGGCTGCTCAGTGCCCGCCAACTCATCGTCTTGTTTTAAAGGATCGGTCATGGGCTCAGATTTCGGGGGCGGTACCGGGCAACCCGGGCAGCCCCTGAGAGCGCCTTGGTGCGCACACCCGTGCGTGCCTTGTACCACTGGGGCACTGCGCCCTGCTTCAGGCGCCAGTGTTTACCGGGGTGTTTGTATTGGGGCGCTTCATCCGCAGGCGCAAACGTTTCGGCACCCGTTGCTTGTGCCCAGGATTGTTCAAAATCACTGGCGCTGGTTTGTATGGAATGTTCAACGTCACGCGCGGCGTTCTCGACCGTATCGCGCATTTTTTTCAGCTCGTCGAGTTCCATAGAACGATTGACTTCGGCTTTGACGTCTGCGACGTAGCGGCGCGCCCGCCCCAACAGAGTGCCCACCGTTTTAGCCAAGCCAGGCAGCTTTTCTGGACCAATCACAACCAAAGCAATAGCGCCGATGACGGCGAGCTTGGTGACTCCAATATCAATCAATTACGCACGTCCAGCAAGATCAAGCTTTGGACTTGGTCTCGACATCAATGGTGTCTTTGACCGCTGCGCCAGTGGTACCCACTTGCTGTGTGGGCGCAACGACGGTATCTGCAGTTTTTTCTGCACCGTCTTTCATCCCATCTTTGAAGCCCTTGACAGCACCACCCAGGTCGGAGCCGATGTTGCGCAGCTTTTTAGTTCCGAAAATAACAACAATAATGACCAAAAAAATGATCAGGTGTGTGGTCGACAATCCCATGAGTTTCTCCTAACGATGTATTGAATTCTAGTCGGCGTGTGTGACAGACTAGCCGCGCAACCATGGGCGGGGTCCGCCCATGACATGAAAGTGCAGGTGGTGGAATTCTTGTCCGCCTTCTGTACCCGTATTGGTCACCAGGCGGTAGCCGCCTTCCGGGTAAGGGTTGCAACCCTCTTGGAGGGCCAGCCTGGGTATTAGCACCATGATATGCCCCATCAGCGCGGCGTGCTCAGTGCCTATATGAGCCATGCTGGCAATGTGGGCTTTGGGCACGATCAAAAAGTGCACGGGTGCCCAAGGATTAATGTCATGGAACGCATAAACCAAATCGTCCTCGTACACCGTTTTGGAGGGAATCTGTTTTGCGACGATTTTGCAAAACAGGCAATTCGGATCGTGGGCCACAGGGCTTTCGTTACTCATGCGACCACCTGGCCTTTGTTCATCGCAATCAAGCCTTTAACGATGCGGTAGAGAAACCATACCGAGATCAACGCCCAGGCAATCATGCCGGGAATGTACAGTAGCAAAAACAGGGGCGAAGTCACCAAATACAGGCCACCGGCGATGAAAACCGAGCGAATGCGCCAACGGAAATGCGATGCATGCCAGGTGCCCGCTGCATCATCGCGCTTGACTAGGTCTAGGATCAGCGCCGCCAACAGCAGCACCGTGCCGAATTGGCCGCCGGGAATGATCGCTCCGATGGCCACAATCAGGTGCAACACATAGCTAATAGTACCCACCGAATTGAGTGCCTGCAGACGCTCCAGGCTGACCTCAACGGGGGCGTTGGGGATCGTAAAGTCTTGGGTCATGGGCGCTCTTTCATTTGGACTCTGCCTCACGCGCAAGAGCCTTGCGCAGGGCTTTTTCTTCCAGACCACTGGTGCCCACACGGCGCTCCAGCTCGGCAATCACATCGGCGGGCGACAGGCCGTAGTGCGCCAGCGCCACCATGGTGTGGAACCATAAATCGGCCACTTCGTAGACGATCTTGGTCGCGTCACCACCGTGGTCGGCATCTTTGGCGGCCATGACTACCTCGGTCGCTTCTTCACCAATTTTCTTCAAAAAGGCGTCAGGCCCCTTGTGCAGCAGGCGGGATACATAGCTGGCGTTCGGATCGCCACCGTTGGCAACCTTGCGGCTTTCGATCACGGCGGCAAGGGCGGCCAGGGAGTCTTGTGAAGTAGGCATTGTGATCATTCGGAGAAAGAGCTGAAGACCTGTCCCGCAAGGTTTTTAATCGGTTGGGGACAGAGCTGAAGATCTGTCCCGCAAGGTTCTATTTATAGATGGACTCGGGATCTTTCAAGACCGGGTCCACCGATTTCCACTCGCCATTCTCCAGTACGCTGAAAAAACAGCTGTGGCGGCCGGTGTGGCAGGCAATTGACCGTGAGGGCGACCCCGGTGTCGCGGGCTCATGGCCCAACTGGGTCACCTTGAGCAGCAGCACATCGCTGTCGCAATCCATGCGGATTTCGTGCACCGTTTGCACATGACCCGACTCTTCGCCCTTGTACCAAAGCTTGTCGCGCGAGCGGCTAAAGTACACGGCCCGGCCCAACTCCACAGTCTTTTGCAGAGCTTCGCGGTTCATCCAGGCGAACATCAGTACGTCGTTGCTGCCCTGCTCCTGCGCAATGACGGGCACCAGGCCTTTGGAATCCCAGCGGATGTGTTTGAGCCAGCTCATGGGTGGGGTTGTTGTGGTTTGCATTTGCTATATATTTAATAGCTGCCAAGGCAGCGTTTACCTGGGCCATAGGCCCAAAAGGCTTATAAAACTCAAATTCTGACTGGAATTCCGCGCTCGGCCATGCGCGCCTTGGCCTGGCCCACGGTGTACTCACCGTAATGGAAAATGCTGGCGGCGAGCACCGCATCCGCCCCGCCCTGCTGCACGCCATCGGCCAGATGGTCCAGGTTGCCCACGCCGCCACTGGCAATCACCGGCACACTGACCGCATCAGCTACCGCGCGGGTCAGGGCCAAATCAAAACCGCTCTTGGTGCCGTCCCGGTCCATGCTGGTCAGCAAAATCTCACCGGCGCCGCGCCGAGCCATCTCGGTCGCCCAGGCCACGGCGTCCAAGCCGGTATTTTTACGGCCACCGTGGCTGTAAACATCCCAACCCGCACCGCGCACTTTGGCGTCTTCTTCCGATCGGCGTTTGGCGTCAATGGCCACCACGATGCACTGCGCGCCGTATTTGAGTGAAGCGTCTTCAATGACCTGCGGATTCGCAATCGCTGCCGAGTTGAAACTGGTTTTATCCGCACCCGCGTTCAACAGGCGCCGCACGTCGTCCACGGTACGCACGCCTCCGCCCACGGTCAGTGGGATGAAGACTTGCGATGCCACCGCTTCGATGATGTGCAGAATCAAATCGCGCCCATCGCTGGTGGCGGTAATGTCGAGAAACGTGAGTTCGTCGGCGCCCTGCTCGTTGTAGCGCGCAGCAATTTCTACCGGGTCCCCTGCGTCTCGCAACTGGGTGAAGTTAACGCCCTTGACAACGCGGCCACCGGTCACGTCCAGGCAAGGAATGATTCTTTTAGCGAGCATGCGTCGATTGTAGAAGGGGTGTTGACAGCGGGATTCGGCGAACTGCTTTAATCATCGTAATGTCCCCGACACGCAATCACATCCAGATCAGAATCGTCTACGGAATAGACCAATCGGTGGGTTTCATCGATGCGGCGTGACCAGTAGCCCGACAGGTTGCCCATTAGAGGCTCTGGTTTGCCGATACCTGCAAATGGGTCGCGCACCGCTGCTTCGATCAGGGTATTGATACGGCGAAGTGTTTTCTTGTCTTGCCCCTGCCAGTACAAGTAATCGTCCCACGCCGCAGGAGTAAAACGAATGCTGCGCGCCACGCGGAAGCGGCCCAATCAGGCCTGAATCAGTGCGCGCCGGGTGCGCTTGCCCGCTTTGTGCTGCGCAATGGATTTAGCCAAATGTGCTGCATTCGCCGGAGTGCCCAGCAGATGCATGGTTTCCATCAAGCTTTGGTAATGATCCAAAGACATAACCACTGCGTCCGCTCCATCGCGGCGACTGATAACCGTCACATCGGCGTCGTCATGCACGCGGTCCAGCACCGTTTTCAGGGCGCTGCGGGCTTCGGAGTAGGTGACGACTTTCATATCTGGCTCTTTTTGACTTGTACAGAATATGGTGCAAGTATAACGAGGAAACCCGTCTAAGCCTCTCAGGCTCAGCCATTCAATTCATCTGCGCGTTCTTGCGCCTTTTGAAAGTCCAGATCACCGCTGTAAATCGCACGTCCGCAGATCACGCCTTCCACGCCTTCGCTTTCCACCTCGCACAGGGCTTCGATGTCAGCCATATTGGACAAACCACCCGAAGCGATCACGGGGATGGTCAGGGCTTGCGCCAGCTTGACGGTAGCGTCGATGTTGATGCCAGTGAGCATGCCGTCGCGACCGATGTCGGTGTAGATGATGCCTTCGACGCCGTAGTCTTCAAACTTCTTGCCCAGGTCGATCACATCGTGGCGGGTCAGCTTGCTCCAGCCGTCGGTGGCCACCTTGCCATCGCGTGCGTCGAGGCCCACGATGATGTGGCCGCCAAATGCGGTACAGGCATCCTGCAAAAAGCCAGGGTTCTTGACAGCAGCCGTACCGATGATCACAAAACGCAAGCCGGCGTCCAGGTAGCGCTCGATGGTGTCCAGGTCACGGATGCCGCCGCCCAGTTGCACGTCAATCTCGCTACCCACTTCCTTCAGGATCTTGCGGATCGCGGCCTCGTTTTTGGGGTGCCCGGCGAACGCACCGTTCAGATCTACCAAGTGCAGACGCCTTGCCCCCTGGTCCACCCAACGCCGGGCCATGACCGCAGGGTCTTCGCCGAAGGTGGTGGATTGGTCCATATCGCCTTGTTTGAGGCGTACGCAGTGGCCGTCTTTGAGATCGATCGCAGGAATTAAAAGCATGGTGCTTCAGTGGGTGGAGGAAAAAAGGCGGAAGAAATCAGAATGCCAAAGTGGTGTGGCGTGCGGCGTTTTTATGCGGCAAGGGGAACTCAGGGATTCCAGTGCAAAAAGTTGCGGTAAAGGGCCAAACCGTGCACGGCGCTTTTTTCGGGGTGAAATTGCGTCGCAAAAATATTATCGCGCGCTATTGCGCTGGAAAAGCGTTGTCCGTAGTCCGTAACGCCCGCGCTGTGGCGCGCATCAGACGGTCGGGTGTAGTAGCTGTGCACAAAGTAGAAGTAACTACCGTCCGGCACTTCGCCCCAGACCGGGTGGCGCGCACCGTTTGTAGTGTCCTGCCAGACCTGGTTCCAACCCATCTGGGGCACTTTGTAACGGCTGCCGTCAGGCTGAATTTGCCCGACTAGGTCAAACTTGACCACTTCGCCAGGAATCAGGCCCAAGCACGGGGTGTCCAGCTCCTCGGAGTGGTCCAGCAACATTTGCATGCCTACGCACACGCCCATCAGCGGTTTGTGCGCGGCGGCGTGCATCACGGCGTCGAACATGTCGGAATCAACCAGCTCGCGCATGCAATCGCGCATGCCGCCCTGGCCAGGCAGCACCACGCGTTCGGCATCCATCACCTCTTGCGGGGTGCGGGCCCAGACCACCTCAACATCCGACCCTGCAGCGGCATGCACCACAGCCTGGGTGACCGAACGCAGGTTACCCATACCGTAGTCGACGACTGCTACTTTTTTCATGATGGCAGACAGTCGCTATTAATTTGATAGCTACTCAGGCAGGATTTACAAGGGCCCCAGGCCGATTTGGATTCAAAACTGGTGAACATGGCGTTGGGAAGGCTCACAACTACAAACTCCCCTTGGTCGACGGAATCGTACCCAGCGCACGCGGGTCGCGCTCCAGCGCAAAGCGCAGCGCACGCGCGAAGGCCTTGAACACGGTCTCGGCCTGGTGGTGGGCGTTTTCGCCCTTGAGGTTGTCGATGTGCAGCGTCACAAAGGCGTGGTTCACAAAGCCCTGGAAGAATTCGTGGGTCAGCTGCGTGTCAAACGCGCCAATCATGCCGCTCTTGAAGGGCACGTCCATCACCAAGCCAGGGCGGCCCGAAAAATCGATCACCACGCGGGACAGCGCTTCATCCAGCGGCACATAGGCGTGGCCATAACGGCGGATGCCCTTTTTGTCGCCCACCGCTTTGTGAAAGGCCTGGCCCAGGGTGATGCCCACGTCTTCCACGGTGTGGTGGCCGTCAATGTGCAGGTCGCCTTCGGCTTCAATGTCCAGGTCAATCAGGCCGTGGCGCGCGATCTGGTCGAGCATGTGGTCAAAAAAACCAATGCCGGTGGACAGGCGCGCCTGGCCCGTACCGTCCAGATTGACGCGCACGCGGATCTTGGTTTCCGCGGTGTTGCGGGACACCTCAGCCACACGGTCAGTGTTGGCCGCGCTGTGAGGATCGGGGACCTCGGTCAAAGGGTAATTGGTAGTCATAGTGAATTTTGCAGGGCAACAATCATGTGGTCGTTTTCAGAGGCCGTGCCTACGGTCAAACGCAAACAATGCGCCAACAGTGGGTGCATTTTAGAAACGTTCTTGACCAGAACACCACGGGCTTTCATGCCATCGAAGACTTTTTGGGCGCGGTCAGGGGCCTCACCGTCGATGCGCACCAGAATCATGTTGGCATCGCTCTCAAACACGGTGAGCCCCGGCGTCGCGCCCAACGTGGCCAGCAGGCGCGCGCGCTGGGCGCGGATGTCGGCGGCCTGGGCGGCAAACACGTCCTGGTGGGCCAGCGCAAACAGCGCGCATTCGTAATTCAACACACTAATGTTGTAGGGTGGGCGCAATTTGTCGACCTGCTGCACCAGCGCGGCGGGACCCATCATGTAGCCGATGCGCACACCAGCCAGGCCAAACTTGCTCATGGTGCGCATCAGCAGCACATGGCTGTTCTCGGCCGGAGCGGAGCGGATCACATCCAGATAGGTGCGGCTGGAAAACGGTTGGTAAGCCTCGTCAATGGCCACAATGCTGCCAGCCGAGCGTGCAGCTGTAATCACTTCGGCCATGTCGCCCGCATCCCATAAATTGGCGGTGGGGTTGTTAGGGTAAGCCAGGTAAACGATGGCGGGCTTTTGGTCCGCAATGCGTTGCACCATGGCGGGCACGTCTAGTGCAAAGCTAGGCGTCAGGGGCACGCCAATAAAGTCCAGCCCCTGCAGCGCGGCGCTCATCGCGTACATCACAAAACCCGGCACCGGGGCCAGCACGGCGGGTTTGGCTTGGCCGGGAACGGTGGGCACGTCGCAAGCCATGGCCAAAAGCGAAATCAGTTCATCCGAGCCATTGCCCAGCATGATGTCAAAGCCCGCGGGCATGGCGGCGTGGGCGGCCAGTGCGCGGCGCAGATCATTCACCCGGCCGTCCGGATAGCGGTTCAACGCCAGGGTACCCAGTCGCGCACCCAACTCGGCCTGCAGCTCGGGCGGCAGGCGGTGCGGGTTTTCCATCGCGTCCAGCTTGACCATTCCCACGCTGTCTTGAATCGCGTAGGCGTGCATGGACTGCACGTCCTGGCGGATGCGGCGGGCGATCAGGCTGGTGACGTTGGGGTCGGTATCGGGAGTGGAAGTCATGGGGTAAGGCCTAGGTCGCCCGGGGTGGCCAGCAAGGGGTTGAGGATAGTGATGCCGTCGATTTGCTGTTGGTGCTGCAAATCCAGCGATAGCACATGGCTGGCCCCGCTTTGGGCGGCGGAGGCGACGATCAGCGCATCCCAATACGGCAGTCCAAAGCGGGCTTCGACACCCCAGGCGGTCTCCACCGTCTGGTGGTCAATTTGCCAGGGCTGCCACAGCTGCATGCGGCGCAGCTTGGCGCGCGCATCGCCCTGGGGCAAACAGAAGTGGCGGGTCGCGCCGACGTAGTAGGCGTTGAGGACCTGCGTGCTAACGCGTCCGGCGCGGTGCTGCCATAGCGCCTGCATCCAGGCACGCACGAGGGTTTGTTGGGTGGCGTCATGCGCGTCGTCGGCCGCCAGCAAAACGCTGGTGTCAACGAAGACGATGGCACCCGCCTCGGGCAAAGCGCTAGCCATGGTCGCCTTGGCCCCCACGCTCTTCGCTGCGCGTCATTCGCTGCCCCCACGTGTCGGGTAGGCCTTGCCTCCCGAACTGAACGACGAGGTATCCGCCACCCAATCGCGCTGGGCTCGGGCATAGGTATCGTCAAACTGCATTTTGTCGGTCAGCATCTCACCCACCAGGCGCGACACGCTGGTGTTGCGTCTGGCCGCTTCGATGCGCACCCACTCCAGGGTGGCGTCTTCTACGGTGATAGTGACGTTTTTCATGGTTTGTAGTTTACACGAATTTCGTGTTACACGAAATTCGTGTAATTTCCCGGGGTAGCTTTGAGTCCTAGCCGCTAGGCGGCCGTCTGGGGCGCAAAGATCTCCGGGACGCGCAAGCACATCAGCGCGCCCAGGCTCGCGGTGCATGCGGCGCAGAACATGGGTGCACCCACACCGTAGGTGTCCACAAGCCAGCCGCCACAGGCAAATGCGGCGCCCAATGCCACCATGAACAGCGTCATGCTCCAGGTGAAGGCTTCGGTGGTGTACTCGGCCGTTGTCAACTTACCCAGCTGCATTTGGCTTGCAGTAATCGCCGGCCCAACGGCCATGCCGCACACGGCGCAACCCAGGGCGAACACCCAGAGTGACGACACCTGGGTGAGCAGCAGACTTAAAGCGGCGATCCACACATGCCCCAGCGCCATCTGGCGGTTCAGAGGCCAGGCAAACTGGCGCGTGCCGTACAACAAGCCGGCAAGAGCCGACGGTACCGAATACGCCGCAAACAACCAGCCCACGGCAGCCTGCTTGTCGGCCGCTTTAGTCACGGCCATCATGCCAATTTCTTGCAACCCAAAACTGGCGCCCAGCAGCATGGAGACAAGCAAAGCCCGGCGCACGCCCAGGAGTCTGAGTGGCCCCAACCAATGGCGCTGTGCGGGTTCGACGTCGCCCCAGCGCTCCAGGGCACCCGAGCGCGAAAAAAACACGATACCCACCAACGTGGCGCAGGCTGAAAATAGCAAAGCCACGGCCGGTGCGTTGAATAGCAAGAAAAAGCTAACGATCAAAGGGCCACACACAAAGATGGATTCCATGATCACGCCCTCCAAGGCGAAGCCCAACTGCTTGGTGTGGTCAGGCAACTTGGACTTGCGCCACATGGCACGTACCGTCATGGATACCGGGGGAAACGTCATCCCCGCCAAGAGCGCAAACACCATCAGCCAGGATGGCGATACCCGCAACAGTGCAGCGGCCACCAGCAAGGCCAGCGCGAGCGCGTGGGCGATACCAAACGGTAGCATGGCCGCGCGTGGCCCGCGCTGGTCCACAAAGCGCCCGAGCAAGGGTGATGCAACCCCTAACGCCATGAGATAGGCCGCACTCACCGTGCCACCGACCGCAAACGAGCCATACAACGACTGCACCAACAGGGTCAGCGAGAGCCCATTGATACCTGCGGGGAGGCGCGGCAGGATGGAGGATAAAACGATGCGCTTGAGTTCACGGTCAGAAAACAGGGCTTTGTAAGGGGCAAGTTGGAGCAAGGGACTGACTCTTGGGAGGTGAAAGGACGGCTATGCAGGATTGTCCCCAATATCCACGCGCCCTGCGCTGCGCGCGCGTATCAGAACCTGCCGACGGGGCTGAGCGGCAGGCTCTGGGGGTATTTTTCAGCGATTTTGGATATTTCTGAAGTCAAATCGGGCTGAGGCCCTTGAATTTATTACCTGTGTTGCTATTATTTTTATAGCACCAACACTTCGTTGCGCTCATGGGCAGGCGTACACCGCGACCAAGGCATTGGTCAACACCAGTTGCACCGACATGTCCGCTTCGTAGACGCCCTCATTGCGTTGGAGTTCCGTGTCAAACAGGCTGCGCGCCATGTGCGGCTCCAAACGGCGACCATTCAGGCAGATGCTGGGTTTGGCGCCGTTGCGAACGGCCTGGGTGTGCGCTTCGAGTGCGCCCTCCATCGCGCCAACCAAGTAGTAGTTGATGTAGTTCTCGCCTTGCTTTTTGTCCGACTTTTCCAGCGCGCGCATTTGACGCAGGGTCATGGCCGACGCGGCGCCGCAAGCCAGGCCAAGCGCTACGGTAGCCGCAGCAGTGCGCAGCACGTTCAAAGTAAAAAGGGGGCGGTGTATTTGGGGCATGGCATTGGTCTCGTGAACGCCTGCATTCTTACGCCGTTTGCCAAACGGCGCTGGTCCTGCGGGATTAACCCACGCGATTACTTGAGTCGCATCTCGGCCGCTCTGGCGTGGGCCTGCAGGCCTTCGCCATGGGCCAACACGCTGGCAATCTGGCCCAGCGTCTGCGCGCCCTGCTCGCTCACCTCAATCAGGCTACTGCGCTTTTGGAAGTCATACACACCCAGCGGGCTGCTAAAGCGGGCCGTGCCGCTGGTGGGCAGCACGTGGTTGGGGCCAGCGCAGTAGTCGCCTAAAGATTCGCTGGTGAACGCACCCAAGAAGATGGCGCCCGCGTGTTTGAGCAGGGGCTCCCACTTATGCGGATCTTGACTGGACACCTCCAAATGCTCCGGCGCAATGCGGTTACTGATCTCACAGGCCTCTTGCATACTGCGGGTCAATATCAGTGCGCCACGGTCGGTCAGGCTTTTGGCAATGATCTCGGCGCGGGGCATGTCGGGCAGCAGGCGGTTGATACTCTCTTGCACTTGGGCGATATAGGCGGCGTCGGGGCACAGCAGAATGCTCTGCGCCAGTTCGTCGTGTTCCGCTTGGCTGAACAAGTCCATGGCCACCCAGTCGGGCGGCGTAGTGCCGTCGGCCAACACCAAAATCTCACTTGGGCCGGCAATCATGTCGATGCCCACGGTGCCGAACACGCGGCGCTTGGCAGCAGCCACATAGGCATTGCCGGGGCCAGTGATCTTGTGCACGGCAGGGATGCTCTCTGTGCCATAGGCCAACGCGGCCACCGCCTGCGCACCACCAATGGTGAAGGCGCGGGTGACGCCAGCCACATAAGCGGCAGCCAACACCAGGGCGTTCTTTTCACCCCTGGGAGTTGGCACGACCATGATGATTTCACCCACGCCGGCCACATGGGCGGGTATGGCGTTCATCAACACCGACGACGGATAGGCGGCCTTGCCACCAGGCACATAAATGCCGACGCGGTCTAGCGGCGTAACCTTCTGGCCCAGCAATGTGCCGTCTTCATCGCGGTAACTCCAGCTCTCGCCCGAGGCTTTTTTCTGCGCTTCGTGGTAGGTGCGCACACGTTTGGCCGCGGCTTCCAGGGCGATGCGCTGCTGTGCGGGAATGCTGTCAAACGCGGCTTTGAGTTCGGCCTGGGTCAGCTCCAGCTCGGCCACCGTGGCGGCCTGCACATGGTCCCAGCGGGCGGTGTACTCCAGCACCGCTGTATCGCCGCGCCCTTGCACGTCTTGCAAAATAGCCGCCACGCTGGTCTCAATGGACGCATCGGTGTCGGCAGCCCAATGCAGGCGGGCTTTGAATTCAGCCTCAAATTGGCTGCTAGCCGTTGATAGATGTGCGGGAGCAGCTACTAATTTCATAGCAATTAAAACTTTAAGTCTGCGCGGCAGTAGCCTGCGCAAAAGCATCAATGATTCGGCGTAAGGGTTCGCGTTTGAGTTTGAGCGCGGCCTGGTTCACCACCAGGCGCGAGCTGATTTCCATAATCTGCTCCACCTCAATCAGATTGTTAGCCTTGAGCGTGTTGCCGGTAGACACCAGATCAACGATGGCGTCCGCCATGCCGACCAACGGTGCCAGTTCCATACTGCCGTAGAGTTTGATCAGATCCACGTGCACGCCTTTGGAGGCGAAGAAGTCGCGGGCAATGGCCACATACTTGGTGGCCACCTTCAGGCGCGAGCCCTGCTTCACAGCCGAAGCGTAGTCAAAGTCTGCACGCGCGGCCACACTGATGCGGCACTTGGCGATTTGCAAATCCAGCGGCTGGTATAGGCCCTGGCTACCGTGCTCCAGCAGCGTGTCTTTGCCCGTAATGCCCAGATCAGCACCCCCGTATTGCACGTAGGTCGGTACATCGGTCGCGCGCACCACCAGCACTCGCACGCCGGGCAAGTTGGTGTCCAGAATCAGCTTGCGGGACTTTTCCGGGTCGTCCAACACCTCAATGCCCGCCGCTTTCAACAGCGGCAGGGTTTCTTCAAAAATGCGGCCTTTGGAGAGTGCGAGCGTGATCATGGTCTCAACATTCATGGCGTGAACGCCGCAGGGCCGCCCCAAGGGGTGAGGGCCTCCTCGGGGGGTAGCGCCGTACACGGAGTAGCAAGCGTGGGGGCCGTCATTTGATTCGCTCGATGTCCGCACCGATGCCGCGCAGCTTGGCTTCCATCTGGTCGTAGCCACGGTCGAGGTGGTAAATGCGATCGACCACGGTTTCTCCCTCAGCCACCAGGCCTGCAATCACCAGGCTCGCAGAGGCGCGCAGATCGGTCGCCATCACGGTGGCACCCGACAGGCGCTCGACACCTTCGATGACAGAAATCTTACCGTCGATCTGGATGTTGGCACCCAGACGCACTAGCTCATTCACGTGCATGAAACGGTTCTCAAAAATCGTCTCCGTGACCTTGCTGTGCCCGTGCGAGATGCAGTTGAGCGCCATAAACTGGGCCTGCATGTCGGTGGGGAAGCCAGGGTATTCGGTGGTGCGAAAGCTCTGGGCTTTGAGGCGGCCACTGGATTGCACACGAATTCCGCCCTCCACCGCTGTTACCGTCGCACCCGCTTCACTCAGCTTTTCAATGACCGCGTCGAGATGGTCTGCGCGGCCGTGCTTGAGCACCACATCACCGCCCGTAGCGGCCACCGCGCACAAGAAAGTACCGGCTTCAATACGGTCGGCCACCACCTGGTGGTTGGCGCCATACAGGGCTTCCACGCCCTGAATGCGAATGCGGCTAGAGCCGTGCCCCTCGATCTTGGCACCCATTTTGATCAGCATCTCGGCCAAGTCAGGGATCTCGGGCTCTTGGGCGGCGTTTTCCAGAATGGTTTCGCCATCGGCCAGCGCTGCGGCCATCAAGAAGTTCTCGGTGCCAGTCACGGTCACCATGTCGGTGGTAATGCGTGCGCCCTTCAGGCGCTTCAGTCCCGTAGCCAGCTTGGCAACCATGTAGCCGTGTTCCACCACGATGTCCGCACCCATCGCCGCCAGGCCTTTCAAGTGCTGGTCCACCGGGCGCGAGCCAATCGCGCAGCCACCGGGCAAGGACACCTTGGCATGACCAAAGCGCGCCAGCAAAGGGCCTAGCGCCAACACCGACGCGCGCATGGTTTTCACCAGCTCATACGGCGCTTCGGGGTTGTTCAAAGTGCCAGCGTTGACCAACACGGTGCCATCGGCCTGCTGGTCTACCTGCACGCCCATATTGCGAATGAGCTTGAGCATGGTAGACACATCTTGCAGACGTGGCACATTGCGCAGCGTGACGGGCTCGGCGCTTAGCAGCGTAGCGCACAGTTCGGGCAGGGCTGCGTTTTTGGCACCGGAAATCAGCACTTCACCCTTGAGGGTGCGACCGCCGCGAATGAGTAGTTTGTCCATAGTTGTCCTGGAATCTGGGTATTTTGGTTCCGTGAATTAGGTCGCTTTGGCGGCCCACTCGGTCGGTGTAAAAGTCTTCATCGACAGCGCGTGTACTTCATCGGTGTGCATACGGCTACCCAGCGTGGCGTAGACCTGCTGGTGGCGCTGAATCAGGCGTTTACCTTCGAACGCAGAGGACACGATAGTGGCGTACCAGTGGCGGCCATCACCCTCCAGATCGCAATGCTGGCAAGGCAAACCAGCGGTGATGAGGGCTTGGAGCTGTTCTGCAGTCATGTCGGTCAATTCAAAAAATTAGCTGCGGATTTTGTAACCGATGCGTAGGAGGTGCAGCGCGATACCACTGACCACAGCCAGTGTGGCGCCCACTACGCTGAGGCTCAACCAGGGCGAGACATCGCTGACACCAAAGAAGCCGAAACGGAATCCATCGATCATGTAAAAGAAGGGATTGAAGTGGCTGACGCCCTGCCAAAACACTGGCAAGGAATGGATGGAATAGAACACGCCACTCAGGAAGGTCATCGGCATCACGACGAAATTCTGGAAGGCGGCCAACTGATCAAACTTCTCGGCCCACAGGCCAGCGATCAGACCCAGTATGCCCATCAGGGCCGCCCCCATGACCGCAAACACCACGATCCAGACGGGAGCCACAAAGCTCATACCGGTGAAAGGTGCCGACACCACAAACACGCCAAAACCGACAACCAGGCCGCGCACCACCGACGCGCCCACGTAAGCCACAAACCAGTGAAGATACGACAGCGGCGTCAGCAACAGGAACACCAGATTGCCCATCACCTTACTCATGATCAGAGAGGACGAGCTGTTGGCGAAAGAATTTTGCAGCAGGCTCATCATCGCCAACCCTGGTACCAGGAACGCGGTGTAGCTCACCGTGTCGTACACCTTCACATGCGACTCCAGTGCGTGACCGAAGATCAGCAAGTAGAGCATCGCCGTCAGCACGGGGCCGGCAATCGTCTGAAACGCGACTTTCCAGAAGCGCCAGATTTCTTTGTATAAAAGCGTCTGCCATCCGTTCATTTCGATGCTCCTCCCACGCTATGCACGGAATCTTTGTGCTGCGTCATCACGTCCAGGAACACATCCTCAAGGTCAGCTTTACGGATTTCGATGTCTTGCGCCAATAAGCCGGCCTCGCGCACAGCCGCCAGGTATTTCTCCACTTCAAGCGCGTCATGCGCTGGGAACTGCACTACGCGCCCGGTGACGCGCGCGCCCTGCGCCAAAGCGGCAGGCAGTTCGCCATCAATCTTGAAGCGCAGCACATTGCTGCTGGCTGCTTTCAGCAGTTCGCTGGTTTTGTCTAACGCTACGATACGGCCCGTCTTAAGCATCGCAATGCGGCCGCATAACGCTTCAGCTTCTTCCAGGTAGTGGGTGGTCAGCAAAACGGTGTGACCTTGCTTGTTGAGCTTGGCGATGAAGGCCCACAGTGTTTGGCGGAGCTCTACGTCAACACCAGCAGTAGGCTCGTCCAGCACGATGACCGGCGGCTTATGCACCAGAGCTTGTGCCACGAGCACGCGGCGCTTCATACCGCCGGAGAGCTGGCGCATATTGGCATCGGCCTTATCGGTTAAGCCCAGACTATCCAGCAGCTCATCAATCCAAGCGTCATTGTTTTTGACACCGAAGTAGCCGGACTGGATACGCAGCATTTCACGCACGTTAAAGAAAGGATCAAAGACCAGCTCTTGAGGCACCACGCCGAGTTTGCGGCGAGCATCGGCAAAGTCGCGCTGCACATCACTGCCCAACACGCTGACAGCGCCCCCGGTGGGGCGCGTCAGGCCCGCCAGAATGCTGATCATGGTGGTTTTGCCAGCGCCGTTGGGCCCCAGCAAGCCGAAAAATTCGCCTTCTTCAATATCCAGACTGACGCCATCAAGCGCCAAAAAGCTTGAGCCCTTGGGGCCCTTGTTTGAAGCGTAGGCTTTAGAAACTGATTTAAAAGAAATAGCGGTCATGGAATACCGCTATTTTATGCGGCCACAGTGGGTCGAGCTTGCAGGCTGTCAGGCGCTGTGGATTAGGCCTTCAATACCGTACAAAGTGGCAAGCGCCAACAGCTGCCGAGGCAAGCCCTGCACCGATACCGTTTTGCCCACGCTGGCACACCTGCGCTGAAACTCCAGCAGCACGGCCAACGCAGACGAATCAAAGCGCTGCAGGGGTTCCGCATTGAGCGCCACCACGGCGCCTTCAGCCTTAACCCCGGCAGCCAACTGTGCAAGGCACGCGTTGGCCTGAACATGGGTCAACTCTGCCGGCAAGCTCAACATCTCAGGCCTTTTTGGCGTTGGTCTTGTTGCGCTCGGTCAAAGCGCTGATCAAGCCATCAAGTCCCTTGGAGTTGATTTCTTGTGCGAACTGGGTCTTGTAAGTTTCCACCAACCAGACACCCAAGACGTTGATGTTGTAAATCTTCCAACCCGCGCCTTGGCCTGGAGTTTTTTCCAGGCGGTAATCTAGTTGAATAGCGTCGCCTTTGCCCTTGATCTCAGTACGAACCATCACCTCTTTGTCTTCCGGTGCAGAGCGCATAGGCTTGATGGCAATACTCTGGTCAGAGACTTGACCCAAAGCACCTGCGTAGCTGCGAACCAGCAAGATCTTAAATTCCTCTTGCAAGCGTTTTTGCTGCTCAGGAGTCGCCTGGCGCCAAGCTGGACCTACGGCCGAAGCGGTCATACGCTGAAAATCCACATGAGGCATTACGCGGGTATCCACCAGCGTGATGACTTTAGCCAAATCGCCATTGCGAATGGATTTGTCAGCCTTGATGGTATCGAGCACATCCACCGACAGGCGCTTGATCAGCGCATCAGGCGCTTCGTCCTCAGCGTGCGCAAATTGCATGCCCACCACGCTACTGGCAACGACCAACATTGCCAGACATTGGCGCAGAAAACTTCGTTTCATAGTTACCTCTTTATGTTTCATTCAAACCACCCCCATAACGTATCAGCTTAAGCAGACGCTGACACCTGGGCTACATTCACTTTGGGGGCGGCGCTTCATCTTCCTCGGGAGGGTTCCCGTCGAACACCTTGTTACGTTCGCGCTGCAGGTAGGCATCACGGATGAAGCTGTATTTATCCAGCGCAGCACCATCCACTACGTCACCCGCCTGCAGATAAGTTGCGCGCAAGTTAATCAAATTCAAGGCCGTTGCACCGGTCCGCGTTCCCTCGTCGTCGACATAGGTTATCAAGTTGCCCTGACGGTCGACTGGCATGCCGACAATGCCGCGCAAAGTGGTGGGGCCAATCAAAGGCAACACCACATAAGGACCAGGTCCTACGCCCCAACGCCCCAAAGTCAAGCCGAAGTTGGCGGGGTGTTTATCAATGTCGATTTTGCTGGCAATATCAAAAGTCCCCAACAAACCCACGGTGGTGTTCACGGCAACGCGCTTGGCACTGTCGATAGCGTATTCACCGCGGCCCTGCAGCACATTGTTCACCGTGGACCAGACATCTTCAATATTATTGAAAAAATTGCCCACTCCAGCACGGAACCAGTCTGGTGTCACATCGCGGTAAACCGTTGCGACTGGTTTGACCAAGGCCGTGTCGAGACCGTCGTTGAACCCATAAATGCTGCGATTGACGGACTCTAGAGGATCGCGACGATCTGGGTTGGCAACCGTGGCGCACGCCTGCAGCAGCACCATGACCGCCACTAAACATACGCGCGTCAAAACACTCATTTTTTACCCTTGTCGGAGGCACTGGCATCTGCCGCCTGGCTGTACAAAAACTGGCTGATCAGGTTCTCCAGCACTACCGCCGACTGCGTGGACGAAACCACATCGCCCGCCGCCAGATTAGCTGAATCGGCACCGGCTTCAATGCCAATATATTGCTCGCCAAGCAGCCCGCTGGTCAAAATTTTCAATGAACTATCTTTGGGAAACGCATAGCGGCTTTCCAGAGACAAGCTGACTTTGGCCTGGAATGTCTTATCGTCAAAGGTGATGGAAGACACCCTGCCCACCAACACACCACCACTGCGCACGGCAGCTTTTGCTTTCAGACCACCAATATTGTCAAACTTGGCGCTGACGCTGTACGCCTGCTGGAAGTTCAGCGATAACAGGTTGGCGGCCTGCAGCGCCAGAAACAAGATGGCAGCGCCACCCAGTAAAACAAACAAGCCGACCCACACATCATTTTTTGAGCGTTGCACCACACTCTCCTTAAATAGTAAACATCATGGCAGTCATGATGAAGTCCAGACCCAACACGGTCAATGAAGCCACCACCACCGTACGGGTGGTCGCGCTGGCAACGCCTTCGGGCGTGGGTTGCGCCTTGTAGCCTTGCAGCAAGGCCACAAAAGTGACCGCCAGCCCAAAAATCACGCTCTTGGCGACACCATTACCAACGTCTTTCCAGACATCAACCCCCCCCTGGATTTGACTCCAAAAGGAACCCGCGTCGACCCCAATCATCACCACACCGACCGCCCATCCTCCAATCACGCCCATAGCGCTGAATACAGCAGCCAATAACGGCATGGCGACCACGCCACCCCAGAAGCGAGGCGCCAGTACGCGCTGAATCGGATCGACGGCCATCATTTCCATGACGCTGATTTGCTCGCCGGCTTTCATCAGGCCAATCTCAGCAGTCAATGACGTGCCCGCGCGGCCCGCAAACAACAAGGCAGTCACGACGGGTCCGAGCTCGCGCACCATACTCAAAGTCACCAGCAGGCCCAACGCCTCAGACGAACCGTAGCGTTGCAGGGTGTAGTAGCCCTGCAGACCAAACACGAAACCAACGAACAAACCCGACACCGCAATGATGGACAAGGAGTAATTGCCGAGGAAATGGATTTGGTCACGCACCAAGCCAAAGCGGCGCAGGCTGGATCCGAAAGAGCCTAACAAGCGTAAAAACAAACGGGCGCCGTAGCCCCAATCTGCCAATAGAGTGCGGGTCGCAAAACCTACGTCTGCGGGACGGTACCAGCTCATGCGGCAACTCCTTGGAGGGTGGCGGCGCCAGGGGCCAGGCCAAAATCTTCGGCTACGGGTGCTCCTGGGTAGTGAAATCTGACTGGGCCATCCGCAAGCGCATTAACGTACTGGTAAACCAATGGGTCGGTGCTTTTGCGTACTTCATCGGGGGTACCCTCGGTGGCGATACGCCCGTTAGCCAGGATGATGACGTGGTCTGCGATGGCAAAGGTCTGCTCCAGCTCATGTGAAATGAAAATACTGGTCAGACCCATGGTGTCATTGAGCTGGCGAATCAAGTGGGCCGATGTGCCCAAAGATATGGGATCAAGGCCAGAGAAAGGCTCGTCGTACATGATCAGCTCGGGGTCGAGCGCAATGGCCCGTGCCAGCGCAATACGCCGGGCCATGCCACCAGACACCTCGCTGGGCATCAGGTCCCGCGCGCCACGCAGGCCAACGGCATTGAGCTTCATCAAGACGATATCATTAATGAGAAGCTCGGGCAGGCTGGTGTGCTCACGCAGCGGGAAAGCCACGTTATCAAAAACATTCAAGTCCGCAAAAAGTGCACCAAATTGAAACAACATACCCATGCGCCGACGGGCTGCGTACAACTGGGTTTGGTCCAAGGCCGCTATGTCCTGGCCGTCAAACAATAACTGGCCCGATTGGGCCCGGTTTTGGCCGCCAATAAGGCGCAACAGCGTGGTCTTGCCGCCACCGGATGCGCCCATCAAGGCCGTTACCTTGCCGCGCGGCACCGAGAGCGATACGTCATTCAAAATAATGCGTTCGCCGTACCCAAAGGTCAGGTTGCGTAGCTCTACGAGAGATGAGTTGGTGTTTGGCGCCATAAATAGGAAAGCCGGAGGGTGCCCGGCCTGCCAATCATAAGGGATTCTGGAAAACCCTAGGTTCCGCCTAGCGCGGCAACTGACTGTCCCCCATTAGGTACTCATCCACTGATCGGGCTGCCTGGCGCCCTTCCCGAATCGCCCAGACCACCAGGCTTTGTCCACGGCGTATGTCGCCAGCGGCAAAAACCTTGGGTACGTTGGTAGCGTAGCCTCCCGTGAAGTCGGTGTTGGCCTTGGCGTTGCCACGAGCGTCTTTATCGACACCAAAAGCCTCCAGCACGGTTGCCACCGGGTTCACAAAGCCCATGGCCAGCAGCACTAGATCGGCCTTGAGCACCTGCTCAGAACCAGGCACATCGACCAGTTTTCCGTCTTTGAACTCGACCTGCACGGTCTTCAAGCCAGAGACCTTCCCTTTTTCGCCTATGAATTCCTTGGTGGAAATCGAGAACACACGCTCGCAGCCTTCTTCGTGGCTGGAGCTGGTGCGCAGCTTCAAGGGCCAGTAAGGCCAGGTCATCGGGCGGTTTTCTTCCACTGGGGGCTCTGGCATTACCTCAAACTGGGTAACGCTGACCGCACCGTGGCGATTGCTGGTGCCTACGCAATCGGAACCGGTGTCGCCACCGCCGATGACGATGACGTGCTTACCGTCAGCGCGCAACTGGCCTTTGAGTTTGTCACCCGCATTTACCTTGTTCTGCTGGGGCAGGAATTCCATGGCGAAATGAATGCCGTCCAGATCACGACCCGGTACGGGCAAGTCGCGCGACTGCTCAGATCCACCCGTCAGCAACACGGCGTCGAAGTCCTTTTGCAACTGCGCGGCACTGATGGTTTCTTTGGCCCAGTTGGTGACCTTGGAGTCTTTGGGCATCTCGCCAATCAGCACACTGGTGCGAATCGTCACGCCTTCGGCTACCAGCTGTTCGGCACGGCGGTCGATGTGGGTCTTCTCCATCTTGAAGTCGGGAATGCCATAGCGCAGCAAGCCGCCGATGCGGTCATTCTTCTCGAACAACGTCACGTCATGGCCCACACGCGCCAGTTGCTGGGCTGCGGCCATACCGGCTGGGCCGGAGCCGACTACAGCCACTTTTTTACCGGTCTTGACCAGCGAGGGCTGGGGCTTGACCCAACCCTCATGCCAGGCGCGGTCGATGATGGCGTGCTCAATGGATTTGATGCCCACAGCCTCGTCGTTCACATTGAGCGTACAGGCTGCTTCGCAGGGTGCGGGGCAGATGCGGCCAGTGAATTCGGGGAAGTTGTTGGTGCTGTGCAGCGTATCGATCGCCGCCTTCCAGTTGTTCGAATACACCAGATCATTGAAGTCTGGAATGATGTTATTTACCGGGCAGCCGTTGTTGCAAAACGGCGTACCGCAATCCATGCAGCGCGCTGCCTGCTTGTTGGCCTGGGCATCGTCCAAGCCCACCACAAACTCTTTGTAGTTCTTCAAGCGCTCAGGTACGGGCTTGTAGCCCTCTTCGATGCGCTCGATTTCCATGAATCCCGTGATTTTTCCCATTTTTTATCCTTTTGCGGGGCCAACCGCCGGGTCGGCCTTCAAACTTTGAAGTGACTGCTGGCGGTGGACCTACTTGGCGGGTACGCCGTCTTTTTTCTCGGACGCTATCTTTTTAGGAGCTACCCGGACAGGTTCTACCTGGGCCACAGCCACTTTACGTGCATGAATCTCACCCAAAGCACGTTTGTACTCTAGTGGGAAGACCTTGACGAATTTGGCGCGGGCGGTATCCCAATGGTCCAGCAGGTCACGGGCACGCTTGCTGCCAGTCCAGCGGTTGTGCTCTTCCAGCAACTTGCGCAGTTGGGCTTCGTCGCTTTGACCCCGGTGCCACAAGGCCTTGTCGATTTGTGCTTCCTGCTCCTGGGTAGTCAGTACTTTTTCCATCGAGACCATGGCGGTGTTGCAGCGCGTGGCGAACTGGCCGTCTTCGTCATAGACATAGGCAATGCCGCCACTCATACCGGCTGCGAAGTTACGACCCGTTTTACCCAACACAGCGACCGTACCGCCCGTCATGTATTCGCAACCGTGGTCACCAGTACCCTCGATCACTGCAGTGGCGCCCGATAAACGTACTGCAAAGCGCTCACCACCCACGCCGCTGAAAAAGGCCTCCCCCGCAGTGGCACCGTACATCACGGTGTTGCCGACGATGGTGTTGTTGATCGCTGCTCCGCGGAAATCAATGCTCGGGCGCACCACCACACGGCCGCCCGACAAACCTTTGCCGGTGTAGTCGTTGGCATCGCCAATCAAATACAACGTGATTCCCTTGCACAAGAAGGCGCCAAACGATTGCCCACCGGTACCCTCCAACTGAATGTGGATGGTATTGTCCGGCAAGCCCTCAGGGTGCACTTTGGTAACCGCGCCAGAGAGCATGGCTCCTACGGACCGATTGACGTTGCGGGCAGCTTCCATAAACTGGACTTTTTCGCCCTTGTCGATAGCCGCGCGGCTCTTGGCGATCAACACATTGTCCAGCGCTTTTTCCAGGCCGTGGTCCTGCTCCAGCGTCTGAAAACGTGGCACATCGGCTGGCACTTGGGGCTGGGCAAACAGACGACCGAAATCCAGTCCCTGTGCCTTCCAATGCTCAATGCCCTTGCGGGTGTCCAGTAAATCAGAGCGGCCAATCAGATCGTCGAACTTACGGATACCGAGTTGGGCCATGATTTGGCGTACCTCTTCGGCGATGAAGAAGAAGTAATTTACGACATGCTCCGGCTTGCCAGAGAATTTTTTGCGCAGCTGTGGGTCTTGCGTAGCCACACCCACCGGACAGGTGTTCAGATGGCACTTGCGCATCATGATGCAGCCCTCCACCACCAGCGGTGCGGTAGCGAAGCCGAATTCATCGGCGCCCAGCAGAGCACCAATCGCAACGTCGCGGCCAGTTTTCATCTGACCATCTGCCTGCACACGGATGCGGCTGCGTAGACGGTTCAGCACCAGGGTCTGCTGTGTTTCTGCCAAGCCGATTTCCCACGGGCTGCCGCAATGCTTGATAGACGACCAGGGTGAAGCGCCCGTACCACCATCGTGGCCGGCAATCACCACATGATCGGCCTTGCACTTGGCAACGCCGGCAGCAATTGTGCCCACACCAATTTCGGCTACCAGCTTGACGCTGATACCGGAGTGCGGTGCGACGTTCTTCAGATCGTGAATCAGCTGCGCCAAATCTTCGATCGAATAAATGTCGTGGTGTGGCGGAGGCGAAATCAGGCCAACGCCCTGCACAGAGTGGCGCAAACGACCGATGTACTCGGACACCTTGCCACCGGGGAGCTGACCACCCTCACCCGGCTTGGCGCCCTGGGCCATTTTGATCTGGATCTGATCGGCGCTGGACAGGTACTCAGCAGTAACACCAAAACGGCCGGACGCGACCTGCTTGATTTTGGAGCGTAGTGAGTCGGTCGGCAGCAATGGAATATCCACTTCCACCACATCATGGCCAATGATGTCGGCCATGGTCTGACCCTGCTTGATCGGGATGCCCTTGAGCTCTTGGCGATAACGTGCGGGGTCCTCGCCGCCCTCACCGGTGTTGCTTTTACCGCCTATGCGGTTCATGGCAACAGCCAGCGTAGCATGGGCTTCGGTGCTGATGGAGCCCAGCGACATGGCGCCGGTGGCGAAGCGTTTGACGATCTCTTTGGCGCTCTCCACTTCGTCCACAGGTATGGCCTTGGCTGGGTCAATTTTGAACTCGAACAGACCGCGTAAAGTCAAATGACGCTTGCTTTGATCGTTAATGATCTGCGCGTATTCCTTATAGGTGTTCCAGTTATTGGCACGGGTAGAGTGCTGCAACTTGGCGATTGCATCGGGCGTCCACATATGGTCTTCGCCACGCACGCGCCAGGCGTATTCACCGCCAGTTTCCAGCGCGTTGGCCAGCACCGGGTCGGCGCTGAAAGCGCCCTTGTGCATGCGAATAGCTTCCTCCGCAATCTCGAAAACGCCGATGCCTTCGACACGGCTGGGCGTGCCGGTAAAGTATTTGTTGACGGTCTCGGTGGACAAGCCGATCGCCTCAAACAACTGGGCACCGCAGTAGCTCATGTAGGTGCTCACGCCCATCTTGGACATGATCTTGGACAGGCCCTTGCCCACGGCTTTCACATAGTTGTAGATGGCCTTATCGGCGCTCAGATCACCCGGCAAGTCCTTGTGAATATGGGCCAGCGTTTCCAGCGCCAGATAGGGGTGCACGGCTTCAGCACCATAACCTGCCAGCACTGCAAAATGGTGTACTTCACGGGCAGTACCGGTTTCCACCACCAAGCCTGCAGTGGTGCGTAAGCCCTCAGCCACAAGATGTTGGTGAATGGCACTCAAGGCCAGCAATGCCGGAATGGCTACCTGCGTTGCGTTCAAGCCGCGGTCGCTGATGATCAGGATATTTTTACCCCCCTTGATCGCGTCTACAGCTTCCGCACACAGCGATGCTAGCTTGGCTTCTACCCCCTCGTGTCCCCAATCGAATGGGTAGGTGATGTCCAACGTGTAACTGCGGAACTTACCCTGGGTGTGCTGCTCAATGTTACGCAGCTTGGCCATGTCTGCAAAGTTCAGCACCGGCTGGCTCACCTCCAGGCGCATCGGCGGGTTGACTTGGTTAATGTCGAGCAAATTGGGCTTGGGGCCGATAAACGACACCAGCGACATCACGATGGCTTCGCGAATAGGGTCGATCGGCGGATTGGTCACCTGGGCAAACAACTGCTTGAAGTAGTTGTACAGCGGTTTGTTTTTGTCTGAGAGCACAGCCAGCGGGCTGTCGTTGCCCATGGAGCCGATGGCTTCTTCGCCCGCGGTCGCCATGGGTGCGATCAGGAATTTCAAGTCCTCTTGTGTGAAACCAAAGGCCTGCTGGCGGTCTAGCAGGTTGACTTTGTCGGTCATACGCTTGGGTTCTACGCCTTCCACCACCGCAGCAAACGTCACGTCTTTACGGCGGTCGGAGAATGTCACATCATCGAGTTTGATGCGCAGGTTCTCGATCCACTGCTTGTAGGGCTTGCTGTTGGCGAGGTTGGCTTTAAGCTCCTCATCGTCAATCATGCGGCCTTGTTCCAGATCAATCAGGAACATCTTGCCCGGCTGCAAGCGCCATTTACGCACTATTCTGTTCTCAGGTACGGGCAATACGCCGGATTCCGAGCCCATGATGACCAGGTCGTCATCGGTGATGCAGTAGCGGGAGGGGCGCAGTCCATTGCGGTCCAGCGTGGCACCGATCTGACGACCATCGGTGAACACGATGGAGGCCGGGCCGTCCCAGGGTTCCATCATCGCGGCGTGGTATTCATAAAAAGCTTTGCGGCGCGAATCCATCGTGGTGTGCTGCTCCCAAGGCTCGGGGATCATCATCATCACGGCCTGGCTCAGCGGGTAGCCCGCCATGGTCAGCAGTTCCAGACAGTTGTCAAACGTAGCGGTGTCGGACTGGCCTGCGAAGCTAATGGGGTACAGCTTTTGCAAGTCCGCCGCCAGAACGGGCGAGGACATCACGCCTTCGCGCGCCTTCATCCAGTTGTAGTTACCTTTGACGGTGTTGATCTCACCGTTGTGCGCCACGTAGCGGTAGGGGTGGGCCAGCGGCCACTCGGGGAAAGTGTTGGTCGAGAAGCGCTGGTGTACCAGGCCCAAGGCTGACACACAACGCTCGTCCTCCAGATCCTTGAAGTACACGCCCACTTGATTGGCTAACAGCAGGCCCTTGTAGACCATGGTGCGGCTGGACATGCTGGGAACGTAGTATTCCTTGCTGTGCTTGAGTTGCAGGTTCTGAATCGCCGCACTGGCAGTCTTGCGGATGACGTAGAGCTTACGCTCCAGAGCGTCCTGCACGATCACATCCTGACCCCGGCCGATGAACACTTGGCGCTGAATGGGTTCTTTTTCGCGCACGGTGGGCGACATAGGCATGTCGCGATTGACCGGCACATCGCGCCAGCCCAGCAGCACCTGCCCTTCAGCCTTGATGGCACGCTCCATCTCCTGCTCGCAGGCCAGGCGGGACGCGTGCTCTTTGGGCAAGAAGATCATGCCAACGCCGTATTCGCCGGGGGGCGGCAATGTCACGCCCACGGAGCCGTCAGGGGCCGTTCCAGCCCGGGCCATTTCTTCGCGGTACAACGCGTCGGGTAGTTGGATCAGGATGCCGGCACCATCGCCCATCAGCTTGTCCGCACCCACTGCACCCCGGTGGTCCAGGTTCTCCAAGATCTTCAACGCATTTTTGACAATCGAGTGGCTCTTCTCACCTCGGATATGGGCCACAAAGCCCACGCCGCAGGCGTCGTGCTCATGGGAGTTGGAATACAAACCGTGGTCGACGAGGTGTTTGATTTCGGCTGCCGTAGTCATGGCGCTCTCCTGAAAATTGCATTGGAACGAGAGAATACTGCAATGCAACAAGCTTGCCAATTACTTTAATTGGGGTCAAATCCCTATTACATAAGATCAATTCATCAATAATTTTATTTAGGGACACATCAAAATACATAGCACCGAAGGTAATAAATACAAGGGCCAGGGATACTATTCTCTAATTTTCAGGGTACTTTTGGGTCGCCCTGCCTGTCCCTTGACCAAGCGGCGTGGCGTTTTCTTTTGCAGATTTGCGACAAACTCTGGATCACCCAAAGCCCAGCCGTACAGTGCCGAGTCGGTAATGGCAGTCTGCTCGCTGCGCACCAAGCCACCCTGCACCAAGCTGGCGTAGGCGGCCTCGCGGGCAAACGGAGTATTGCCTAGCTCCCAAGCCAAAGGATGTGGTGTGATGAGCTTGTCGGTGCGCTGGCCGGTGTAATGGCCATGACTGGACCATGCGTAATCGGACGGCTGTGCAACCAGGCCAGCGCGTACCGGGTTCAAATCCAGGTAGGCCATACACGTTAGTAAATAGGACTCGGACTGCACCAGCGTGGATTTGTAGCGTCCGTCCCAGAGCGTGCCCGTTCGGCCGTGGCGATCGTTGAAGTAACGCACGTAACGACGCCCCACCGCTTGCATCATGCCCGGCAGCGCCTCAGCCGTGCCCGGCGTTGCCAGCAAATGCACATGGTTATCCATAAGCACGTAACTATGGATGGCAACACCGAATTGCCTGGAATGCGCTTCCAGCAGATCCAAAAAAAACTGGCGATCAGCCACGTCCATAAAAATCACCTGCCGGTTGTTGCCGCGCTGGATGATGTGATGTGGGTAACCGGCCAGGGAGAGGCGGGGTTGTCGGGCCATGGGCGTGCCAAAACATAATAAAGTCACATCTTAATTGGAATCCGACCCCCATTACCGACCCCCATTACTACCCCTTAAGGGCAGTAGAAAAGCCGGAGCCTCGCGGTACCGGCTTTTAGACGCTGGGAGCTAGTTATTGCGCCCGGATGATAGGAGGCGCTTTGGAAACACGCACCTTGCCACCGGTAGTCACGATGATGACGGGGTCACCTGGATTGAAGTTTTCAGTGCCCTTGGCTTGAACAATCGCGCGGCGATCACCGGATTTAAGTTGCACCAAAATTTCCAGCGCATCTTCCTTGGTACTCATGCGCTCAATGGCGTTGCCCGCCGCGGCACCGGCTACACCCGCAAGGACGCCTAGCACTTGTGCTTCTCGGTTCACACCGCTGCCACCATAGCCGCCAATGGCGCCCACTACGCCGCCAACAGCTGCACCCACGCCGGACTGGCTGCCGTCAACGACGACAGGGCGAACCGTGAGCACCGTACCGTCCTGGACCAGAGACATGCGCTGTGCGTCGCTGCGTGAAATCACGTCGGGGTTGCTGCTGGCGCAGGCGGCCAATGTGGCAACCAAAGCCGCAGACAGAGTCAAACTCAAAAATCGTTGCATTGCTAACTCCATAAATTTGTGGGCATGCTAACCCCTGCCTCTTAAACGTATCAGTCTAAGGTTTCGTTGTCATGTGGCAAGGTAAAGCGCGTGTTAAGCAGCTCCGACAAGCCAAATTCTTGTAACAAAGCCCGCAAGCGCTGGGCCGCGGCCCGCTTGGGTTGACTGGACTGGCGGCCAGTGTGGCGGGCCAGAATCAGCTCGTTTTTCATGCTGTGCTCCCAGCCCACCAGCTCAGTTACCGTCACGTGGTAGCCCCAGGCCTCCAGGTACAGGCAGCGCAATACGTTGGTGAGCTGGCTACCCACCTCACGGGTATGCAACGGATGACGCCACAGTTCGGCCAGCGGTGTGCGGCCCAAAGACAGAGCCTTGTTGGCGTTGAGGCTACGGGCAATTTCGGCCTGGCAGCAGGGCACTAACACCATAGCCTGAGCACCTTTTTGCAAGCCAAAGGCAATGGCGTCGTCGGTGGCCGTGTCACAGGCGTGCAATGCGGTGATCACATCCACCTGCGCAGGCATGGCCTTGGAGTCGGCTGAATCGGCGACGCTCAGGTTCAAGAACGACATGCGCTCGAAGCCCAGGTGCTTGGCCAGTTCGCGCGATTTGGTGACGAGCTCGGCGCGCGTTTCCACGCCGTAGATATGGCTGTGCTGTAACGCTTTGAAATACAAATCGTAAAGGATGAAACCGAGATAGGACTTACCGGCGCCGTGGTCGGCCAAAGTCAATGTGCCGCTGGCTGGCGCGGGCAACTCATTGAGCAGCTTTTCTATGAATTGCACCAGATGGTAGACCTGCTTAAGTTTGCGCCGGGAGTCCTGGTTGAGCTTGCCTTCGCGGGTGAGGATGTGCAGCTCTTTGAGCAGCTCCAGCGATTGGCCAGGGCGGATTTCATCGGCTAAGGGCGATACTTGTAGGCCAGGTTTGGGCGCTTTGCCCGTCGGTGATTTCATAGAACCTTCTTCTCGCCATGCGGGAGCATGTCACCCACGCCCGTTGGGGCTTGCACGCCCAGTGCGTTCCAGCCGTCGATACCCAGGTCTCGCAGCGTTTGCATATTCTTCTCGAAAATAGCATCGGGCTCGGGAAAAGCCTCTACAGCCCGGTCAATGCTTTCTTCACGCAGAAGGTGCAGGATGGGAAACGGAGCGCGGTTGGTGTAATTGGCGATGTCCTCAGGCGCCGTATCGGCAAACTGGAACTGCGGATGGAAGCTGGCAATCTGAAAAACGCCATTAAGCTTCATGCGGCGCAGCAGCCGATCGCAGTCAGGCAGGAAATCATGAAAGTCCAGAAAATCCGGGAACGCCACGGGCGCTATTAAAAGTGTAGTGTCCCGGGCAATAGATTCCTGGGCCTGCAGCCCATTGAGCTCATTTTTGAGAGATTCAAGCAGATCGGCATGGGTGCTGGCGGTGGTGACCACGTAATGGATCTGGCCCTTGACATGCACGCCTTTGGCGAAGGGGCATAGGTTCAAACCGATGACCGCCCGCTCCAGCCATTGGACCGTGAACGTAACAACCGCAGCGTCATCCATCACGCGGGTTCGACAACAAAGCGGTTGGGTTGGGCCACGATGAGTTTGGCCAATTCATCCAAGAACTCGGATTGCATCCGCTCTGCGGGCCAGGTCACATTCTTGACTCCAAAGCCTGAGGTATTGGCTAGGCGGAAGTTAAGCTGGGCGTTGTCGTGGTCCGCGGTGATGGTCACAAAACCGCGAGCCTGGGTCATGCATTCAAAGCGGATAAGGCGTTTGGGCTTTTTGTCTGGCTGCACCACGTCCTTGCGCTCAAACTTCACGCCACCGACCGACAGGTTTTTCATCACCCGCTCCAGCTCTGGCACAAAGTCCACGTCGACCGTGGCCAAGCGGGGCTCTCCGTGCAAAGGCAAGATGTGCCAGCCGACAGAAATTGTATCGACCACCTCCTGGTCACGCAGCATTTTTTTGCGCGCATCCAGCCGGAAGTCCACCAGCTTCATCGGAGGCCAAACAGCGTTCTTGTCCAGCGCAAATTCGGGCGCGGCAGGGGCCAGCACGTTGAGGTGCTTGCATAGCTCATTGAGGTAATGCCACACGGTCTTGCAGGCCAGCTCAGTAGCCTGGGCATTGACAACGATCTCGTCCGCGTTGTGCACCTTTTGGGTTTGCAACGCATGGGCTTGTAATTTGAGTTGATTGAGGAAGCTCACGGTAGTAGGGCACGTCAGTTTTTGATGGCCTGATTTTATCGATCTCAAGTGCCACTAAGCCAGCAATCGCTGGCCCGTGAGCCGCTCGTGCTCGCGGGACGCGAAGCGATCAGTCATGCCGGCAATGTAGTCGGCCACCACACGCGCAAGCTTGGTAGTATCGACCGTGAGGCCATTGAAGGTGCGCGCGGTGAAAGCTGCAGGCAATTCAGACGGTACACCCATGTAGGCTTTGAAGAGGTCGGCAATCACCTGCTTGGCCTGTCCGGTAGTCTGTATGACCTGAGGGTGGCGGTACAGGTTTTGGAATAAAAAACGTTTCAAAACCGATGAGTCATGGCGCATGCTGTCACTGAAACGAATCAGCGGCGCGGTGCGGCGTACGTCATCCACACACTGTGGAGTTGCGACCACGATGGCCGCGCTGCTAGTTTCGATCACGTCGTATACCTGTGCGCTCAGCATGCGGCGGATGACATCGTATATCCAGCGTCGCTGGTTTTGCGGTCGAGCCAACTCGGGAAACTCAGCCACAGCGATGTTCAGAAAACGCGAGAACAAGGGAACCGCCTGCAGTTGCTCCCAAGTAATCAGGCCAGACCGTAGGCCGTCGTCAACATCGTGGGCGTTATAGGCGATCTCATCCGCCAGATTGCAGAGTTGCGCTTCCAGGCTGGGCCGTGCGTGGTCCAGGAAGCGGCGCCCTACCCCTCCTGGTTCTTGCACCTCCAGCTCTCGCGCATGGGTTTCTGAGCAGTGCTTCAAGATACCTTCGCGGGTCTCAAACGTAAGATTGAGACCGTCGTAGTGGGGGTAGCGCTCTTCGAGTTGGTCCACCACGCGCAGACTTTGTAGGTTGTGCTCAAAGCCACCAAACGCCTGCATGCAATCGTTGAGAGCGTCTTGTCCGGCATGGCCGAACGGAGTGTGCCCCAGGTCATGTGCCAGGGCGATAGCTTCCACCAAATCTTCATCCAGACGCAAAGAGCGCGCGATGGAACGGCCGAGTTGGGCCACTTCCAGGGAATGCGTCAGCCGCGTACGAAACAGGTCGCCTTCGTGGTTGAGAAAAACTTGGGTCTTGTACACCAGCCTGCGAAACGCGGTGGAATGCACGATGCGATCTCGATCGCGCTGGTAAGGCGTGCGGGTAGGTGCATCGGGTTCGGGGATTCGGCGGCCGCGCGACTGGTCGGTGGTACAGGCATAAGGAGCAAGCAACATAGGCATCAAAAGGGGCTGTGGCCCAGGTAGAAATTGCGTAATCAGCTATTTAATTGATAGCAAATCAAACACAACTCTCAGCGATGACTTGGCGCACTAGCGCATCCGGCGCCGTTTGAAGGGTCGCATTGCCTTTGCCATCGATCACGACAAAACGGATTTCGCCAGCCTCGGCTTTTTTGTCAACCCGCATTAATTCCAGATAGCGGCCTGCGTTGTCGTCTTTGTCCAGAATCGGAGCGATGACAGGCAAACCCGCCTTGGCGATCAGACGGGTAAGACGCTCTAGATAAGCCGCGTCCATCATGCCCAGAGCTAAAGACAAACGTGCAGCCATCACCATGCCGCAGCCCACCGCTTCGCCATGCAGCCAGTTGCCGTAGCCCATACCGGCTTCAATCGCGTGGCCAAAGGTGTGACCGAAATTGAGAATGGCCCGTACGCCTGACTCCCGTTCGTCCTGACTCACAACCCAGGCTTTGATTTCACAACTCCGCTTCACCGCGTGGGTCAATGTAGTGACGTCACGTTTTATCAAAGCATCGATATTGGCCTCGATCCAACCCAGGAATGCAAGATCAGCAATCGGCCCATATTTGATGACTTCAGCCAGACCAGCGCTTAGTTCACGGGACGGTAAAGTGCTCAGCGTCTTCAAGTCGCACAGCACCAGATGGGGCTGGTAGAAAGCGCCAACCATATTTTTGCCCAGGGGATGATTAATACCGGTCTTACCTCCAACGGAAGAATCTACTTGCGACAGCAGCGTGGTTGGAACCTGCACAAAGGGCACACCGCGCATGTAGCTGGCTGCTGCGAACCCAGTCATATCACCCACAACCCCACCACCCAGGGCAAACAGCACCGTTTTGCGATCGCACTGCTTTGTTAGTAGCGCGTCAAAAATGAGATTGAGAGTTTGCCAAGTCTTGAACTCTTCACCATCGGGCAGCGTTACCAAATGCACTTGGCGGTAAAGTCCACGCAGGCAGTGCAATAGCTCTTGTGCGTAGAGTGGTTGCACAGTCGCATTGGTAACCACCATGGCAGCGCTGCCCTTCGGGATACCTGCCAATATTTCTGGGTTGTCGATCAGTGCCGTACCCACCCATATCGGATAGCTGCGGTCACCGAGGTCAATATCGACGCGTTGTGGGGGAAAAGTGGATTGCATAACCCCGGAGTTTATGGGATGCGCTTGGGCTAAGGCTGGGCCGTAACAACGCCTGCCAACTCCAATTGCATCACAATCATATTGACCAGTGTGGCAACCGACGGTCGCCCAGTTTCGATGATGAAGTGCGCTGTCTCGCGGTAGAGCGGATCACGCACAGCAAACAAGTCACGCATTCGCTTCAATGGATCATCGACTTGTAGCAAGGGGCGATGGATATCGTGTTTGAGCCTACGGGCTAATTCCTCCGGCGCAGATTTCAAATAAATCACATGCCCGCGTGAACGCAAATTACTCCGGTTCATGGATTGAAGTACCGCCCCGCCCCCAGTAGAGAGCACAGCATTTGGAATCTGAGTGAGCTCGTCTATAACGGACGTCTCTACGTCCCGAAAACGCTCTTCGCCCTCAAGGGCGAAGAAGTCTCTGATAGAGCACCCCAACCGCTCTTCTATGACTCGGTCGGAGTCATAAAAGGGGAGTTGAAGCCGACGAGCCAATTGACGACCGACAGTGGATTTGCCAGAACCCGGGAGGCCGATTAGACCAATCAAAATAACTCAGGTAAATTGGTCAGGGAGCTGTGAACACAAAAGATTTAGTCAGGTATGGCGTCGTCACTGTGAGCTTCACTTGGTCACCGGACACGCAATCTTTCAAGGAAACGTCAAGTTGCAAGGGCCCCAGACTGTTTGGAACAGAATCGTTTGACACCCCGACCAACGTACAGGTACCAAATGCTGCACCATCCGTCGGTGTCTTCGGTGTGGCGTCAATCGCAGAGGCTGCGATTGTGGAGCCGGTTGGGACACTGTTGTTGTTGAGATCAGACACAGTAACCGACAACTGCGTAGTGACATTACCGGTCCATTGGGTTGATGGCCCACTCACCCACGACGCACCTGATGCTTTTACATCGTCGGTAGAGAAAACAATGACTGTTTGTTGTCTGACATCCGCTGAGCCCCAAACCCCATCACCAGCTGTTGGGCTAGGTGTTGTTCCGGTCGCGCAGGCCGACACTGATGCGCTCCGCGGTACTACAAACGCTCCGCTAACATAAGCGCCGCCGGCAGGCACGCCGCTATTCGTTGCAGAATTAGCCCGGAAAGCAGTACCCAAATCTGTAAATGGTTCACCGCAATCGTAGACGTTGTTGAAGTTTGTATCAACAAAATCCTCTTCTCCGGATGCATAAGCAAGGATGGAAACTCGCCCATCAGCAGGTCGGACTCCCTGGCTACGAATCTTAACGCTGCACCTAGAATCGCCTGGCACCGCCCCAGTTACACAGGTTGCTGGAACCATCAATCCGCCCTCAGTTACGAAATTAATCGCAGTTCCGTCTGGCACGGGATTTCCCTGTCGATCCGCCATCGACAATGTAACGGTGGTTTCCTCGCCATCAAAGTCGTAGCCACGAATAGCAAATTTGCCTAGAGATAAACTAAGACTCGACTGACTGGGACGACCGGATGCTATAGCAACGACAGCCGAGTCCGTCTGAATGGATGTATTTGAGACTAATGCAGCGTTAATCATCACGCTTGTTGGAACAGTTCCTGAGTACACAGCTAGAGAAACTTTTCCTGTCGAATCTGTTGTCAATACAAACGGATCAACGTTTCCCGCAGAACCAAAAGTGGCCTTAGGAATTCCAGTATTCGTTGACTTCAATGTGAGCCTTATGTCACGCGATGGAACAGCCTCTCCCTGCGCGTTGGTCAACAGAAACTGGATAGTTGTCTGCGTGGGACCACCGGCATTTGCAAGATAAATCCGCGACTTCGTAGCATCCGCAGGTACTATAAAAGCCAAACCGAAGCTACCTTCCGGAGTCGCCAGCACTGACAAGGATTTTCGTACTACATCCGCCCCAACAGCGCTTGCCGAAATCTCCACTGATTTTCCACTGCAACCGAGCGTACTAGGGGCAGTGCCGACCACATCGGTAGCGGAGAAACTTACAGTGGCAATACCTGCAGCATTGGAAGCAATCGTTTTTGGCGATATTTGCCCGCAGTTACTAGAGAAAGTAACATTCACTGGTGTAGGGGATACGACACCTCCCAGGTTAGCCTGCACTGTGATCGATCTAGTACCGTAAGCAGGCAGACTAGAAATTCCGACATCCAAATTTGACAGAGTCAGCGCTGCTGCGCCGGTAGCTTTCCCCAAACTGAAGTCTAACGGCGTTGCTGTGACGACTGTAGTGCTCAGAACGTTATTGCTATCCGTACCTGTGATCGTTGCAGAAGCGTTAAGACGACTGGCACCACTTGCCGATGCATTAGCTTTGGCTATCTTATTAGTCGCAGTTCCATTGATATCTGTAAGTGCTGAATTGGCACCATCAGCGAAATTGATCTTGAGTAGATCTCCAGCAAAATCAATGGTTTGCTTGCCAACCGCAGTCCCATCCTCAAAAAGTAAAGTTGCTTTGACGGTTACGCCCGCAGTAGAAACGGTGTCGGTAGGAACACCCGCGTCTAACAAACTGAGAGTCAAAGCTGGGGGGCTACTACGAAAATCAGTTGTTACTAAACTGGAACCATAGCAGTTGTTGCCAGCAGAAGTGGAGCAAGTCGGCGCGTCGAATTGAAGAGTAACTGCACCGTTTCCAAACGCAAATCTAGATTTGCGGTTAACTTGGACCCTAGCAACACCCCGGCCGTCAGTGGTAACAGTAGAGCCGTTTGGAAAAGATAAAAAACTTGATGACGTTTCAGATATTTTGAGTGTTTGGCTACCCAGTGCTACTCCATTTGAGTCAACCAAGGTAGCAACTAGCTGTCCTCCGCCAGACGCGGGAACAGATTGGACGGCAACACCCGATGCATTTTGTAAGACAACTGAGACGCGGGTGGCAATCGTCTTACCAGTGGTTCCGTCTGTTGTTCCATTTGGCGCGCTGGCATTTCCGCCACCACCGCCACAAGCAGAGAGTAATGCCATCAGGCAAATTGAAATTGATGTTTGAAGAGGACGCATAGTCTTACTCGTGGTTGTCTAGTCGAACTGACTAACGGGCGCCCAAACGATCGGCGATCATTTTGGGAGTAATGAATATCAGCATTTCCTGTTTATTGGAAACTCTTCCTTTGCTTTTGAAAAGATTGCCTATGCCGGGCAAGTCCCCTAAGAAAGGCACCTTCGTTTCATTATCACTGGTCGTTTCCTCGAAAATACCTCCTATAACAACCGTTCCACCGTTTTCGACCAATACTTGAGTTTTCACATGTTTTGTATTGATTGCAAAGCCTGCGGCTGTCGATTGCCCGACTGAATCTTTCGTCACGTCGAGGTCCAAAATAATATTGCCCTCAGGGGTAATTTGCGGAGTAACTTCCAGCTTTAAATTCGCCTTTCGAAAAGCGATAGATGTAGCACCACTAGCCGAGGCTACTTGATACGGCAGCTCCGTGCCTTGCTCAATGAGTGCTTTTACTTGATCCGCGGTCACAACGCGCGGACTCGACACGACTTTACCTTTGCCATCTGCCTCTAACGCCGAGATTTCCAAGTTCAAAAATCGGTTAGCGCCAGCATTAAAGATAGACAGCGCAAAGGTCGCAGGGTTGTACGCGCCCTGTCCGACAGCAGGCAGATTCACAAACGAACCAGAAGTGTCAACTGCACCCCCGGCGCCGCTCGAGGCAATCGCATTGCCGTAGCTCGTTCCAAATGCCACCCTATCATTACCATTCAACTGGTAACCGCCATCACCACCTTTCTGGGCCCGAAGATCAGTACCGCCAAGTTTGACTCCAAGCGATTTACCGAAAGTATCACTAGCCTCTACGATACGCGCCTCTATCAACACTTGACGCACGGCGATATCCAGCTTCACGATCAGTTGCTGCACTTGCTCCAATTTGCTTGGAATATCTGTTACGAACAACTGATTCGTGCGAGGCTCCGAGATCACGCTACCGCGAGCACTTAAGATTCTCGCGCCGGATCCAGCACCGCTGCCGCCGGCTGTTAACTGCCCTGCAATCTCCGATGCTTTTGCATAATTTATTTGGAAAGACTGTGTTCTGACGGCTTCTAATCCCTGCACGGTAGCCACAGATTCCAGATCCAGCTTCTCTTTCGCAGCAATTTCGTCCTTTGGTGCTACCCAAAGTACATTCCCAGACTTTCGCAGACCCAGCCCTTTTGCCTGCAAAATAATATCCAAAGCCTGATCCCAAGGTACATCTTGCAACCGCAAAGTCACTGACCCCACAACAGAATCCGAAGTGACAATATTGAAATTAGTAAAGTCGGCAATCACCTGAAGCAGCGACCGGACCTCTATGTTTTGGAAATTTAAGGACAACTTTTGTCCGTTGTAGCCCGCTCCCTGAGTCAGCTTTCGTGGGTCTACTTTGATCTCTTTAACCTCAACAACAAATTGCTCGTCGCTTTGGTAAGCACTGTGCTCCCAAAGGCCACTTGGCTCAATCACCATACGTACACGGTCGCCCGATTGGCTAGTGGTTACCGTTTTGATCGGTGTACCAAAGTCAGCTACGTCAAGTCTACGTCGCAGTCCTTCGGGCAACGTTGACTTCATAAACTCGACGATTAGAGTTTGACCCTGTTGGCGTATGTCTACGCCGACTTGGTTATTGGGTAGCGTGACTACGACACGCCCTGAGCCGTCGGTAGACCGGCGAAAGTCCAAGTCTTTGAGTGGTGCGGAATCTCGACTCCGGTTCTCAGCAAACACTGCTGGTGGCGCTACACTTGCCACCGCAGTAGTAACTTGATCCAGAAAAACCATCAGGGATTTACCTTGAATCTCTGTCCGATAAGACGCCGGCTGTTTGAGATTCAGTACGACCCTAGTCCTGTCTGCCGCCTGAACCACACTAATGGACTTCAGGTTGCCCTGGTTCACATCGATGCTACTTCGACCCATTGTGTTCGAAACACCGGGGAAATCTAACGCAATGCGAGCAGGAGACTGAATCGCAAAACTCGTAGGTAAAGCAGGGAGCGCCCTGGACAAGTCAATTCTCACAACCTCGGCGCCGCCCTGAACTGAGCCAGTAACTGCCTCGATAGCATTTTGTGCAAAAACACAAATTGGCAATACGCCAAGGGCAATGGAGATGAATACCCGGTTAAGCATATTTGTAACACCCATGTAATTCAAATTTTTCATTTAGCCCTCTCTTGCAGCTGCAAAGTCATCATCCGCTCGATCCACTCACCCACCGCGTCTTGTGTGATCTCTCGCAGAACGACCTCAGTTTCACTAATTTTTACAACCCGACCGTAGTTTTGCCCAAGATAGTTACCTATCCTGACTTGGTACAACAGCCCATCAACCTTGACGAGTCCGATCGGTTGACCTGCTTTCACTACGCTGCCCACTAGCGCCATCGCATCTATTGGAAAGGCTTCCAGTGGCTCCTTGCGGCGAACCAGTTCAGGCGCCACCAAACCGGCATTCGAGGCAACCTGCGCTGAATCTCGCTTTAAAGCTTGCGTCAATTTTTGGTTACTAAATGGCTCCACCTCACCGCCATTTGCATAAGCTTCTGGCTTAAATTGTTTCGGAGCAGGAATTGGGTTAACTTTCGGACGAGTCTGGTTTCTCTCGTCAACGATCCACTGTCGCAGATCGTCTTGACTAGATCCACTACAACCGCTCAGCACGAAATGTGCAATTAATATGACTATGCCTATAAAAACTTTCATTTTTTTGCCCCTGGTGGAGGCGACTTGTTTTGCGCGGCCTGTTCATCAGAATCCAAATAACGGAATGTTTTTGCCGTTGTATCTAGTGCCAACGTATTGTCTTGCCTGGGCAAAATACTCAGATTATTTAGAGTCACAATCCGTGAAAGGTTAGCTATATCAGAAGCAAAGGAGCCAATGTCGTGATAGCGACCGGTTACCTTAATAGCGATTGGCAGTTCGGCATAATATTGTTTTACTGCGATTTGCCCAGGCCGAAACAAATCAAATTGCAAGCTCCTTCCCAGGCCAGCTTGGTTGATGTCAGACAAAAGGGCATCCATCTCTGCTTTGCTAGGAAGTTGTTTTTCCAATTGCGTGACGTATTGTTGGACTTGCTCTCTCTGCTTCTTCAACACATCGAGATTCACTGCCTTAGAAAGCTTGACTTTGTAGTCTTCCCGAAGTTTCACTTCTTTTTCTTGCTCTTGAACAAGAACGTCTTGCGAACTACTAAGCCAAAAGAACCATAAAGCGACGACGACTCCGACGGTCGTAACAATAAATAAAGAATAACGTGGCACCGATGGCCACATGAACGGGTTTTTTGGATCCAGATCACTAAATTGCGCAACTATTTTTCTCTGCAATTCAGCAACATCTACTTTTGGAAGCTTATTTTTTGACATGTGCGTAGCAATCCGAATTTATTTGCCAGCCGCCGGAGAATTTGCGCTTAGCCCCGAACTGGCCAAAGCAGGAGCTGAGGCACCGAGCTCTTTAGCAATTACTTTTTCCGCCTCACTTGCGCGCACTAGGCGGACTTTTATTACAAAATTTGAAACACGTTTCTGATCTTTTGGAGACAGAGCTACAGTTCCTGACACGATCTCTACCAACTCTGGCTTTGTAAACCAAGGGGTGTTGGAAGCGAGGTTGCGGAACAACTCTGCGACACGCTCGTTAGATTGGGCAGTTCCATTCAGCGTGACGATTTGATCTTGCTGAATAAGCTTGGAAATATACACGCCATCTGGTAACTGGTTAACGATCTCTGTAAGCAAATGAACGGGCAAATTTCGATCTGACTGCAAATCTTCGACGGCTTGCTGTCGCGCCCTTAGAGCTGCGATTTCAGATTCCAAACCAACAATATCTTTAATTTGTGCTTCAAGCTTTTTTATTTCTGTATCTAAGAGAGCGTTATTGTCTTGCTGAGCAGAAATTGAGGCTTGATACCATAAGAAAACTACACCTGCGATGATGCCACCGAGTAATGCCGAGGCACCCCACGATATATTGAATATTTCCTTACGCAGCTTTCGGGCTGCTTCCCGATGGGGAAGTAGATTAATCAATATCACTGCGAAAACCTCCGCAAGGCTAGTCCACAAGACGTAAGATATGACGGCGCTTCCCGCGTCATTCTTTTCAAGCGAACTCCGCTTCCAATTTCCATACCGTCAAATGGATTTAGCAAAGTACAAGGAAACGTCGTGTGCTGCGTCACCGCAGCAGTTAGACCCGGCAGCGCAGCGGAACCTCCAGCCAACATGACGTGATCAACTTTGTTGTGTGGAGTGCTGGTAAAGAAGAACTGGAGTGCACGCCCCAATTCCTGGACCATTGTTTCGATAAATGGCTTCAGAACTGCCGTATCGTAATCTTCGGGCAATTCACCGCTTCTTTTCTTACTTTCGGCTTCTTCCTGGGAGAAGCCGTACTGCCGGACTATCAATTGAGTCAACTGAGCTCCGCCAAAAGCTTGATCTCGGTCGTACAAAACCTCGTCGTCACGGAGCACTTGCATACTGGTGGTGAGCGCGCCCACCTCAAAAAGAGCCACAATTAAGCCTGCGCCCTTGTTCGGTAGGTTTTCTATAAGTCGCCCAGCTGCCAATCTGGAGGCATAAGACTCTACGTCTACGACTACCGGCTTCAAGCCTGCCGCCTCTGCCAAACCTTGTATGTCCTGGACTTTCTCACGGCGCGAAGCTGCAATTAGTACTTCGACATCTCCGGCGGACGTAACGCTTGGACCAATGACACAGAAATCCAGACTCACTTCGTCCAAAGGAAACGGAATGTACTGGTTAGCTTCAGCCTCTACCTGCTGCTCAAGCTCTTGATCATTCATACCACCTGGCAGGATAATTTTTTTGGTAATGACTGCCGAAGGTGGCAACGCCATAGCCACATTTTTGGTTTTTGAACCGCTCTTTTTGACCAGGCGACGTACTGCCTCGGCGACTTCGTCAAATTTCTCGATGTTGCCGTCTGAAATCCAGCCGCGCTCTAGCGGTTCGATTGCACACCGCTCCAACACAAGATTTCCGGCTTTATCACGGCCCAATTCAACCAGCTTTACGCTGGAAGAACTGATGTCAAGCCCAAGCATAGGTGCGGGCTGCCCACTGAATAAAGACCCCAATGCGATCAAAACTGTCCCCTGAAACAGACTGGCAACGGACCAGTCAGACTTAAGAAATCACTTGAATGCTATCAGTAAGCATGTTGTCCCGCAAAGGTTTTTTCATTTTTTGACAATTTCGAGCGTTGCCAAAAGCAGACGCTCGCATTCGATTGTCGAGACGTGCGCTAAGTCCCCGCCCGGTGTACTCGGTATGCCCTCACAATGGCGTCGCACGGCTGTGCAATCTCCAGCGGCTTAAATTTTTATAATATCGGGTTGCCAACAAAAACATCTATATGGTCAACAGTCCACCCGACAAAACTTCCAAACTGAACGATCTCCGTTTTGCGGATTTGCATTGGTTGGCGAGGCTGACGCTTGCTATTGCGGGCCTTGTTACCGCTAGTGTTTTGACGGTGCTAATGGTAATCGGGCTAGCACTGGCTGTCGCGTTCCCTAATTTGCCAGATATTTCAGATCTGTCCGACTATCGTCCCAAACTTCCGTTACGAATTTTCTCTGCTGAGGGGGATCTTCTAGGAGAGTTCGGGGAAGAAAGACGCAACCTAACGCCGATCGGCGAAATTCCGAAGATCATGACCAATGCGGTTCTCGCGATCGAAGATTCGCGCTTTTACCAGCACGGTGGAGTGGATTACCTCGGAGTGGCACGCGCGGGCTTGGCCAATATTGGAAAGATGAAAAGCCAGGGAGCCTCCACCATTACGATGCAAGTTGCACGCAATGTGTATCTGAGCTCTGAGAAGACCTTCACGCGGAAAATCTACGAAATCTTACTCACCTTCAAATTGGAACACCTGCTGAGCAAGGACCAAATTTTGGAAATCTATATGAACCAGATATTTCTTGGTAATAGAGCCTATGGATTTGCAGCGGCATCTGAGGCCTATTTTGGCAAGCCCTTGAAAGACATCAACATCGCGGAAGCTGCCATGCTCGCCGGATTGCCTAAGGCGCCATCTGCCTACAATCCAATCAGTAACCCTAAGCGCGCGCGAATTCGCCAGCGGCACATCATCGATCGGATGCTGGAGAACGGCTATATATCGGACAAGGAAGCAGAGGAAGCCAAGGCATTCGAGCTCAAGATAAAGACTGGGCCTGCCTACAACCAAGTGCATGCCGAATACGTCACCGAAATGGTGCGTCAGTTGATGTACAGCCAGTACGGCGATGAGACGTATACACGAGGTCTTGACGTACAAACAACTTTACGATCTTTAGATCAGGATGCTGCTTACAAAGCGCTCCGCAAAGGGATCATGGATTTTGAACGTCGACAGGTCTATCGTGGGCCAGAAAAATTCATCGTACTTCCGTCCAACCCACTAGAACTTGAGGACGCGGTCATAGAAGCGTTAGACGAACACCCGGATAACGGTGATGTCGCCTCTGCAGTAGTCCTTGACGTTGATACAAAGCATATCAAGGCAACCCGACAAAACGGGGAGCTCATAGAAATCACTGGCGACGGACTCAAGCCCGCTCAGTCCGGTCTTTCCGAAAAAGCACCTCCTAATATCAAAATTCGCCGCGGCGCTATTATTCGCGTATCCAAGACAATAAAAGGTTCCTGGGAAATTACGCAACTCCCAGAAGTGGAGGGTGCATTTGTTGCTATCGATCCAAGGGACGGATCAATAGTTGCATTGGTAGGAGGGTTTGATTTTGGAAAAAATAAATTCAACCACGTAATACAAGCTTGGCGTCAGCCGGGTTCGAGCTTCAAGCCCTTCATCTACTCTGCAGCACTAGAAAAGGGATTTACGCCCGCCACGGTCATCAACGATGCGCCTTTGTTTTTCGACGCAGGTGTGACAGGCGGGCAGCCCTGGGAACCAAAGAACTACGACGGAACCTTTGAGGGCCCAATGACACTGCGCAGAGGGCTTGCAAAATCCAAAAATATGATTTCTATCCAAATCCTTCGCTCTATCGGACCACTGTATGCGCAAGAATGGATAACACGTTTTGGTTTTGACGCGGAAAAACATCCTGCTTACCTAACTATGGCACTCGGGGCGGGGTCGGTAACGCCCATGCAAATGGCAACTGGCTATTCAGTTTTTGCAAATGGCGGATACAGGGTTAATCCTTGGCTTGTTTCAAAGGTAACTGAGCAGCGTGGCAAGGTTTTAGTTAACTCTCCTAAACCGAAGTTAGAGCAAGCCGAGCGAGCTATTGAACCCCGAAATGCATTTTTGATGACCAGTTTGCTGCAAGAGGTAACTCGGTCAGGTACTGCAGCGAGGGCTCAAGCGACGCTTAAACGCCCTGATATTTATGGAAAAACGGGGACAACGAATGATTCGATGGATGCGTGGTTCGCGGGATTCCACCCTACACTAACCGCAGTTACTTGGATCGGCTATGACACACCACGGAAACTTGGCGATCGTGAAACTGGGGGCGGGTTGAGCTTGCCAGTATGGATTAGTTTTATGGAAACTGCTCTGAAAAATGTTGCGATACAAGAGCTCATTGCGCCCGAGGGCATTGTTCATATCGGAAGTGAGTGGTACTACGACGAGTTCGGCAAAGGCGCGGGCGTTTCTGGTCTGGGCTTGGAGGACAGAGGCGAGGCTAACAACGAGCCAGTAACTGCGCCTGAAGAAAAGCGCAAGATACTAGATATGTTTAAAAATTAATCATGCAGTGAACTCTAGCGCCAAGCCTGCTTGGGCGCTAGCGCTGACTGTAAGAGCAGAAAAAAGCTCTCCTTGTTCTTTTGTGTCCTGCCAACTTCCATTGACCCAGCGATAGTGGTAGCCTCCAGACTTTGCAGCCATCCATATCTCACGCAGCGGTTTCTGCAAATTGATAATGATCTGTGTGCGATTGTGGAATGTAAGCGTCACCATTCCGCCAGTACGCTGATTGTCAAGATCGGCATCAGTTTCGTCGTTAATGCGATCACAGCAAACCTCTATGGCATTTAGAACGGCCTCGGCCTTGTCCATGAATTCAAGATCAGTCATTACAATTTCAAAATGTTATTCGTTAGAAAATTCCGCCGCTTCACCGCAGTGATCTGTTTGGTACCGTGTTTGCTAACATCTTGCGGTCAAACTGGAAGCCTATATTTACCCACAAAGAGCTCAGCTATAACGACTTCACATGCACTTACCAGCTATAGCTGGTTCCCTCCAATTATTTGGGGTACAGGTCGAAGCCGGAACCTAGGTAGCAAGTACTCAACGCGCTCTGTGGCGGCGCAACACCCGCCACATTAACAGGCACGCCAACACAACGGCATAAACGGCAACTTCGGCAAAATTATTCTTGCCCGCTCGCATCCAGAAAAAATGTAAAACCGCTAGTACGGCGACACAGTAAACCAATTTGTGCAATTGTTGCCAACGTTTGGCACCTAAGAAGCGAATGGCTCGGTTAAAGGATGTAAGCGCCAGGGGTGTGAGTAAAAGAAAGGCCGAAAATCCAACCAGTATGAAAGGTCGCTTAACTATGTCGTTCCCGATATCTGCAACGTCGAGACCCATGTCAAACCAAGCGTAAGACAGCAAATGCAACATCACATAAAGATAGACAAACAAGCCTGCCATACGGCGATAACCGGCAATATTTTGCAGCCTCCCGCTAACTCGTAATGGGGTAATAGCCAACACGATACAAAGCATTCTCAGTGTCCAGTCGCCGGTGGCTCGGATGAGTGCCTCTGCTGGATTTGCGCCCAGCTTATCCAAAATTGCTGCGTAAACCAGCCATACCAGTGGGGATAACGCCAATACAAACCAAACAGGTTTGCCCAACGAATGCCGAAGGGCCGCATTCAAACGCGTAGCCAGCATAAAACTAATAAAACTTCTTCAAATCCATGCCAGCGTAAAGTTGCCCAACTTGAGCTTCGTAACCATTGAAGATAGATGTCTTGCGCTTTTTGGCAAATAAACCGTCTTCGCCAATCCGACGCTCTGTAGCCTGACTCCAGCGAGGGTGGTCTACATTGGGATTCACGTTGGAATAAAACCCATACTCATTTGCCGCAGCCTTGTTCCACGCAGTGCCAGGTTGTTTATCTGTGAATCTAATTTTTACAATACTCTTACCGCTCTTGAAACCGTATTTCCATGGCACTACTAACCGAACGGGAGCTCCACTTTGATTAGGCAACACTTCTCCATACATGCCGAAGGTAAGTAGGGTTAAGGGGTGCATGGCTTCATCCATCCGCAAGCCTTCGACATACGGCCAATCTAAAACTCGAGATCCGACAAAAGGCATGGTTTTGGGGTCAGCCAAAGTTACGAATTCAACAAATTTAGCGCTACCAAGAGGCTCCACCTTTCGTATTACGTCGGCCAAGGTGTATCCCATCCACGGAATCACCATAGACCAACCCTCCACGCAGCGAAGACGGTAAATCCTCTCTTCCATGGGGCTAAGTTTCAGCAACTCTTCCAAATTCAACTTTCCAGGTTTCTTCACCAGCCCCTCAATTTCAACAGTCCAGGGCGTTGTTTTCAAGGTGTGAGCGTTCGCTGCGGGATCACTCTTATCCGTGCCAAACTCGTAATAGTTGTTGTAGCTACTAGCGTCTTTGTAAGGCGTGACTTTGTCGACAGCGTTAGCACCGTCCACTTTGGAGACCGTGCCACTAAGCGCAGTGGATTTGCCGGGCCGTGTGCCCCACGCGGCCCCTTGTGCCATCGCACTGCGCGACGCCCACGCAGCAAGTCCCGCGCCTGCTATGCCAGTTGCCATGTGCTTAAGCAGATCCCTACGCCCCTCGTAAACCGATTTATCAGTAATTTCGCTGGGAACAGAGTGGCTAAAGCCATCCAAATTCGATTTAATCAACATAAAGTCTCCTAGGTTGATACTTGGTCAGCCGACGCGGCCGTTTCTTACAAATGAGTTACAACGTTCCATAGCTATGTAATCCGCTCAGGAACATATTGACGCCGATAAAAGCGAACGTCGTAACCGCAAGGCCTCCCAGGGCCCACCAAGCAGCTACCGTTCCCCGGAGACCTTTCATTAACCGCATGTGCAACCAAGCAGCGTAGTTAAGCCAGACAATCAACGCCCAAGTCTCCTTGGGGTCCCAACTCCAGTAGCCTCCCCAAGCCTCCGCTGCCCAAAGAGCACCGAGCACCGTTGCGATGGTAAAAAATGCGAAGCCCACGGCAATCGACTTGTACATCACATCGTCCAACACTTCGAAAGATGGCAGCCTCGCAGCAATTTTTTGTCGGCCCAACAATATCCCGGCAACGATGAACGCTGACACTCCAAAGTACACCGCCCAATAGTCACTCATACCCTGCGACGCGGACTTGCGAAAAACAATAGGCTCAAAACACAGCACAATCCCCAGAAGCCATAACGGCGCCAACTTGTACCAGCGAGACTCTGAGGAATTTTGTTTAATCAAGTAAGCAAACGCCACCATCGCAGCCAAAGCAAACGTGCCGTAGCCAATAAAATTTGCAGGTACGTGAAGCTTCATCCACCAGCTTTTCAGCGCCGGTACCAAGGGTTGAATTTCTTGCGCGTCCCGCACCAGGGTGTACCAAAGCAAAAAGCCCACTGCGGCGCTTACCACCAACATCACAAATGCACCCAGAGCACGCGTTTTGTATAGGGCTTCAAAGTAGAGGTAAAAAGCGGCGGTCAGCCAACAAAATAGGACGAACACCTCATATAAATTGCTGACTGGGATATGTCCAATATCCGCGCCTAGAAGGTAGCTTTCATACCATCGCACCATGGTCCCCACAAGGGCCATGGTGACTGCAGTCCACGCTAAGCGGGATGCAATGAACTCTATGACATCACCTCTCCCCTTTGCAAATACGGCTACCCAATAAAAGGCAGTGGACATGAAAAAAAGCAAGCTCATCCACATGATGGCGGATTGACTGGAGAAAAAGTACTTGAGCCAAAAAACGGTTTCTGCTCGATCCAAATTTCCCTGATAGGACCAGACTGCCAACATCGACAAACCCGCGACGACCACCATCAGTGTGCGAAGCGGTCTCCAAAACCAGCCCAGAGCTACTGCACTGGGCATTGCCACTAGGAGAATGCCTTTTTCGTATACGTCCATGGAGCCACCGTACAAGCCCAGAGCGCACATCACCCCCGCCAACACCAACACGGCAAAAGCCCAATCCAATCGATTGCGCTTGGCAAAGTAACCTTCATGAAGAATCATCGTTCCATCTACAGCCGAAGCTTTATCCGCCAATGCATTCATCTCCTTACTCCTTCAGTCCCAATAGGCTGTTTTTCAGCCGCACAAACTCTTGATCACCGTCCATAGTTTTGCGGTTAGTAGATAAAGCCATCGTGGCCTCCGAACCATCAGACCCTGAACTCGGAACTAACCATATCCACAATCGCCGCTCGCGCACGTAAAGCATGGCAAATACCCCCAAAATAAGTAGCGCACATCCCAAGTAAACCACCAGCTTGCCGGGAGCTCGGGCTACCTGGAAAACACTCGCCTGCACTTGATTGAAGTCTGTCAACTGCAATACAAATGGCGCTGGATAAAGAGGTGCTTCGCTCAGCGCCAGAACTGCCTGCGTCATAAACGCCTGAGAGGTTTCATCCGAGCCTAGCGGCGGTAGCTTCGCCTTCTCTCTGCTCGCTTGCGCCAACTCAAACAGGACTCCATTCAGAATTCGGATCAGCACATCACCCGCCTTGTTGCGCTCCGCAGTGGGTACGTTGGAATCGATAAAGTCGGCAACTGCTTGAAGCCCGCCAAGTCCATTCGGACCAGCACCGTCTGTCTGAACACCCGCAAACAGTGCCAGTGCGCGGGCGGCTGAAGCCGCTAATTGCTGCGACAACTCACGGCGCGATGGATCTACTGCCTTACCCGCATAGCGCTTGACTGCAAGCTCACGCATGGCCGGATCGCCCAGAGCATTGCGTAAACGGAAAAACTCGTCCATCGAGCCGTCTGCTCCCGCGGGTATCCGCAAGTAGCGAAAAGCCTGCCCTGGATTTTCACGCACGCCCAACAAAAAAACTGGAACGCCCTCGCCCATCTCAATAGGCACCATATAGTTATTAAATTCCTTGGCTTGGCCTGCTGCGTCGCGCAATTTGTAGCTAATGCTGGGACCAACATTCCGCAAATCTTTGTTGGATTTAGTCTTGTTGGCTGCACCCATCGCAGCGTCAAACGACCGTTGCAAGTTCACTGCCCTCACGTCGACACCCCCATTGGCGCCCGTTGTTGCGAAATTTTCGACATTGATGACTCGCAGTCCGGTGAACTCCACCGTCAGTGCATCAGCTTTTTCGAATTGATCTTGCGTCAGTGGGGTGCTTGCACCTATGGTGCCTGCTAAGTCAAAAGGAGCAACGTTTCCACGCATAGGCAAAGCACGTAAACGTACGCTAGAACCGCCATCGTCAAAACTTGACTGATAAATCTCAATCCCGCGATAGCTAGCAGGGTGGTTTACTTCTACCCGTACAGGAACTTTTTCCCCAGTCTCTTTGTCGTGAATGACAATATCGCTAGCAAACAGTTTCGGCATACCGGTGGAGTAATACTCCACAATGAATTTTTTTAGTTCAACTGCAAAAGGTAGCTCTTGCAGTAGGATTCCGTCCGATTGGCTCACCACAGCAGTACTAGATTGTGTACCTTCCGCAACTAGCAAATTTCCGCGGAATGTAGGATTGCGCTCACTCAGTCGGTGCTTTAAGTCCACATCTGCGATTGCTCCACCACCGTTGTAGGCTTGCTTGCCATTGAATAGCATCTGCGCGCGGACGATCAAATCTCCATCCAACAAACCGCCTAAGCACACGAGGACGATTGCGCTATGCGCGGCTAGGTAACCGACTTTATTGGCGGCACCCGCTTTGGCGGCAACCATCCAGCCGGTGCCAGCAGAGCGCTCACGTCTTTGTAACTTTACTTTCCAACCAGCGCCGGCGAGCAAACCACCAATTCGTTGTGCCTCCGCTTCTGGACTCAGCGACAAAACTCCGTGCGCTCGGTGCCCAAAGGCCTGCAAACTCCGCTCTGCCAGGTTCTCTTTGTAAGACCTTAAGTCCACCCATATTTTGGGAGCGTTACGGGCAATGCAGAGTGAAGTACTCGTTACCAAAAAGCCTAGTATCAGTAAAAACCACCATGCGCTGTAGACGTTTGGCAAGCTCAGCGTTACAAAAAAACCCGCCCAAAAAGGGCCAAACTGATTGACGTAGTTGTTGACTGGCTCGTGCTGCTTCAGCACCGTCCCAATAACCGACGCTACACAAATTACCGTCAACAAGGATATGGAAAAGCGCATGGACGACAACAGCTCTACAGATGCACGCCACATCTTGGAGCCACGTGCCACCTCGATACCGTCAGTTGAAACCGTCATGAAGAAAAGAATGGGAGAGTCAAAAAAAAAGGCAGCCCATCCACTGATGGCACCGCCTTGTTAGGAGTGCAAAGTGCAACTTGGTTCCGTCGGAAACCAGTTGCACCACAAAAGAATCAGCGAAGTCCCGCTATGTAATCCGACACGGCCTTTATTTCGCGGTCATTCAACTTGGCGGCTACCTGGTTCATCGGTAAGCTGTTCTTGCGTACGCCGTCTCTGAACGCAGTCAGCTGAGCAGAAGCGTACTCAGCATGCTGTCCTGAAAGTCGGGGGTATTGCGATGGAATGCCCGCGCCATTGGGGCTATGACAACCAGCGCAAGCGGGCACCTGGCGGTCCGCAATTCCACCGCGATAAATTCTTTCTCCCAAACTCACTAACTCTTTTTCCTTGGCAAAACCGGGTTTTGCCTTTTTAGTCGTGACCCAGAAGGCGATGTTCTTCATATCATCGTCAGACAAGGCAGATGCGAAGCCTTTCATGACTGCGTTACCGCGCTTATCTGACTTGAACTCCTGCAGTTGCTTAACCAAATACTCAGGATGCTGTTGCGCGAGCTTTGGGTATGCCGGGGTACCGGAGTTGCCATCGGCACCATGACAGGCGGCACAAACCGCGCCATAAGAGGCTTCGCCTTTGGCCAGATCAGGCTTAAACACCTTCACTTCAGCAGGCGCCTCCGGCTTGGCCGTGTTGGCGTTAGCGGAGACTATGGGCGCAACCAAAACAGCGGCGCAGAGCAATTGGGCAATCAACTTCATAGGAGTGTTGTGTCTGTTGAGCAAAACAGCACCATTCTACAATGCGACTCCGGGTTTCCTACTTAAACACATGACTACCAATACAAACCCACCCGTTTTGCCTGGTGCAAATACCGCCCCTTCAGAGGCCGCCAAGTCCCCTGCGGTAGTGGCTTTGGGATGGCTGCATACCGCGAAATTTTTAACCACTGCCCCCCAATTGCATTTTTTGCCGGCTTTGGATGTACCGGAGATTGCCTTCGTAGGTCGCTCGAACGCGGGTAAATCAACCTGCATCAATACTCTGACCCAGCAGAAGCAATTGGCATTTGCTTCCAAAAAGCCCGGCCGCACCCAGCACATCAATTTATTTAGTCTGGGAAAGCAGGGCATCACCGATGCAGTTTTGACAGATTTACCCGGATATGGCTATGCCGCTGTACCGAAAGCCGACAAGATCCGATGGCAGCAAGTCATGGCTAACTATCTGGTGACTCGGGAGAATTTGATGGGCATCGTTTTGATGTGCGATCCCCGCCATGGACTCACGGAACTCGACGAAATCCTGCTCGATATCATCCGCCCGCGCGTTCAGGAGGGTCTGAAGTTCCTGATTATTTTGACAAAATCCGACAAACTTACTCGCGCTGAGGCTGCCAAAATTTTGTCGATCACCAAACTACAAGCGGGTGGCGGTGAGGTCATGCTGTTCTCGGCCACCAAACGCAAAGGTATCGAGGAAGTAGCACAGTTGCTTTGGAAATGGGCGCACCCCAAGGGTAACGCGTTAGAAGCAACAGCGTCCTGACCTTACTGAAATAGCTGGCGCATGGGGAGCTTCAATACGGTGGAGTTAGGCCGGGCGGTTGATCTTTGAAGCGCTTGTGCACCCAGTAGTACTGGTCGGGCATGGCATCAATATAGCCCTGCAGGCGCTGATTCATAAGTGCGGTGTCGGCGTGCAGATCGTCCGTCGGGAAGTCCCCCCAGGCTTCCAAAACCTCTACGTCATAGCCCTTCGAAGTAATACGTGAAATCACAGGCACCACCTTGGAGCGAGTTAGGCGTGCAAAGCGCGACAAAGAAGGCACCGTAGCTGCTGGCACGCCGTAGAAGGGCACCCACACTGACTCGTGGGGGCCAAAGTTCATGTCCGGCAACAAATACAGAGGCTCTCCGCGCTTCAGGCCAGCGATGATAGGTTTGACTCCCTGCGCGCGACCAAACAAACCAGGCGTGCCAAAGCGACTGCGCCCTTCAAAGATCCAGGCGTCTGAGTCTTTGTTAGCCTGGTCGGTATAGATCGTCATGAATTTTCTGCCAATTTGTTGCGTAAGCCCCGTCCAGCCAGCGTCAAGCGCTACAAAATGCGGAGCAAACAGGACAACTGACTCCTGCCCTTCCAGAGTATGCAGCGCTCCCACCAGGCGAATGCGCGCCTGGGTCACAGACGCGCAGGCGTGCCACAGCCACCCACGGTCGAGCCAAGTTTGAGCGAAATGCACAAAAGTCTGGGTCGCACACCGGCGCAATTGCTCATCCGTCCAGTGAGGGAAACACAGGCGCAGGTTGATCCAAACTACTTTGCGGCGCGACGCTACCACGGCATACAAAAACCACCCCAGAGCCACGCCGAGCGCGCGTATCCAGGGCAAAGGCAGGCGCCCCAATAACTCCAAGCACCTCAAAACCAGACGGGTCAGCATAGGCTTATAAAGTCTCTTGCACTGAGATGGCAGTACGCGGCTTTTTGTAGCGCGCGTAGCCCCACAAATATTGCTGCGAAGCGTGCAAGATCATGGACTCCATCACCCGATTCATTCGCGCGAGCGCCTCTGGTGTACTCACGCCCCAGTCCTGCGGAAATGTCTGCACGTGAACTCGGTACCCCCGCCCCCATGACAGGCGCTCGCCCCAAGCGAAAAGCACAGTTGCCCCGGTTTGGACTGCAAGTCGTACCGACAAGGTCATCGTGTAGGCATCTTTACCGAAGAAGGGGATCCACTCACCCTGCCCATCAGGCGGCACTTGGTCGGGCAACAAGCCCACGCACTCACCCACCTTCAAGGCCCGCACCATTTGTTTCACACCCGCTAAAGTGGTGGGAGCAGCTTTCAAACCTGGGCGCTCACGGCTTAGTGCGACCAACGAACGCAACCACGATTGACGGGGTGGGCGAAACAACACAGTAATGGGGCGACCATGTTGGCCAAATTTGCTAGCGTAGGCCTGCGCCGTCACTTCAAAGCAGCCAAGATGCGGCGTCAAAAACAAGATTCCTTTACCCAAACGCAGCGCATCTTCAATGTAGGCCTCACCGCTCCACTCCACTGGCACAGTTGCCCCTACCCACAAGCGCGGCAGTTCGGCCACCAATTGACCCGCAGCACCCACTGATTTCATCCAACTGGCGCGGACTACGCCTGCCTGCCGCGCATTGGCAATCAACCGACCGCGGTACGTGGCTGACAGTAGAAAGGCCCCCCAGCCCAACGCCCAGCCCAAGCCGTGCAAAACCACCAGCGGCAGGAAAGACAACACTTTAAAAAGCAGGCGCATGTCTGGGCTAAAATTCTTCTCGTCGCTGAGTTACAGAACTACTTGCAGGGCGACCCGCATAAAGAAGATCTTGATATAGGTCGTCATTGTGCCCTGTCAATTTTGACGAATCTGCTAAAGCGTTCGCCGACGGTCCACAAGCCCAAGCAACGCGACTTGATGTTTATTGGAGCAACCTACTATGGCGAACGATTTTCTCTTTACTTCCGAGTCAGTGTCCGAAGGCCACCCCGATAAGGTGGCAGACCAAATCTCGGACGCGATTTTGGATGCGATCTTTAAGCAAGACCCCAAGTCACGCGTAGCAGCAGAAACCTTGTGCAACACCGGTTTGGTCGTATTGGCGGGTGAAATCACCACCAACGCCCATGTGGATTACATCCAGGTGGCACGCGACACTATTAAACGCATTGGCTACGACAACACCGAATATGGCATCGACTACAAGGGTTGTGCGGTCCTGGTAGCCTACGACAAGCAATCCAACGACATTGCCCAGGGCGTAGACCATGCCAGCGACGACCACCTGAACACGGGCGCTGGTGACCAAGGCCTGATGTTTGGCTACGCCTGCGATGAAACGCCTGAGCTGATGCCCGCGCCTATCTATTACGCCCACCGTTTAGTCGAACGCCAAGCCCAATTGCGCAAAGACGGCCGCCTGCCCTTCTTGCGCCCGGACGCCAAGAGTCAAGTCACGATGCGCTATGTGGATGGCAAGCCGCACAGCATCGACACCGTGGTGCTCTCCAGCCAGCACAGCCCGGAGATGAGCAACGGCGCAACGATGAAGCAGGAATTCATCGACGCGGTAATTGAAGAAATCATCAAGCCGGTGCTGCCAGCTGAGTGGCTGAAAGACACGCGCTACCTGGTGAACCCCACAGGCCGCTTTGTGGTTGGGGGCCCGCAAGGCGATTGCGGCCTGACCGGACGAAAAATCATTGTGGATACCTACGGTGGCGCCTGTCCCCACGGTGGTGGTGCTTTCTCGGGCAAAGATCCCACAAAAGTGGACCGCTCTGCTGCCTATGCAGCCCGCTACGTGGCCAAAAACATCGTCGCCGCAGGTTTGGCCAAACAGTGTCAAATTCAAGTGGCCTATGCGATTGGCGTGGCAAAGCCCATGAATGTGACCGTATACACCGAAGGCACAGGTGTGATTTCTGACGACAAGATTGCAGCATTGGTCAACGCACACTTTGATCTGCGGCCCAAGGGCATCATCCAGATGTTGGATTTGCTGCGCCCTATTTATGAAAAGACGGCCGCCTATGGCCACTTCGGGCGCGAGGAGCCTGAATTCACATGGGAGCGCACCGACAAAGCTCCAGTATTGCGCGCAGCGGCAGGCCTAAAGTAATCGTCTATGAAACTGCAGACACAACGCTTCATTGACCGCTGGTTTGGCCAGCTGCTGTGCAGTGGTGTGTCTGCATGGGTGCGATTTACCAGTGTGATTGGCGCGCCGCCGCAAATCGGAAAAACACCCAAAAATATTCTGGTGATCCTGCTCTCCGAAATGGGCAGTATCGTTTTGGCGGGTCCGATGTTTGCCGAGTTGCGCCGCAAATACCCTGGTGCTGCCATTCACGTTCTGCAACTTAAAAAGAACCAGGAAGTCTCACGACTGCTGTCGCTCACGCAGCCAGAGAACATGCACACCTTGGATGACCGCTCGGGGGGGTCACTGATTCGCGATATCCTGAAAGTAAGCTTGGCGATGCGCAAGTTGGGCTTGGATGCCGTCATTGATTGCGAGCTTTTCTCACGTGTCAGCGCATTGCTGTCTTTCAGTACCGGCGCGCCCGTGCGCGTCGGCTTCACGCCGCACACCCAAGAAGGCTTGTACCGCGGAAGTTTTATCAATCACGCCATTCCCTACAACCCCTACCAGCACATCAGTAAGCAGTTTTTATCGTTGGTCGATGCCCTGCAATCCGAGGGAAACGCCCCGCGCAATAAGGCAGCTGCCATTCGAAATCTGCCCGTAGATACGGAACTGTCCGTGAAATTCAGTGCGGCAGAGCTCCTGGCCTACCGTACCCAGGTTCAGACCGACCACCCGGTCACCGCCAACCGCAAACTGGTCTTGGTGTACGCAGGCGGCGGCATTCTGCCCGAGCGGGCCTGGCCTGCAGACCACTATGCGCGCGTAGCCCAGGGCCTGTGCGCAGCCGGGTTTGCAGTGGGCTTGATTGGCCTGAAAGACGATGCCCATCTGGCCAAGGACCTAATGGCCCAAATTCGCAGCGATGCCTGTATTGACCTGACCGGCTACACCCGCAGCATCCGGGAATTGCTGATGCTGTTCCATGCTTCCGATTTGCTCATCACCAATGATGGTGGGCCAGGCCACTTTGCCACGGTCACACCGATTCAGACCCTGGTGTTTTTTGGTCCCGAGACCGGCAGGCTGTATGGTCCGCTTGGGACACGCACCAAAGTGCTGGAAAGCGGTATTGCCTGCTCGCCCTGCTTGTCTGCCTACAACCACCGCCTGACTTTTTGCGATGGCGACAACCAGTGCCTCAAACGCATTGCGCCAGACCCCGTGCTAGCCGATGCGCTGCAGTTTCTTGGCCACACAAGGGCACTTGAGCCCACCTTGCCATGACCGACATGCCATCGGGGCAGCAGAGCGCTGCACATCGCGTGCTGGCGCTTTTGCGTTGGATCGAGCAATTCCGCTACATCAAGTTCGGCATCGTGGGCGCCAGTGGCACCGTGGTCAATCTGGCGATGTTGCACTTGGGGCACGAATATATTTTTTACGCCATTGAGTCGGCCGACAAAAAGCCTTACTTTTCACTCGCATTGGCCATTGCCGTAGCCACAGTCAACAACTTCACCTGGAACCGTTTGTGGACCTGGTCCGACCGAGTCAAAGCGCACGCCAATGCTGGAGCACACAAAGTTAGCAGTTCCCCGCATTTGCTCCAGGAATTTGGCCAGTACGCTACAGCATCCGGTTTCGGCAGTGCTTTGCAATATGGTCTGACGCTGCTGTTGTCGGGCAGCATGGACTATCGTTTGGCCAATATCGTGGCCATCGTGATCGCCAGCGTCAGCAACTTTTTGGCCAACGACAAATGGACATTCAAGCGCCGCTGAGCGCTTCTCCGCCCCCATCCATGACGGCGTCCGCTTCTTCACTGCGCCAGTCCGCTGGGTGGCTCATCTTGGTGGTCCTGTCTGCCCTGCTCTACCTCTACGGGCTTGACAGCTTTTACGCGCCCACCAATGGCGACGAGATGGTCTACATCCATATCGCCCGCATGACCGCCGAGTCCGGCCACTGGCTGCCCCTCCAGTCCGAGATCATTGATACGCGCAACACCAAACCCCCTTTGCTGTTCTGGCAAGCCATGGTCGTAGGCCAATGGGGACAGGCCTGGAGTTTGTGGATCTTGCGCCTGCCCAGTATTTTTTACACCTTTGCCACAACCGGCTTGCTAGCGTTCTTCACCTTCAAGATCAGTGGCCGCTTACGGGAGGCCTGCCTGGCCACCGTTTTTTACCTGCTGTTTTTTTCAACATTTCGGTATGGCCGCGTTTACCTCACCTCTGCACCGGAAACCTTCTGGTTGGCACTGCCCATGTGGTGGCTGCTATGGAAGCGTATCTCCGCACCCGTTATTCCCACCGCCCAGCCTGCCATCTTTAACTGGCTCCACTACACGTTGATCGGTCTGGCATTTGGTCTGGGTGCAGCCTACAAATCATTTGCGCTAATTGCCCCGGCGGCGGCTACATTGTGGGTCGCCATTCTGGCCAGCGAACCACAATGGCGCTGGACCCACACGCTGCGTGCGACAGTCGGCGTGGGTTGTAGCACCGTCATCGGTCTGGGCATTTTCTCCCTTTGGTTCGTGCTGGACCCCGACCCCGTCGCAGTGTGGCAAGAGTTCATCGTGGCGGAGAACGCCGGCAAAATGTCAGGTGGCCAAGGCTATTGGCACGCCGCCCTATTTGGCGCCTACCCAATGTGGACCCAATTGTTCGCCTATCCAGAGAATGCGGGATTGCTTTTCTTCATCGTGCTGGGCCTTGTTTGGGCCGTCGCCCCTGCAGCATTCAAACGCAGCACCTACCTCGCGATGCCCAACACCCACAGAATCATTCTGGTCTGGTTAGTGGTCTGGTTGATTGTTTTCACATTGCCAAGCCAGCGGTCCGCACGCTACGTCATACCGGCGATGCCGGCCTTGGCGATGGCCCTGGCTTGGACCTGGGACCGCATCGGCAAATCCTGGTTTTGGATAACGCTAGCCATTTGTCTACCGGCGCTTGTCATTCTGGGGCGCATTGGCTGGGTCATGGGTAGCTTAGGCATTGCGAGCCCCATCCAAGTTACTATCATTTTGATAGCTGCTGGGGCAGGTTTTACCTGGGCCATAGCCGGTTTTGGCATTAAAAATGGAAAAGCGGCCGCTTTGGGAGCTGTTTTGGCTGTTTACGGAACCTTTAGCGCCATGGTGCAGCCCCTGAGCCAGCCAGAAGCAAGTTACAGCCCTGAACTTCAATTGCGCATGCAACACCTGCGCATTGCAGTGCCCAACGGATTTACGGGGCAGTTCGAGCGTTTTCACTTGGTGCTCCCCGGCGCGCGAATCACGCCCTATGACGCGGAGGGCCGCAACACGGGGGCGTTTCATCCTGAGATGCCGCCCCAAGAGCGGCTTAACTTTCTGCTGAGCGAGTTTGACGCGGTGGTCTGGCTCCAGGATGAGTCGGCTGAAGCGACGCCCAGTTGTATTCCTGGCTGCGAACTGCTGGGGTGGAGATGGCACGTCAAGAGCCGCCACAAATCGGGTGAGATCAGCCTCGATAACCTCTGGTATCCTAATCTGTGGCTTTTCCGCAAGGAATGGTTGATCGGCACTAACAGGCACTAACTCGGTGCAAATTCAGCAAGATAGCAACGGATTGGTGGGCCAAACCGTTGCACTTATGCCACTTTTACGTGACGTTTACGTGAAAAAGTAATCGGACTCTATACAATTCGCGTCAGTGTTAACCCTAACCTTAGAAAGTAACCTATGAAAAAAGTTCTCGCAGTTGCAGCTCTCCTCGGTCTGGCTGGTGCAGCCCAAGCTGAAGTCACCCTTTACGGCCTGATTGACATGAGCTATGGCAAAAACGAAATTGCATTCCCTGGACAGAAAGAAGACTTTTTCTCCGGCGGCGATAACGGCGGTGCTGGCGGTAACCAAGGTAACTCCACATCCAAGTTCGGCCTGAAGGGCAGCACAAATGTTGCGCCTGGTATCAAGGCAAACTTCCGATTGGAAAGCTCTGGTATCAAGAGCAATGGCTCAATCGCGAACGACGCGAATGGTGATGGTTTCTTCGGACGCCAAGCATGGGCTGGTTTCTCTGGTTCATTCGGTGAAGTGCGTCTGGGTCGCCAAGACGACGTGATTTTCCAAACCGTGATTGGTTACGACGCCAATGGCGCAGCTAATGCCGCCAGCGCTTGGGGCAATGCTGGAACCGGCATTCTGGGCGTCGGTCGTCAGAGCCGTTCTTTGCAGTACATCTCTCCAGTCGTTGCCGACTTCAAGCTGCAGGTGAGCTTGCAGCCTAAGGGCAATACCCCCGGTGCAAAAGACACCGTCGGTGCTGCATTGACATACGTCGCTGGGCCCATGTCGGTATCGGTGGCTGCTCAAAGTCAGACAACCGAAAAAAATGACGACCGTGGACTCATCATCGGAAGCTACGACATGGGTTTTGCCAAGATTGCTTTGGGTTATTCTTATGCTGGCTACGTTAGCAGCACAACAGCCCCCAATGGTGGTAAGCCAAATTCTGGCTATGCCTATGGTCCCAGCTTCGGTATCTCCGCTCCAGTTGCTGGCTTTAATGTAGGTCTGCAAATGTCCCAGAACAACGCTGACAACGGAAGCATGGCTACCGAGTTCTTCGTGAATAAGGAAATCTTCAAGGGCACTTATGGTTACCTCGACATCGGCAGCGCCGATAAGCTGGGTAAGGCCAATGGCATGGGTACTGAGACACGTAACGCTTTTGCTGTCGGCGTGATCTACACGTTCTAATTTGACTTCGGCAGGCCTTGCGCCTGCGGATTTCGAACAAAAACCTGTGTGGTGCAAACCGCGCAGGTTTTTTTTCGTCTACGACTTGGTCTGGACACGCAATGACCATTGCCACAATAAAGCAATGTGCAGAGCTATCCACAAAGCAGGATCAAGAATGGCGTCAAATACATTACCTGTCGGCAATCGAAAAGCCATGAACAGAAAAACACCGAGCGCCAGCGCACAGACTTCTTGCACGGAATACACTGCTTTTTGAACACCCCAGATAAGCAGCGCAGCAGTGATTACTATGGCTGGTGCCGCTGCACCAAAGCCCATATTGAACAGTGAAACAGGGAATACGCCCAGGGTATCCATCAAGAGCACCCAACCAGAGGCCACGCCGTACACCGCCAACACAATCGCAGATCCAGACCAAACCCTAGACTCCGGGCGCGAATCAACAGACCCTGAAAGCCTACGCAGCAACCACAGCGCGCACAACAAAACGGTGGTGACACTGGGCGCCTGAAAGGCCAAACCCAGCCAATAGGCGGCGCCCCAAGGACCGGGCCATCCCACCCACACTGCAGCACAAGCAGCAAGCACTATTTTGACGGTACGACTCGGAGTGAACCGACCCGCCAGCCCCACCGCACACCATGCCAACACCACGGCCCACCCTGCACGCAGCCACCCTTGCTGCCAGAGCAATGCAGGCAAGCGTGCTGCGTCGTTCTGCGTAGATAACAGCCAATCCATCATGGAACCACCCGGCTGCTGGTTGCAGACGGCGTAAACCGTTGCCACTGGATGTGGGTTCGGTCTGCGGTGTAGGTTACCCAAAGCTTGCCACTGCTCCAGGCCATCGCGGGATAAGAATATTCATCGGGTTCGATTCCCTTGTCTAGGGCTGCAGCTACCGACCAATTTTGACCATTACCTGATTCACCCAAATAAAGTGCTGCTCTCCCTTGGGTAGACGGGTTGTAGGCCAAGACCATGCGGTTGGGCGCCAGCCCCGTACCCGCCACCGCTGCATCTGGATTGTCCAGGGGCAAATCAGGTTGATCCGTCCAACTGCGCCCGGCATCGAGGGTACGCGCCACTGCAATTTTTCCCTGTTCGCGCTGCACCCGCATAAAAGCCCACCAATCCGTAGGCGACTGCATCACCAGGGTGGGCTGCAGCCGATCATGGAGCATGGATAGTCGCACCAAGCCCACATACTCACCTTGGGCGTCAAAGTGCAAGGCACTGGCGTGCTTCGTACCCAGTTCAAAGTGAACCGGCAGGACCATGCCGCCGTCCGCTAGCGTTAAAGGCGGATTGCGCACCAAGTAGCTGATATTCCAAAGCCACGACAGCGGCAGAACGCGTACGGGCTCAAACCGCAAATCCTGCAGATCAGCACTGACACTGGTTTGCCGCAACTGCAAGACACGCGAGGCAGCCCATCCGCCCCAGCCCGTAGCAACCACAAATAAATGCATGCGCCCGTCACCATCCAACCATGCAACCGGGTTGCCCAAGCGTCGCAGGCCGTGCCCCAATTCCAAGCCTGCGACATGGCGGTTCACCACAAAACGGGCAGGCGTCCACTGCTGGCGGGTCCGGCTCCACTGCGATGCGGCGATTTGCACATTCGGAGCGCTCTCCCGGTCGCCAGCAAACCAAAAAGCGGTCAGCGCAGCCGGATCGCCAGGCGGCATGGCCAGCAGATTGCTGGCATGGGCTGCTAGAGTGCCAGCGGGCATGGGAATACTGCCGCGGGCCTCCAGCGTCCAGCCACCCGGCTGCAGACCAACGGGCGCTGGCCACACCGCTTGCGCCATTTGTCCCCGCTGTTGATGCTCCAGGCCCTGGCGTTGCCACGCACCCACCGCGAACATCCCCAGACCCAAGGCGACCACCAGCACACCACGAAAAACTACAAATCTCAGCATCAAGCTATCTTAGTGCGCACAGAGGGCTAGACTGGCATGGTGGGCAAAAATCAGCCCAGAGGGTGACAATCTGGGGTCGCTTTATTTGAAATACCTTCATGTCTATGTCCACCATCCTCAACCTGCAAGCCTTGGGAAATACCCCCTGGCCTACTATCGACCCGTTTCTGTTTTGTGTTCACCACAACGATGCCTACCCCCGCGGCAATGGACAGATGGGACCTGATGCTGCGCTGACCGGGCGTAATCTGGGTCAGGACTTTGCTGGCAAGGACGGCTGGAACATGTACCACGGAGAAAAGGTGCCCGGCTTCCCGGCCCACCCGCACCGCGGCTTTGAGACGGTCACCATCGTCCGCAAAGGCCTGATTGACCATTCAGACTCCTTGGGAGCCATCGCACGGTTTGGCGGTGGCGATGTGCAGTGGCTCACGGCTGGCAGAGGCATCGTGCACTGCGAGATGTTTCCGCTAGTCAAGGCCGATGCGCCCAACCCCACTGAGTTATTTCAAATCTGGTTGAACCTGCCAGCCAAAAACAAAATGGCCGAGCCGCACTTCACGATGCTGTGGAATGAGAACATACCCCGGTTTACACGGCTCGACGCGGCAGGCCGCACGACCGAGCAGGTGTGCATTACCGGCACATGGGACCACACGCCCAGCCTCACGCCACCACCCGACTCCTGGGCTAGCGAGCCGGACAGTGATTTGGGAATCTGCACCCTCAAAATAGCACCCCACGCGCAGTGGACGCTGTCGCCTGCAGCCCATGCGAGCACGCGCCGCCAGCTGTACTTTTTTGCGGGCACCAGCCTCACCCTCAACGGCAGAGTAGTCGAGCCCAACCATGCCATTGAAGTGCGTGCCGATGAATCCGTCGAATTAGTGAATGGCGTCACTACCGCTGAACTGCTGGTTCTGCAGGGCCGCCCGATTGCAGAGCCCGTGGCGCAGTACGGTCCGTTTGTGATGAACACCACAGCAGAAATCCAGCAGACGATTGACGACTACCGCCGCACCCAGTTCGGTGGCTGGCCCTGGGGCCCCAGCGACCCCACACATCCGCGGGATAAAGGTCGGTTTGCGCGCCATGCCGACGGACGTATCCAAACGCCGGCCTGAGTCAGTTATCAGGAACTACGACTTTCGTGCGCCACCCGCTGTGCCCCGAACCAAATCTGCCATAACCTGGTCCGCATCCAAAGAAGACTGCCCCAGCTGCTGAGCCACACTATCCCTATTCGCTGGGGGCTGGTTCTGACTCACTTTCCATTTGCCGGCGATGGTGACCACCGGGATTGAAATACCCACCAGCGCCCGGATCATGGTGTCGGTATACGCGCGCGGCGCATCGTCTACTGCCCAGGGCTTCTCGCGGTCCGACTCCAGATGCTGCGTGAGCGCGGACACCTGTGCGTGAATCCAGTCAGCATCGTCATGCACCGTCAAAGGCCCGCTGGCCTGCACCACCACATAGTTCCACGTAGGCACTACCTTGCCGTGCTCGGCCTTGCTGGCATACAGCGACGGACTGATGTACCGCTGGGGCCCCTGAAAGCACGCCAAGGCATCCACTCCTAAATCTATAGCACTCCAGACAGGGTTTGCGCGGGCCACATGGCCAATCAGTGTTCCAAATGGTGTTTCATCGCGGCGTAGCAGCAGCGGGACGTAATTCGCAACCAGTTGCCCCTGCGACAGCGTGACCAGCGTAGCCAGGGGGTGTGCAGCCATCAGTGCGCCCAGGACGTCGGGCCGGCTCTCTGCAAAATGGGATGGGTTGTACATGGTGTGCACCTGTTGAATGGGCTTAAAAAAGCATCATATCTGTCGACCCTTGGGTTAGCCCCTACAATTCCTGCTCGAGACGGCTGATACCGGCTCGTAAACGCTAGGGGTGCTGGCTGTCGCAAGACGGCCGGCTGAGATAACACCCTGGAACTTGATCAAGGTAATACTTGCGCAGGGAAGCGTGATAAAAATGCCAAGGCCTTTACGGGCTTATTTGGCATTGCTGCACTCCCCTGCCGTCGACACAGGAAATTCGATGGCGCTCCATTTCAAACTGACTCCCGTCGCTGGCGCAACCGCGCTGGCTATTTGCCTGGCCACTGCGGTCCAGGCCCAACAAAACAACACTGCACTTACCGATGTAACAGTCACAGGCAGAGCGGCACCTGTGCTCGATGCCCAGGCCGGTGACGTCGGTGGGCTCGGGCTCTCGTGGTTTAAAGCGCCGCAGAGTATTTCGGTACTAGGCTCCGACATTCTGTCGGCCACCGGCACATCCATGCTCTCCCAGGCGATCAAACTCGATGCCTCGCTGGCAGACAGCTACAACACCACGGGTTATGTGGAAAACATGAGCGTGCGCGGCTTTTTGCTAGACCCGACCAGCAACTACCGCCGCAACGGCGTGGCCATTTCCAACTACACCCCGCTCGCGCTCGAAAACAAAGAGCGCATTGAAGTACTCAAAGGCGTAGCCGGTATGCAATCGGGCGTGTCCTCGCCCGGCGGCCTGGTGAACTACGTGACCAAAGTGCCAGTGGCCGACGCGTTCAACACCGTGCAGTTGGGTACTGACAACAACGGTGGTACCAAGCTGCAACTCGATAGCAATAGCCGCTGGGGTAGCACCGGTGTGCGCTTGAACCTGGCCGCCGAGAATCTGCAGTCGCATTTCAACCGGGCCAGCGGCAGCCGTGAATTTGCCAGCCTGGCATTGCTGCAACCCCTCAGCGCACAAACCAGCGTGACGGTAGACGTGGAATACCACCACAAGCGCCAACCGTCAGTGCCCGGCCTGGGTTTGCTGGACACCAGTGGCGATGGCGTGGGTGAGACCCTGCCACCGACCATCAATCCGCGTTTGAACCTTAATGACCAGAGCTGGTCCTTGCCCTTTGAAGCCACCAACACGGTGTTTCAGGTGGGTGTGAAAACGCAGCTGGGCGGTGTCTGGAATGCACAAGCGTCATTGGCAATGCAGCGCACGCTGGTCCATGACCGTATTGCCTTCCCCGATGGTTGCAGCAATGCCGCTACCTACGTGTATCCCGGTCTGTGCGCGAATGGTGATGTGGATGTCTACGATTTCCGTAGCGAAGGCGAAGAGCGCACCGCTTGGGGCTGGGATGCTCGGGCCAGCCGCGCATTGAACTGGCTAGGCCTGGGCCACCAGATCACGTTGGGCGTGAGTGGCCGGGGCAACCGCGATGACTTGCCTGCCCTGCAAGCCTACAACTATGTAGGAAGCACTAACATTTACGCACCGGTGTCGCTGCCCGCAGACCCCACGCTGACCGACAAAAACACCAACAGCCGCCAGCGTTCAGTCGACGGATTTGTGACCCTGATAACCGACGTGACGACGAATGTGCAAACCCTGGCGGGTTTGCGTACCACCGCGTTGTCGCGCAGCAGCGCGCGCAGCGACGGCTCACGCGCTGTGGCGTTTGACCAAACCATCACCACCCCCTGGGTGGCAGCCAGTTGGCAATTGAGCGCTGCGCACAACGTGTACGCGTCGTGGGGCCAGGGCGTGGAACTGGAATCGGTACCCAACCGGCCTACTCAGTTTGTGAACTATGGCGAGACCCTGCCCGCGCTGAAAAGCAAGCAGGTTGAATTAGGCTGGAAATGGCTAATCGAACCCCGCGTCAGCCTGTCGGCCGCACTGTTTTCCATTGAAAAACCTTACGCGGATGACCAGCTCTCGGCCTCTGGTTTGCCCACCCGCATCGTGGGCGCCAAAAAAGCCCGCCACCAGGGGCTGGAGTTGGCGCTGCAAGGTCGCTTAACGCCGCAGCTCTCGGTGCAATCCACGCTCAGCGTGCTGGATGCCAAGTTTGTGCAGGCACTCGACCCGGCACTGGTCGGGCAACGCATCACCAATGTGCCCAAGCGCAAGGCCTCGGTGTTTGCGGATTACAAGCTCGCGGCTCTGCCAGGACTCTCAGTGCATGGCTTACTGGGCTATGAAGAAGGCAAAACTGCCAATGCGGATGGCAGCACCACACTGCCCTCGGCAGTGCAACTGGATGCGGGTGTGGCGTACGCCCACCGCGTCAGTGGCAAGGCCGTACGCTGGCAACTCGGCGTCGAGAACGCAACCGACCGCACCTACTGGCGCGAGGCACCGACCCAATCCTGGGGTGGTGTGTACCTGTTCCCGTCCACCCCGCGCACGGTGCGAGCCAGCGTAGCGCTGGACTTTTAAGAAGCGCTTGGTATGTTGGACACCGCGTTCACACTTCTGGGTACCCCGGTGACTTGGCTAGAGGTGCTGGCCTTTGTGCTGGCGCTGGCCAATATCGCCTGCAATGTGCTTGAAATCCACTGGGGGTGGCCACTCACGGTTATCGCCAGTGGACTCTACGCTTGGCTTTTTTTCGCCAGCAAGCTGTACGGCGAGGCTGGGGTCAATGTGTTCTTCGCAGTGACGGCCGTGTGGGGGTGGACACAATGGCTCAAGGGCCATGGCGACAACAGCGAAGCACGCTTGGCAATCCGTCAGCTATCACGCCGTGGTGTTGGCGTTACCGCTCTCGCATGGGGCATGCTGTGGGCGGTCTGTGCAGTTTTACTGCGTAGCATCACCGACTCGGACGCGGTGTGGGCGGACGGCTTTGTAACCGCCGGCAGTATCGTGGGTACTTACCTACTGGCGCGCAAGTTTATTGCTAACTGGCCTGTGTGGCTGATCGTCAACACGGCCAGCATTGCGCTGTTTGCCTTTAAGGGTCTGACGCTGACCGTCGTGCTGTATGCCATCTTCTGGGGCCTGGCCATTTGGGGCTGGATGGGATGGAACCGCCGTATGACCGTACGCCTACCCGCGCTAGTTCATGCCGCAGACTGAACCGCAACTGATCTGCCTGATAGGCGCGGAGTGCACGGGCAAGACCACACTGGCCCAGCGCCTGGCAGAAGAATTATCTAGCCGATGGGTGCCCGAACGTTTGCGACTCTTTTGCGATGCGCTGGGGCGCACGCCCGCGCAGCACGAGCAGATCGACATACTCGAACAACAAGCGCGTGATGAGATGGCGTCACTAGAAGAGGCCACTCGCCACCGTCAGCGCTACGTTTTTTGTGACACAGCGCCATTACTCACCGCGGTGTACAGCGAGTTTGTGTTTGGCGACACATCTTTGTACCCGCGCGCGCGGGAACTGCACGCGCGGTACGCCATGACGCTGCTTTTGGAACCTGATCTACCTTGGATTGCCGATGGCTTGCAGCGCGATGGCGCTCACGTTCAGCTACCAATTCATACAAAAATAGTGAAAGAATTGCAAGACATAGGCGGGCTCATCCACCACGTGGCAGGTTCAGGAGAATTACGCTGCGCATCAGCGCTAGCTGCGGTGTGCGCGGGCATAACTTAGGGCTTCACCAACGAATTCCAGCCCCGCGACGTACCGCGGTTACCGTGCCACAGTCAATTAACCCTAACCTTCAAGCACCGCAGTGCATCCACTTGGCAGTCGAGCTACAAACTGCGTTCGCGCTATAAATTGCTATAACTTTTATAGCTACACAGGCAGGAAATACGTGGGCTACACGGTGAATTACCTCAAAAAAGCTGCCAAAGTCACTTCTTAGGAGCTTGGGAGAGCCTTCAGTGGGCTCCATGGCTACCCGCCCGATCCAGTGCAGAGATTGCCTGATCCACATCAAAAGGAGGCGTCATGAACCGCTTGAAGGCGGCGAACGCGGGCTCCACCAATTGTGGCTTGGCGTCACGGTCAAAGTAAAAGGCGATGGCCTTAGCCGACTGCAGCGCAGCGACCTCGCCTACGTTGTGGGCAGACGCCTGAAAACTCTTCAGTGGAGACAATTGATTGGCCCGCATGTTGTAGCTATTGAGTGCGCCACTGCTGGCCAAAAACACCAGGAACCGGTGGGCTGCGTTGGTGTTCTTGCCGGTTTTGGGAAGCACCAGCACGTCCAAGGGTGCGTCTTCGTACTGCGGCACATGGGCGATGGCGGGAAAAGGGAAAAAGCCTATATCGTCCGCCAGTTGGGGTGGGAACTTGGCCGAGGCGAAACCACCCATCAGCACCATGCCTACTAAATTGCGGTACAGGTAGGGCAGCGGTGCATCCCAGGTTTTATCCAGCGTATCGCGCATAAAAAAACCCAGGTCTTGCAGGCGCTTCCACTGCGCCATAACTTCGCGCACTCTGGGATCAGAAAAACGCACTTCACCGGCTAATAACTTGCGGTGAAAATCCAGCCCATTCATCCGCAAGTTCAAATAGTCAAACCAGGCTGCGGCAGGCCACCCCTCTGCCGCCCCAACGGCTGTGGGCGCAATGCCAGCCGCCTTGAGCTTGCGCCCCAAGTCTAGAAAATCAGCCCAGGTTGCTGGCGCTTGCAAGCCCAACTGCAAAAACAGCGACTTGCGGTAGTAGAAACCCCAGCCGTAATACGACAAGGGCAAGGCGTAGATTTTGGATCGGATGCTGGTGGCCGCCACCGTCGATTCCACAAAGTTGCGGACCACGGCGGATTTGACATCGGGATCATCCAACGGGCGAAGCAGTTGACTATCCACCACTTGGGAGAGCCGCTCACCAGCGAACCAGAAGGCCACGTCAACCGCATCACTTTGCAGCATCTTCACGAAACCAGCTTTGTAAGCCTCTTGCCCGCGCACGAGCTGGGTGACTTGCACGTCCGGGTTGGCCTCCTTGAATTTCTGGATTACTTCTGTATCCCAGAACGTGCGCTGATTGCCGCTGGACACCATGAACCCGATCACCAGATTCTCGCCCCCCCAGGCTGATGTGCTGCACAGCAACACAGCCACTCCGATCCTACGTACCCAACGC